>PMIX01000176.1:0-8720 GCA_003158395.1 Myxococcales bacterium | reverse complement strand
GCTTCGACGAAATCTGGCTCTCGCAGAAGCGCAGCCCGAAAGGCGTGGCTAGCTGCGACCGGATCACCCTGACGAAAGCGCACCCGGCCGAGCGCGAACTGGGGCGCCGCCTGCTCCTGCCCCAGGGAAAGCGACTGGCGCGCCAGGGGCTCTGCGCCCGCCGGATCGCCTGCCGTCGCTGCTACCAGAGCGCGCGACGCCAGCGCGAGCGAGCGGGCACGCCGGGAGGCCCGTGGGGCGCGCTCGACGACGTCGACAGCCAGAAGCGCGGCACTGGTAGTTTCCAGCCCGTATTCGCTGGCCAACATCGCGTTCGACAGGGCAAGGGTTGCCGCGTTTTCCGCGTTGTCCGGCATGTGGGCGGCCCCGCGCAGGGCCGCTGCGCGCGCGCGCAGCAGTCCTGGCAGTCCTCCAACGGCCAATTCGTGCTCCGCAGCCTCCCCAAGCTTGCGCCAGTGGCCCCGAGACACCAGGCGCACGCCGAGCTCGAAAGCCGCGGCAAGCAGCACGAGGAGGCCGAAAAGGATCACATGACGCCGGGTCAAGGCAGACAATCATTTCACGGTTTCGCTCGCCGACAACCTGCAGACCGCACGCTGGCTGGGATTCATGAGCCGTTTTTCCGGGGTCGAGCCTCATACTGGGTAGGTCGATGCTGACTTCAACTCATCTCCGGCTGATCCAGGCGCGTCCTTGCGTCCAGCCTCCCACGCTGGACCAGGCTTTTCGCGCCTATGCTCCGCGGCTGGCCACGCTTGCGCTGCGCATCCTGGGCCGGCGCGACGAGGCCGACGATCTCGTGCAAGGGTGCCCTCTTGGGCGCGGCAGGCGCCTACGCTGCCCGCGTGCCGCTACGCTTGGAGATCGATCCGTGCACAGGCACCGATCAGGCGCTGGTGCGCCGGCTGGTGGCCCTGGAACTGGGCGGGACCCTCGACGACGAGCAGCCGTCCGGCGCAATGACCGTAGTGCGCGTGGACTGTCGGGATGCCCAGGTGTCGCCCGATCCAGCCACGAACACGGGCCATGCCTACCTCGTGCGGGGGGCAGCGGTGAAGAGATCAATGGGCCGCTAGCGAGCGAAACAGCTGCTGCGGCGGCCGAGAAAGTGGGATTGCCAGTGGGGGCTTCATTGAAAGCCCCCAACGGAGTGTCTACTTGAGATTGGGCACTTGGTCGCGTGTGACGGTCAGAGCGCTCTTGAACGCGGTGTTGATAGACGTGTTCGATTTCTGCGAGCCCGCCCATGTGTTGAAAAGCACAAACGGCGCGGAACTGGGGAACAGGGTGCTGGGATCCGGGAGCTTGCTGGATTCGTGAAGAGGAATGGGCATGGTCCCGACGACGGTCTTGACCTTGGCAAAGGTCGCGGAATCGCTCTGGTAGTCCGGACCCGAAAGATCGACCATGTCCTTGCCCGGGAAATAGGCACTGAAGCTGGTAGCGGCAATGCTATTGAGACCACTGAAGGGCATGAGCCAAATGATGTTGGTGAGTCCCTTGGTTGCGGTCAGATAATTGTACGTGTACTTCCACAGTGCAACGTACTGGGCTCCGGTCCCTTTGCTCCACCAGAACCAACCGTTGGGTTGTGCCTCGTGGAAGATTGCCAGGATGATGGGTACGTTGGCGGCTTTCATGACCCCGATTTGATAGGCGATATAGTTGAGCCGGTTAAGGAACGCTGTATTCTCCGCGGTTCCGGCCGTGACCGCGTTGTCTAGCAAGCCGGCGGGGGGAGTAGACTCGGCGCAGTTGGTGCCTGTGTAGCAGTCGTTCTTGTAGGTTGTGCCGGCTACCGGCATGCCCTGGTGGTAGCGGAACATGGAAATGCCACCCGCGTTCCAGTAGGCGATGGCGCGCGTGATCCCGCTAATCTCGGAGGTGTCGCTGCCACCAGCGGGGTAGAGGAAGTCGCCGCCCAGAATGGCCGGATACTTCAGGCCATTGGTGGCGTACCAACTGATGTCGCCCTCGGGATCGGCCCAACTGGTTTCTTGCTGCCCTGACACGATGTGGTTGCCGTATTGGCTGTAGAGGAAGCAGAGCAGATTCTTGGCCTGGGCCGTGGCATTGGGACTGACTGGTGACGCGTCGCATGAGCTGGTCGATGTCGAACCGCCCGTGCCCGTGTTGCCGGTCGAGGTCGTTCCGCCGCTTGGGGTCGTTCCGCCACTTGGGNNTCCGCCACTTGGGGTCGTTCCGCCGGTCCGGGTCGTGCCGCCACTTGGGGTCGTCCCGCCAGTCCGGGTCGTGCCGGCAGTTGGGGTCGTCCCGCCGGCCGAGGTCGTCCCGCCGGCCGAGGTCGTCCCGCCGGCCGAGGTCGTCCCGCCGGCCGAGGTCGTTCCGCCGGCCGAGGTCGCGCCGCCCGCCGAGGTCCTGCCGCCAGCCGAGGTTCTGCCACCGGCCGAAGTCGCGCCGCCGTCCGAAGTCGCACCGCCCGCCGAGGTCGCGCCGCCGGCCGAGGTCGTCCCGCCGGCCGAGGTCGTCCCGCCGGCCGAGGTCGTCCCGCCGGCCGAGGTCCTGCCGCCGGCCGCGCTGATGCCACCGGTTCCACCTGTCACCCCGCCAGTCGTAATCGATCCACCAGTTTCCGGTTGGGGACTCTGTTCGCTATTCCCACAGCCAGAAGAGGCAGCCAAAGAGGCTGCGAGGGTCAAAAAGCAGATTTTCTTCATGGGACGTCTCCTTGCCAGACAAGCGGCTCCGGGATTTCTGAAAGCAGGACCCCGGCTATAGAGCAGAAGGGTGCGACATTCCGGGAAGCTTCTAGGGATTTGTGCGCAGGAGGAACAAGCCCGTTTCTCTCCATGCCGCATCTCGCCTTCGTCCGATATTTGTCTGTCGAGCGCGCTTTTGACATTGGGGATAACCCTCCTCGCACTTGCGGCCTGCGACAAGGGCGGCGGCCCGGGCGGCAAAGCCGGCGGGGCCACAGGCACCGGCGGCAGCGCGAGTGGGGCGACCAGCACGGCTGGCACGACCAGCGCGACTGGCAGTGCGATGGGCGGTGCGACCAGCGCGACTGGCGGCGCGACCAGCGCCGGGGGGTTCGAGCAGCGCGGGTACTAGCTCTTGCGCACGAAGTGCGGCAGAAGCGCTGGCAACTCAATGACAAATTCGACCACGCCGGCGAAGACACCGTCACGAAAGAAAGGCGTCTGATGGACAAGCTTTTTCTTTCCGGCCTTCTCGACTGTGTAGCTGTTCGCGCCCGGGGTGCGCAGCATCTCGAGCAGGCGTGACCGCGCAGGTTCCGGGTGACAGTCGATGAGGCTGCGGCCCACCAACGCGCGGCCGCCGTCCTTGGCGAAGGTGTGGCAAGCGCGTTCGTTCAGGTAGGTGCAAACGCCGGCCGTGTCGCACGCCACGACAGACACGGCCACGCCGTCCAGCCACTGTAGCTCGGGTGGGAGGTTCATGGACGCCTCCCATCGCTTTCGCACCGCAAACCGCACCCCGTCCATCGTCGCGCCGTGCTGCTTTTCAAACGCCAAACGCTCGACGGACAAGGTGACGTCGCTTTCTTCGTCAATCAGGCTGCGCGCCCGAAGGCTCTGGTCGGGCCCATACCCGAGCTGCTCGAACAGCCGTATGGATGCGCGGTTCGCCGGCAGGATGGTCACGTACACACGCGCAAGGCCCATCTCGCGCAAAGCCCACGCGTGCAGCATGGTGGTGAACTTCCGGCCCAGTCCCCTGCCCTGCAGATTGCGCGCGCCGATCATGATGGCGTACTCGGCAGACTCGGAATCAAAGTGGCGAAAGTCCGCGTCCCCAACCAACACGCCGTCTTGCTCGATGAGGAACAGGCGGTCCCCTCGTTCGCGCGACTCGGTGTAGTGGGCAACCACCTCCTCGACGGACATGTCGTCTTCATGGGTCAGCATGGCCCGGTTGTNNTCGTGGGTCAACATGGCCCGGTTGTGCTCGTCGTTGTAGTAGCTCGAAAGCTGGGCCGCAGCGGCGCGCACCTCGTCCGGGTTTGGCTCAAAGGCTCGCAGCAAGGTCTGGCCGTCCCGGTATTCCACATCGTAGAGAGCAGCGGACATGGCGCGCATGCTAGCGGAAGAGCGGGTCGAATGGGAGCCGCGCTCGTCCCTGTACAACACCGATGGCCAGATCTTCTCGGACTTGGGCATACCGGTGGTGCTCTTCATGGAGAACTACGACATCAACCGCACCGGGTATCACGACACCGATGACACCATGAAGAACATTGACCTCGACTACGCCTCGGCGGTCGCAGCCATCGCCATCGAGAGCGTGGCGGCCGCGGCCTGCGATAAGCGGTAGACTGGTTCCACTGGCGCCCCACTTGCGCTAGCTTTCCCCTTGGTGAACGAACTTCCGGCGCGCTTCGGGCCGTATGTTTTGCTGCGCTCGCTCAGCGGGGGCGGCGTGGGCGAGGTCTTCCTGGCCATGTCCGGCCCGCCGGATCTCGAAACCCTCTGTGTGGTCAAGCGCATCGTGCAGGAGCGGCGGGGCGACCCGTCTTTTCTGCTGCGTTTTCGCCATGAAGCCGATATCGCGCGCCGCCTGGTCCACGGCAACATCGTACGAACCCACGCGGTAGGCGAGGTCGAAGGCGAGCCCTTCATCGCGCAGGAATTCGTCGACGGCCATGATCTGCAAGAACTGCTCGACCGCGCCGCCAGCGAACGGCGGCCGATTCCGGTCGCCGCTGCCGTACAAGTGGCGTGCGAGGTGGCGCACGCTTTGGCCTATGCGCACGACTTCGAGGGTCTGGAGCTACTCCATCGCGACGTCACGCCCGGAAACATCCGCGTTACCTACGCGGGTGAGGTCAAGCTGCTCGACTTCGGCGTCGCGCGCTCCGAATTGGCTGCGGGCCTGACCGTGCCCGGTGAGTGCTGGGGAAAGCTGGCCTTCATGTCGCCCGAGCAGGCGCGCAACCGCCCCCTTGACCGACGCACCGACATCTACACCCTCGGCCTGGTACTGTGGACGATGCTGAGCGGCCGCCCCGTGGGGACCGTCCTCGACGGCGACCGCGTGGTCGCGCCCTCGCCAGACAAACAGCGGCTCCTGGACGACATCCTCAAACGAGATCCACCCCCACCATCGCGGCTGAACCCGGCCGCGCCCGTCGCGCTCGACGAGGTGGTGGCACGCGCGATGGCCAAACGCCGCGAGGGCCGCTTTGCCAACGCGGCAGATCTGGCGGCCGCGCTGGCGCCGTTTGCCTCTGTGGTTCCGTCGGGCGCGGCGATCCTTTCTGAGCTGCTGCAAAACTCGTTCGATGCCAAAGCCGAGCGCGCTGAGCGAGCCGAGCTGGTCGCAGCCGCACAGCGAACCCTGCGCGCTGGAGCCGCGCCGGCCGCCGCTTCCAGGCCGCCGGCCGCATCGATAGCCGACGTGGCTGCCGCGCCGGGTGGGCGCAAAGCGCGCCGGATGGCGGCGGCACGAGCCGCCGGGCGGGGCTGGCGCGCAATTCTGTGGACGGGCCTGGGCGCCATCCTGGTCGTGGGACTGTTGGCTTACGACATCCTGCACCTGCGCCGGGCCACGGATGCCGAGGAGCCGTCTGCCGCGGTCGACGTGTCCGCCGCTTCATCCGCAGTCGCGGCGCCCGAGGCTGTGGCTCCACCTCCGCCCGTGCCACGGCCCATTCCCCCCACGCAGCCAGCGCAGGTTCCGCCAGACCATCTTGCAGGTTCTCACTCGGCCACCGCGGCAGGCGAAGCAGCGACCCGCCCGCCTCGCCCCGAGGCATCCCTGGCGGAAAGAGCCGCCCTGCTCGATCGGGCCCAGGCTGCGTTCGACCAGGGAGATCTGGACCGCGCGCAAGGCGAAGCCCGCCGCGCCGCTGCTCTGGGAAACCGCGAGGCCGACATCTTGTTGGGCGCCATTGCTTTCAAGCGCGGGCATCTGGACGAAGCCGAGCGCCTGCTCAGCAAAGCCCTGGAGCGCGATCCAGGCAACCCGCGCATCGCGCGCCAGTTGCAGGTCGTGCGCGCGCAGCAGGGCAAGTAGGGGAGCTCGTGCGCCTCGCCCGCTTCGCCTCCCCCGGAGGGGCGGCAGGTAGGTCGCCCCCATGGGCCGGTTGACATCGGCAGCCAGGAGTGCAAAATTGCTTCTCAGCAAGCGCAAAATTGCCATGACCATTCTCCAGCTCGTCGCCCAGCCGCCCGCCACACAAGTCGCCGCCATCGAGAGGGGGCTGCCCAGCCGCGCCCTGCGCCAGCTGGTTGCGCTTCTCGGCGTATCGCAGAAGGTCTTGCTCGATGCGCTCGGCCTGTCCCCGCGCACGATCACTCACCGAGTCAACAAGAGCGAGCGCTTCTCCATGACCGAGTCCGAGCGTCTCTTGAGGGTGATTCGGGCGCAGAAACTCGCGCGCGAGGTGTTCTCTACCGACGCCGCGGTGGCGCAGTGGCTGACCACGCCGGATGCCGCGCTTGGAAGGCGGACTCCGCTGGCCATGCTGTCCACCGATGTTGGCGCAGGCCAGGTGAACAATCTGCTGCAGGCGATGATCCACGGCGTCCCCCTGTGAGGGCCTTCCGCGTCGTCCTGCAGCAATACGGCGCAACCGCCCAGGCTGCGTTCAGCGGCGCCAGCGGCTACGCTACCGACGGGCGCTGGCACAGCAAGGGACGCTATCTGGATTACGCGGCTGAAAGCCAGTCCCTGGCGGTTCTGGAACGGCTGGTGCATTACAAACGCTTCGACGCCCTTCACCCGCACGTCGTGTATGTGGTCGAGGTGCCTGATCCCTTGATCTTGGTCTGCACGAATCCGCCCAGGGGTTGGGACGCGTCGGATCTTTCCCCGGCTGCGCAGAAGATCGGAAACCGCTGGTATGACGAGCGATTGTCTCCCGCGATGAAGGTCCCGAGCGCAGTGACTCGCGGCGAATTCAATCTTCTGCTGAACTCGAAGCATCCGGCCTGGAAGTGGAACTGGGTTGTCCGGCGCACGCCCTTCGCCTTCGACGGACGGCTGCGGAGAATCGTGGAGGCTGCCGGCAAGGAGGGCGGCGCGGGCGCTGGGAAACCGCGGGGGCCCGCGGTATAGCGAGGCCATCCCCCAGGACAGCCCCGAGGCCTTCAACATCCTGCCTGGAGCCGGGCTGTTCCCCCGCGAACATGCCGAGAAGCTGCGGCGCATGGTTGGCTTTCGCAATATTGCTGTTCACAACTACCAAGCCCTGGACATCGTGCGCGAGATCATCCGCGCCACCTTGACGACCTTGCCGCCTTTGCCGGGTGGGCTTTGGGGTGCGCGGGGTTGCGCCTAGAATTCGCAAGCTAACCTCTTGACGCCATTGCAGAATCTCGCGATCGTGCGCGCATGCGTTTCCTTCGCGTCGGCGTGTTCTGGGTCATTACGTTATCGGTTCTAGTCCCGCGCGTGGCCGCGGCGGCGGCTCATCGCGTGGCAGTAGTTGAAGCAAGCACGAGCAAGGTTCCACGCAGCGAGGTCGCAGCCTTGCGGGCTGATATCGACGAGGTCGTGGGCTCGTTGGGTTCCGAGATCGTGCCCGTTGCCGAGGTCAAGGCCGCGGTCAATGGAGATTGTAATCAGCCCGATTGCGTGATCGCCATCCACCACGCCACCGGTGCCACCCATGTACTTCGCGTGGAATCGGTGTTCAAGAAGGGTGCGTTCACCCTGCAGCTCCAAATGTGGGACGCGAGAACCGGAAGGACGCTCAGCTCGGACGGCAAGAGCTGCGACATCTGCACTCTGCCCGACCTACATTTGGCCCTGCGCGAACAGGTCGCCACGCTTTGCTCGCGCGTGTTCGAGGCCGAGGACNNGGCGGCGTCGCTCTCGTAGCCCTGGGCCTGGCTGCGGCGGCGTACGGAGGATATCTGCTGCATCTAAACGGCCAGTCCGCGTGCGCAACCGGCGAAACAACCCACTGCACTCTAAAACACGTCAGCGGCGGACGTGGTGCCGGCTGGCTGGCCGGGGGCGTCGGCGCCGCGCTGGTCGGTGGCATCCTCTTCTACTCCTTCACCTGGTGAGGCGAACCATGAATCTGCGAATCCACTATGTCCTTCCATTCTGCCTGCTCTTTGCCTGCGACAAGACCGAACGCGACTGGAGCAAGTGCAGCGGCAACGACGCTGCCCCATGTGCGCAGGGCTACACCTGTACCCCCGACTTCCGCTGCGTGCGTCCCGATGGTGGCCCGGCCGAGGTTCCGGCTGCACCAGCGGACGCAGGCGGTCGCGAGGTGGCCGGGATTGATGCGGCGCCGGCCACGGTGGACGCAACGGCGGACGTGCCCTTGGATGTCGCGGTGGACGCGGCTGCGGTCGACGCGCCGGTGGATGCGGCTCCGGTCGACGGGGTGGCCGACGCAGCGACCGGCGTGGCGGTGGAGGCGCCAGTGGATGCGCCTCGCGTCGACGCAGCGACGGGCATCACAGTGGACACGCGGCCGGTTGACCTCCCAGGAAGCTGCGGGAGCGACAACGACTGTGTTGCCAGCGGAACCATGTGCCTGGCTTTCAGGTGCGCCAAGTGCACAGGCAACAGCGACTGCACTGGCCGCGGAGATGGCGGGGTGGGCGGAAACGTTTGTGACACCACCAGCGGCCGG
Organism: Myxococcales bacterium; assembly: GCA_003158395.1. Classification (GTDB taxonomy): domain Bacteria; phylum Myxococcota_A; class Polyangia; order Fen-1088; family Fen-1088; genus Fen-1137. The sequence continues at coordinate 142 of PMIX01000176.1, read as the reverse complement.
TGTGTGGCTTGTGTGCANNCAGTGCGTCACGTGCACAACCAACAGCCAATGCTCTGGACGCGCTGACGGCGGCGTCAGCGCTGGCGTTTGCGACACGACAACCGGCCGCTGCGTGGCCTGTGTGCAAAGCAGCGACTGCACA
>PMIX01000260.1 GCA_003158395.1 Myxococcales bacterium | reverse complement strand
GTGATCTCGGTGGCCACCTCGGGCACGCATGACACCGAGACGCAGGCCGAGTGGTGGGACGCCATCTCGTTTGACGAGCGGCGGCTGTTCACCAGCCTGCCGGGCCTGCACGGCATCGACCCGCAGCAGCACTTCGACGACCAAGTTCGCGACGCCCTCCTGCGTGTGCTCTACGCCGCGCCCTCGGAACTGTGCCTGCTTCCCTTCCAGGATCTTCTCGGCACGCGTGAGCGCGTGAACGTCCCAGGCACGGTCAATGACAGCAACTGGACCTTTCGTATGCCCGTAGACGTGGACGCCTTGCGCGCCGACCGCGCGACCACCGCCCGGCTGGCCAAGCTGGCGGTTGAATCGAACAGGCAGGTAGGCGGCGACCGTGTGGGGTCGCGCAAGCGGCGAACCGTCGCGGCTCGCCGCTGAGAACACAAAGACGACCCTACGACTTTGGCCCCAATTCCTTCCTCCGTTTCGTGACGTTCGAGAACGACCAGATGGTGAACGTCCGCACCGGGGGATACGGGCGCAAGAGCGCACGGTAGACGCTATTTTTTCTTGGCGCCGCTGGGGGTCGCGGGCTCGATGTAGGGAACGAACTTGCCGTTCTTCACGGTCAACATCTCGAAGGCGTCGAGCGCCAGCCCGTTGTGGTCCTGGACTGAGAAATTGAAGACACCGGCAGTACCGACCAAGCCGTGCGTGTTCTCGATGGCCGTGCGGACCTTCTCCTTGTCGAGGCCTGCCGTCTCGATGGCTTTGACCAGGATCGTGAACGCGTCGTAGGCGTGGCCGCCAAAGGTGCTGGCGTCTTCGTGGGTGCGTGTCTCGTAGTCCTTCTTGTACTTGACCAGCACGGACTTCTGCTTGTTGTCGGCGGGCAGGGACTCGGCCACCAGCAGCCGGCCGGCCGGAAAGATCACGCCCTCGGCGGCTGGGCCAGCGGCCTTTACGTACTGGATGTTGCCAAAGCCGTGGCTCTGGAAGATGGGGATTTCCAGCCCAATCTGGCGTGCATTCTTGATGACGATGGCCTGGGCCGGCTCGATGGACCAATTGACGAAGGCCTGCACGCCCGCGGCCTTCAGCTTGGTCACCACCGCGGTGAGGTCAGTGGCCTCTTTGTCGTAGACCTCGTTGGCAACGATGGTGATGCCGTACTCGGGCGCGAGCTTCTCCAGTTGTTCCTTGCCCGCCTTGCCGAAGCCCGTGTTGCTGGACACCACGCCGATCTTGCTGATGCCCGCCTTCTTCATCTGATCGTAGATCTTGCGGACCGCGTGGCTGTCGTTCTGAGGAGTCTTGAACACGTACTTGCCGACCGGCTTGACGATGGCCTCGGCCGCCGCACAGGACAGCAGAATGGTCTTGCCATCCTCAGCCAGGGTTTTGATCTTCATGGTCTCGCCGCTGGTCGACGGGCCGATGATGGCGAAGACCTTGTCTTCGTCGATGAGTTGCTTGGCGAAGGATATGGCCTTTTCCGGGCTGGCGCTCGAGTCTTTGACGATGAGTTCGACGGGATTGCCCTTGATGCCGCCCTTCTTGTTGATCTCCTGGACCAGCATCTCCAGGGTGCGAGCCTCGGGGCCGCCCAGGTTGGCTGCCGGCCCCGTTACGCCCAAAATGGCCCCGATCTTGATCGTCTCTTTCGCCAGCGCGGGCAGCGCCCAGCCCACGCACGTCAACATCAGCCCGGCTAGGATCTTGCGCATTGGATGTCCCCTTGGTGACAAGTGCCTGTCAGCGGATCGTTCCGCGTTAGGGGCATTCTGAGCGCTAATTTCCAGCGCAAGTCAACTTGGTTGTGTGCAACGAATGTCAGCCCGGGCCGGCTGAGAACTTTGTTCACGCCTTCGACGAAGAGACTGAATTTGAATTCCGCGCCCAGTACCGCGCCTTCATCGACGCTTTCCGCGCCGGCGCCTTGCGCTTGCGTGACCCGCGCCCGCGAGCAGGCCGAAATGTTTCCCCTGTGGGCGTTTCGGCCCGCCCTGCCATTCAACTCCCCAGACCCCATGGGCCACCTTATCGATGGCACCCATTTGTCGCTGCGCACAGTCCTGAGAAAAGCGTTCGTGATCGAGATTTGGGTGGGGTAAATTGCTGCAGGAGGTGGCGAGGTCATGTATGAAGTTCCAAGAATGCTCTTGATCCCTCAGAAGGACAACTCGAGCTGTTGGTTCGCATCAGCCCAGATGCTGATTCAGTGGAAGCGGAGCGCTCTGGGGGCGACCCTGGCGAGGAATCCTGATCCATCACAGGTGAGTCGCGTCGTCACTTGGGAAGTCGCGGGCCACGGGTTGGTCAACCCCCGTGTCGTCTTGATGGCAAAGTTGCTTGGGCTTAATAGCATTCCACCGCTCTGCGTCTCGCTGGCGATGCTTGAGGGCTATCTGCGGTCTTACGGCCCGCTCTGGACAAATGGCAAAGACCATATTGTTGTGATCGCAGGGGCCGACCAGGCCGGCGGCAAAGTCCTTGTCTACGATCCATGGCCCCCGAAGGTTGGCAAGGTTGGATGGCGATCATTTGCCGCCTGGTACTTGGGGGGGACGCCGCCCGGGCCAGCCGATCCAGACAGCTCTCGTGATACCGCAAAGAACGTGCGGGCAACCTTCCTGTATCACCCATGACGGGCGGAAGAGCAGCTTTCTGGGGACTGGCACTTTGTCTGCTTGGCGTTCTTGCGTTCTGCAAACGTGAAACGGCTACTATGAGGGGGAGGACCGTGAGCGACGCTCGCATTGTCGAAATCATCCCGGGGAAGTCGATTGGCGAGATTGCGATTGGCATCAAGGTCGACACGCTCCCTTCGCGGGCCACAATCAACCGTCCTGGTGGCACGCTTGATGGGATCCGATTTCTGATCAGTGAGGCCGACGTAGTCGAGGACATCTGGATTGAGGATGTTCGCGCGTTTCCATATGAGCTTCGACTGCAAGGCAAACCTATTGCGCGTACCGCTAGAATCGACGACGAGAATGCGCTCTGGGGTAAGTGCGAAAGGATCTCGGGTATCAAGGGTGGACTCTTTTACAACTGTGCGGCTGGCCTCGCGATCGGCACCGATTTTTCGGGAAAGACCCTGCAGATTCGGGTGAAGCCCATCTCGGCCGAAGCGAATGACTAGCGCCAGCAGCCAGAAACTCCGGGAAGGTACTTGTCTGCCTTGGGACGCGAAATCGGTCCCGATCGCCTCGGGTTCGCGCCGGGATCAACCCATCCCCTAGTCCGATGAGCCGCATCCTCGTCGCGGTCTTGGTCCACCTGGTCACGACGCTCGCATGCTCGAGCGCAAGGAGTGCCAAGACACACGATGAGAAGACGACCAGGAGTTCAGCTGCCATGACCCAATCTACCGACAAATCTGGTGCACCTATCGTTGTTCCCGGTCAATCGATCGGGATGATCCGAATCGGGATGACGCGAGCTGACTGCAAGCGTCTAGCGCTGGACTTGAAGCCGCATCCTTCAGGCCAGTTCGGAGATGCCGTCAGCGTCGTAGGGCCCTATCACATCGTGTTCGAAAGTGACCGCGTGGCATCGGTCGCTCTCAAGCTCAAAGACTCGCCAGCCGGCATCGCAGTCGCCGGTCAGCTCTTGCCCGCGAGCGCAAGCCTCGAGCGAGTTACCAAGGCCTTGCCAAACTGCGGGAGCGTCGAAATGCGGGAAGGTGGTTCGGTGGTTAGCTGCGGGGGCGGCACAACTCTCGTCAAGTGCGGAGCGGAAGATTCGGCGGTCGAAATTCAAGTGGTCGCTCCGGGCTTCTTGGGACGATAGCGAGCAGGTGCAGCAGGGAAGAGATCAGCCTTGTTCCCCCGATGGCTCGCGGTGGTCCTGGTCCTTCGCCCCGCTAGCCCTTCCGTTTCCGCGCGGCCGCTTCGTCCTCNNGGCCGCTCCCAGGGGATCTCGCGCAGCGGCTGGCCCGGCGTGGTTTCCCAGAGAAAGCGCGCGGCCATGGGTACGTTCAGCATGAAGGCGGCGTCCTTGAACCCGAGCGGTCGCTCGCGCCTGTCGTCGCCGATCCAGGTCGTGATCATCCAGCGCGAGGTGTAGCCGACAAACCAGGTATCCATGGTGGCGCTCGATGTACCCGTCTTGCCCGCCACCAGGAGCCCCGCGCTGCGCAACGCCGGGGCGTGACCCTTGGTCACCACCCGCCGCAAGAGCTGCGACGTCAGCCAGGCCGCGCGCGGCGGGATCACGGTCTTGGCCGACTGACCGGCCCGCGCGACCATGCGATCGAGACGCGCATCCGGCGGCCCCATGGGATCGGATACGGCAGTGTTGTCTTCCACGACTTGGCCGGCGCGGTCGCGCACCCGGCGCACGTACACCGGTTCCTCAAGTGAGCCATTGCGGGCAAAGGCGGAAAAGGCTCGCGTCAGCTCGTCGACGCGTGTGCAGGAAGCGCCCAGGGCCAGCGCCTGGTCAGGGATGATCGGGGTGGTCATGCCCAGCCGGCGGGCCCAGGCCTCGACCTCCTTGCCACCCACCAGCTTGAACAACTGTACCGAGGGGACGTTTTTCGACCACACCAGCGCGTATTCCAGATTCACCTGGTACTCGACCGTGTTGTTCAGGTTCTTTGGCACCCATACTTCGCCGGTAATGGGGTCGACCTCCGCGCGCGGGATGTCGTTGAGCAGCGAGCCGTAGCCGTAGCCTTTGTCCAGTGCCAGCGAGTAGTACACCGGTTTATAGGTCGAGCCTGGCTGCCGGCAGGCCTGCACCGCGCGGTTGAACTCTGAGCGGTCGAAATCGAGGCCGCCCACCATAGCCACCACGTAGCCGCTCTGGTGATCGTAGGAGAAGACCACGCCCTGCACGCGCGGGGTCTGCTCCAGACGCAACTGGGGCGGCCCGGGCGGCGACCTACGGTGGTCATAGGGTGCCAGCCATTTCACTTCATTGGTGCTGTCGTACGTCCAATCGGCGTAGCGGCGGAGGCGCGAGCGATGCGCGTTGGCCACCCAGATGACATCGCCGGGCTTGAGCAGACCCGCGGTGGTCTGCAGCGCGCGGCCATTGGTGGAATCGACCAGGCTGAAGGGTGCAGCCCACAGCATACCGGATGACGGCAAGGGGTAGATCTTCTCGCCCACACGCACCTGCGCACCCGAGCCGGCGGACGTCTCCACCAGACCCAAATACAGGCGGTCCTCGACCGGTGGTTCGGCCCCGTAGCGCTGGGCTGAGCGGCGGCGAAACTCAGCGGCGGCTGCGCCCACCAGGTGTGTCACGGGTCCGCGCCAGCCCTGCCGCTTGTCCAGTTTGCGGAGAGAGAAGTCCACGTTTTCCTGCGCGGCTTCGTCGACCCACGGCACAAGCGTGGTTTCTACCTGCAACCCGCCCTCCCAAAGCGCCTTTTCCCCGTAGCGCTTGCCGATGTCGCGGCGGACATGTTCGGCAAAGTAGGGCGAGCGATCCCGGAAGAAGTCGGGCGGCGGCCGCACCGCCAGGGGCCGCGCGGACGCGGCCTGGGCCTCGGCTTGGGCTATGGAGCCCGAGACCACCATGGCGGACAGAACCTGATCGCGGCGCACACGCGTCAGTTCGGGCTCGACCAGCGGCGAATAGCGGCTGGGCGCTTGCGCGATGCCGGCCAGAGTGGCTGTCTCGGCTAGATCCAAGTCTCCCACCGCCTTGTCGAAGTAGCGGCGAGCGGCCGCGGCCACGCCGTACGACTGATGGCCAAGAAAGATCTGGTTGAGATAGAGGGTGAGGATCTGATCCTTGGTGTAACGGGTCTCCAACCGGCGCGCCAGGATGGCCTCGCGGATTTTTCGCTGCAGGGTCTGCTGGGACGTGCGCAGAAGGGCGCGCGCCACCTGCTGGGTGATGGTGGAACCCCCTTGCACCACGCGACCGGCGCGCAGATTGGCGAGCGCTGCGCGCAGCATGCCGCGGTAGTCGACGCCGCTGTGCTCGTAGAAGCGGCGATCCTCGATGGCCACGAAGGCCTCCACCAGGCGCTGGGGGAAGGCATCAAAGGGAAGGATCTCGCGCCGCTCGCTGGCGAACTCGGCCAGCGGCGTGCCATCCCAGGCGCGCACCAGGGTGGATTCCGCCGAGTCCTGCCGGAAGCGGCTGAAGCTGGGCAAGGTAGGCAGGGTGGTGGCGAAATAGAAGTAGACGCCGATTCCGCCCAGGACCAGCAGGCCCGCCAGGCAGCAGGCGGCAAAGGCGTAGAGCTTGAGCAGCCAGTGCCAGAAGCCGCCGTCGGAAGGGTTGGTCACCTCGACGTGGTCGTAGGATCCATGACGATTCTTGGGCGGCGTTCGCCGAAACACGCGCCGAATCTACGCGAACGTCAGTAAATCGCCAGCCCGCCGGTGATGAGCGCGGTATCGGCCCAGCTCGTGCCGTCGGGCGCGGTGCGGGCGGTGGTCCAATCGCCACGCGCCATCAGGCTCAGGCGCGTGGTGAGAGAGAACTCCAGGATTGCGCCGCCGCCGAAGGCCGGGCCAGAGCGCCAGCCGGTTGCCAGATCCTTGGCGTATTGCACGCCTCCGTGGCCAAAGGCGCCCAGGTGAAAACGCCATAGGTCGAGGGGAAACCACTGCACCTCGCCTGCGATCGAGTGACGCTGGAAGGTGTGGCCCAGCGGATCGGTTCCGCCGCCGAGCGACAGGTTGGCCAGCACACCCACGCGGTGGTGGGGGAAGTAGCCGAACTGGATGTTCGAACCGAAGCCCGCGGCCGAGTAGCAGGCGCACAGCGACTGCAACGAGCCCACGTCCACCTTGAAGGCAAAGCCCTTGCGGTCGAGCGGCCGACGATCCAGCCGACGCAAACCCCAGCCCTCGTCGTCCATCACCTCCGAGCTGACCGATTGCGCGGCATCCGCGGGCACAAGATCGCCGAGAGCCACCACCCGCTCAGCGCCGGAAGCATCGGTAAGATGCACGGGCTGGCCGGCGAACATCTGGACCGCGCCGTCGTAGCGCAGGCCCTCGGTGACGGCCAGGCCCGCGGCGGCCAGCACCGCCACCGCAACGATGACGATCGCGACCACCACCGCCTCGTCTTTGCCTCCGCCTCCCCCGTGAAGAGGCACGTCGAAAGAGCCACTCCCACCCCCCGACCTTGCCGGGCGGGGTGGAGGCGCGGGTGGGTTTCCTGCCACCGAGCCGGCGGCCGACCCGCCAGCGCGAAATCCTGGTGGCCTGCCGCGGGCTGGGTGCGGCCCTAGCGGACCATCCGGTCCGACGGCGATGTCCACGCCAACCTGGACAGCCGCGTTGTCTTCTGGAGGAGGCACCTCCGGGTAGGCATCGGCCGGCGCAGCCGGCGCCGCGACCGTCCAGGCGTCTGAATCAGGAGAAACAGAATAGGGCCCGGCTGGCGGGACCGATGCGATCGGGGCAAGAGCGGCAGGAGGCCCGGCCTCGATCGCCTCCGAGCGGCGTTCGCCCAGGGCCTGCACAACGAAGACCTTGTCACCGCGGGTTTCTGGCGGAAGCTGCGCCAGGCGCGCCAGCTCTTGCGGCGGGACCAGGTAGCGGTTGGACAGGCACCCTGATGAGGCGTACGAGAAGAAAGTCCCTAGCACGGTGAGCGCCAGGCCCGGCAAGGCCTTGAAACGGAGCATGAGCAATGTCCGACGCCGGTAGCTCGTCATGGCTCTCCTCCAAGCAGGTTTCGTGCCGCAAGACTGAGTCCGCAGGTGCCGTGTTCTCCGCATCGATTTCCTTCGGTCGTCGTCAATCGGCGACGCCGCGGCGCCCACTGTTGCCCGGACGCCACAGCAAACGGGCGCGGTCGCCCTCTTGCGCCCGTCGCTGAACGTTCGTATAGTCTAGGCATAGTCCAGCCTGCGCACCCTCGAGGTTGGGAGGACAAATGGGAATTGACCTGCGAGTTGAGAGCGAGTCTGGTGAAGTCCAGGACGAGCTCCTGGATGACCACAACCTTACCGAAAAGCTTCTGCCGGATCACGACGACGCAGCGTCGCCCTGTCTGCGCTATGTCGACCGCGACGGCGACACGGTCTTCAACCAGCTTCAGCTTCCCGTCCTCATGCAAGAGTTGGAGATACGACTCCGCGCGGCCCGCAAGCCAGATCTCAGGAATCATGGCACCGCACTGCTCAATCTGATCAAGGCGGCGCAGGATCAGGATCACACCTACGTGCGTTTTTCGGGCGAGTAGGGGACGGCTGACCTGCCCCTGCACGGCGGTCGTGTGCTGTCGTGGCTGTCAAGTTGTCTGGCCCATGAGCAATCTGGCTGTAGAATCCTCATCGATGGGCACGCGGCGTCCGCTCTTGCTCTTGTCTTTGCTTCTGGCCGGCAGCTGTTTTCAGCAGGACAGCAACAGGACAAGCCAGATTCTGCCGGGTGACTATCAGGCGAGCTACCTTCAGGTGCGCGGCTGCCGGCTCGTCATCGGGCACAACTCAAATTACCTAGACGTCCGCGTCAACAATGCCGAGGCACAACAGGCCTACCTTGCGGCGAACGGTCCGCTTCCGCAGGGAAGCGTGGTCGTGGCCGAAGAATCCGACGCTGCGGACTGTACGGGACTCACAGGCTACACCCTCATGTTCAAGGACGTGCCAGGCTACAACGCCGCGGCGGGCGACTGGCGCTGGCAGCGGCTGGACGACCAGCGCAACGTCCTGGAGGATGGGCGTGTGCAAAGCTGCATCAGCTGCCACACCCAGTGCAACCTGAACGACTATACCTGCTCGCCGCCCTAGTACCGTATGGAACTGTTCGATCGCTCGGCAGGCAAGCGACCTGGCAACGCGCAGGAAGAGATCCTGGAAGGCACCATCGAACGCATTGTTTTTTCGGGTGGTGGCGGTGAGTTTACGGTGGCCCGCCTTTCCCCCGACGGCGCAGCTGAGCCCACGACCGTCGTAGGCAGCTTGTTGGGCCTGCCCCAGGGCGCGCGCTTGCGCCTGCGCGGCACCTACGAAAACAACCCCCGTTTTGGCCGCCAGTTTCGCGTGCAAAGCTATACCGAGCTGTCGCCCGAGACGTTGGCCGGGATCCGCCGCTACCTGGGCGCGGGCCTGGTCAAAGGCATCGGGCCGGAATTCGCCCGCCGCATCGTCGAGCGCTTCGGCATTCGCACCTTGGAGATCCTGGACGCGCAGCCGGAACGGATCCGCGAGGTGCCGGGGATTGGCCGCTGCCGCGCCGAGGCCATTCAAAAAGCCTGGACTTCGCAGCGCCGCTTGCGCGAAGTCATGGTCTTCCTGCAGGGCTACGGTGTTTCGCCCGCCTTTGCCGCGCGCATCTACAAGCGCTATGGACCAGCCGCCATCGCACGTGTGCGCGAGAACCCGTTTCGCCTGGCCTTCGACGTGTGGGGCATCGGTTTTCTGTCCGCGGATCGTCTGGCCACGGCCCTGGGCATCGCCCGCGATTCGCCTGTGCGCGTGGAGGCTGGCGTGCGTCACGCGCTCGAAGAGGCGGGCGGGCTGGGCCATGTGTTCCTGCCGCGCAGCCTTCTGGTGGAAGAGGCGGCCAAGCTGCTGGAAGTAGATCCCCCTCTGGTGGAAGGGGCGGTGGAGCGCTTGGGCCGCGCCGGCGACGTGGCCATCGAGAGCACGCCGGAGGGCGCAGCGGTGTTCGAGGTGGGACTTTTTCGCGCCGAGGTTGCCGCGGCCGCGGGTCTCCTGCGCCTGCTGCGCGGCCGGATCACCCCCCAGCGCGTCGACGCCGATCGCGCCATCGCCCGCTACCAGGCCGAAGCCCACATCACGCTCGCGCCCCAGCAGGTGGTGGCCGTGCGGCGCGCGCTGGCCGAGCCGCTGCTGGTGATCACGGGCGGGCCGGGCGTAGGCAAGACCACCATCGTACGCGGGATCGTCAACACGTTAGTGCGCCAGGGGCTGACCGTGGCCCTGGCCGCGCCCACCGGCCGGGCGGCCAAGCGGCTGCAGGAGGCTACCGGCCAGCCCGCAGCGACGCTGCACAGACTGCTGGAATGGCGCCCTGCGGACGGGGTGTTCGGCCGCGATGCGTCCCGGCCCTTGCAAGCGGACCTGCTGGTCGTCGACGAGGCCTCCATGATCGACATTCGCCTGATGGCCGACCTGCTGGCGGCGCTGGCCGACGGCACGCGCCTGGTGCTGGTGGGCGATGTCGACCAGCTTCCTTCGGTCGGGCCGGGCATGGTCCTGCGCGACGTGATCGCCTCTGGCCGCGTGCCCACCGTGCGGTTGACCGAGATCTTTCGTCAAGCGGCCGCCAGCCTGATCGTGACCAACGCCCACCGCATCCACGACGGGGTGCAGCCGGAGCTGGGCGCGCCGCCCGCCCAGGGCGCAGCCGCGGACCAGCGCGACTTCTTCTTCATCGAGGACGATGATCCGGCCCACGCGGCCGAGACCATCCGCGACCTGGTGACCACCCGCCTGCCGCGACGCTACGGTTTTTCCCCGCGCGATATCCAAGTCCTGACGCCCATGCACCGGGGCGAGCTGGGCGCCACAACGCTCAACCGTCTTCTGCAAGACGCGATCACGCCGGGCCGGCCCGAGCTGCGCAGCGGGGGGCGCGTGTTCCGTGCCGGCGATCGGGTAATGCAAGTGCGCAACAACTACGACCGGGATGTGTTCAATGGCGACGTCGGCGAAGTGATGCGCGTGGCGGGCGGGCCGGCGGAGGCGAGCCAAGGCCAGCAGGCCGTGGTCCGCTTTGACGAGCGCGAGGTGAGCTACGCGGCCGATGACCTGGACGAGCTGACCCTGGCCTACGCCGCGACTGTGCACAAGTCACAAGGATCGGAGTATCCGGTCGTGATCGTGCCGGTGCACACGCAGCACTATGTGATGCTCCAGCGCAGCCTGCTCTACACGGCTGTTACGCGCGGGAAGAAGCTGGTGGTGCTGATTGGCTCACGCAAAGCCTTGCGCATCGCCGTGGGCAACGCCGAAGTGGCCGCGCGCTGCTCGCGGTTGGCTGCGCGATTGGCGGCGGGGTAGGGCGAATCCATCATGATGCGACTTCTTCTCCTTGCGCCGCTTCTGCTCGCGGCCGTGTCGGCGCGTGCGGCCGAGCCGGCGGCCCCGGAACGCCTGCATGTGCTCATGATCAACGGGGGCGGCGATCGCGAGGACAACTTCGCCTCGCACCTTTCGCATCTGCGCCAGCTCGCCGGCTTGCTCGAGCGCGCTCGGGTGCCGCGCGATCATGTCACCATCCTGGCCAGCGATGGCAGCGACCCGGCGCCCGATTTGGCCGTGCGCGGGCCCGAGCCCGAGGGAACCTGGTTGCTCGAAGGCACGGCCGTGGGCGACCTGCTTCGCCATTTCATGGACTTCGAAAACTCTACCCTCGCCGGCTACCGCTTGCGGCCCGCCACCCGGGCCGAGCTGCGCCGCACGTTTGGAGAGCTGAGAGCGCGGCTGCGGCCGGGTGACACCCTGCTCGTCTTCGTTACCGACCACGGTACCGCCAATCGCCACGACCCGCTCGACAACCGCATCTTGCTTTGGGGAGCGCATGAGTCGCTCTCGGTGCGCGGCCTGCGCGGGCTGCTCGTGAGCCTGCCCACCCAGGTGCGCGTGGTGTTGCTCATGTCCCAGTGCTTTTCTGGCGGCTTTGCCTATCTTTACGATCTGAACTCCCACGCGCGGCTCCCCTCAGGGGCAGCCTGCGGCTACTTTTCGTCCACCGCCGATCGCCCCGCCTACGGCTGCTATCCCGAGGTCCGTGGTGCCGAGGCGGTGGGGCACGCCTTCGAGTTCCTGCAGGCCCTCTCCCACAACGGCCATTTTGTTGGTGCGCATGACACTGTGCGGCTTTCTGATCAAAGCCCCGATGTGCCTCTACGCAGCTCCGAGGTGTTCCTCGACGAGATCTTGCTGCGCGCGGCGCACGCGCAGCGGGTGGACGAGAACGAGTTTGTCGACCAAGTCCTGCGCAAGGCCTGGGCGGATGGTGGCTTTGCGGCCCAGCGCGATCAGGCCGATCGCCTGGCGGCCGAGTACGGCCTGCCGCACCTGCGCGAGCACAGCCTGGCCGAGATCAACCAGCGCGGGGACGAGCTTGCCGCGTTCCTCAACGGAGTGGAAGCGCACGGCAAGGTCTGGGCGACGGCGCTCGGGGATCTCAATCAGGCGCGCCTGGACGCGTTCCTGGCGGCGCGGCCGGGCCTGGCTTCGCGCCTAGCCTTGCCGGCCCTGCGCAAGCTGGGACCGGCCGAGCGGCGCACGCTGGCGGTCGAGTTGTTGCGCGAGCTTCTGCCCCAGAGCGAGGCCGACGGAAAGCAGTTTTCGCGTGTTCAACGCCTCATCGACGCCACCGCCAGCCTCGATGAGATTGCCTACCGGGCCGAGGTGCGGCTGGCCGCCCTCTTGCGCATGCGCACCGTCTTGCTTGACGTCGCGGGTCGCTACTACCTGCAGAGCCAGGGCAAACCAAAGGAAGCGGCGGCCTCGGCCGCTCTCGAGCGTTGCGAGGATCTCGAGCTCACCCTGGCCCCGGTGGCTGGTTCTGCCGGCCCCACGTTCAAGCCAGCTCTCGTCGCGCTCGACACCGATCGGCAGGCGGCCGCCCGAGCCCAGCCGGCCTGGCTGGGCTTTGGGTTCGAGCCACTTTCTTCGGCTCGCCGTCGGCGCCTGAGGCTTGCGGACGGAGCGGTCCGAGTGATGTCGGTCGTTGCGAATTCACCGGCGATCCGCGCCGGCCTGCAGCGCGGTGATATCTTGCTCGGGGCCGCAGGTGCTCCGTTCACCAGCCAGAACCCGGTGCGGCCGGCCGTGGTCTTGGCGTCTATCGGCGTACAATGGCCGCTCGACCTGCAGCGCGGATCGAAAAGACTGGTTTTGCAGGTACGGCCGGAGCCTGCGCCCAACAGCCGCTGATCGCGTGGGGAGCCCGCCGGCTCCGCCGGCGGCGCACCATCGCGGGAGGGAATGGGAACCCTTTCAGGGTTCCCATCCTAATAGATGTACCCGACACCACCGCCGAGGAAGAGAGCGTCGAAGAAGCCGGCGTCGATGCGGAATTCGAGGCCCTTGACTTGCGGGATGCGAAAGTCGAACCCGAAAACCAAGTTCAGGATGGGAATCGCGCCCGGCACCGAGCCTTCCCTGTAGCGGTGCGGGGTCGTTGGGCTGATACGCCCGGAACCCTCTGTCCCCTTCAGCTCGGTTTCTGTGCAGACGCCTCCCGTGCACACGATGGGCCGGCATTCGCTGAGAGTCTGGTCTGTGCAGTTGTAGGACTTCGTGCGCAGGACGTCGCCCTGGATGATGGCCAGGCCCAGCCCGGCGCCATAGTGGATGCCGAAGACATCGTTGAAATATTGGCGCGAAAGGAAAGAAAGGTCGACCGTCCAGAAACCGAAATTCTTGAACTGGACCCAATCTGTGTCGAGGCTCGCGTCGTGGCCTTTGCCCAGCCAGTTTCCGTCAGGCGCGCTCATGTTCTGGTAGCCCAGGCCGAGCGAGACTTCCCAGAACCGGTTTGGGTTTTCTGCGTCGCGCTTGCGCCGGAAGCCTTCAAAACCAACGCCATAGGACGACACAGCCTGATTGGCCTTGGTGAACATGCCCAGAAACCAGTGGGGTAGGGTGATCCAGCGAGCCCGGAAAGCTCCGCCGAAGTGCGGCGGGATAACCAGTGTCCCGGTGGCCGGTCCCGCGGCCAACGGCGGGGCCTCTGCCGGTGGAACCGCGGCCTCTGCGGATGCGGCCGGAGCCTCTGCCGGCGGGGCTTTCGCCGCCAGGGCCTCTACCGGTTGGTTTGGAGCGGCTTCGCCTTGCGCGCGGGCCGCGGCGCCAGAGCCGAGAATGAACAACGGGGCGAAAGCTACGATCGTCAAGCGGCGAGCCATCACATCCTCCGGGTGCCAAGCAGCGGTCAAGACCACCGCTCGGGCGCGACTATAACCCAAGCCATGGTAACGTTGGGCAATGCTCGTCTTTTGGCTGAGCGCAGCCATAGCTGTCCTTCTGGCCGGGCCCTCCGCAGCGCCTGCAGGCCGGCCTGAGCGAGCGGCGGTCGAAGCACATCTGCGGCCGAACACCCTGCCGCGCTCAGCTGCCGACTGGCGGGCGCTGGGAACCGGGATCGACGAGGTTTTGATCGCCATCGCAGGCGACCCCAAGACCGACCTGCAGATTCGCGCACACGCCGTCAGCGCCCTGGGCGTGGTGTCGACGCGGCCTGGCCGGGCTTTCCTGGAGACCGCCGTGAAGCAGAAGGCGTCGTCGAACGACGCGGGTGACAAGCTCCTTTTGCGCAAGGCGGCGTTGGCACTTGGTTGGGTAGGGGGCACGGCGGTGCCGGCGCAGCTCGGCCCCTTGCTGGAACATCCCGACCCCGACGTGAGGTTGGATGTGGCGATCGGGCTGGGGCTCACGCGTTCCGGGGAGGCAGCTGACTTTTTGCGCAAGCGCTTCGACGTCGAGACCGTGCCCAAGGTCCGCAGCCAGATCGGCCGGCAACTTCGCCTGATCGAGGACGCCGCCGCCGACGCGAAACGCCCCTCGCCCGCAGCCCAGTAGCGCCTCGGGTTCTCCCCCGCGCCTCAGAATGCGACGAACGGTCCCGCTCCCGATGGAGTCGATTGATTCTCGATCGCGGTGAACACGTTTCTGCCGAAGTAGAAAGGCAGGCCCCAGTCGAAAAACGCGCCTATCGCCGTCGGTGCTGAACGAGGGGCCGAGCTCGACCCGCCCAGATTGTTGAAGGCCACGTTGTTCTGGTTGGCAAACAACGCCTCAGCGTTGGCAATGCTGAAGTTCACCGTCACGGTAACCAAGCCGCCGGTATCCTTGTTCGTGGCTGACAAGCTCAAAGTCGAGCGAGGACAGTAGAAGCCAGAGTACAGGCCAGAGCAGGTCGCGATGCGCGAGGTACCGCTGTTTGGAAAGTAGAGCGCGTTGGAGCCACTGTCCACAAAGGCCAACGAATAGCTGCTGTTCGCAGGGTAGCTGGTCAGAAAGCTGCCCGAGCTGTCGAGCGGGATCACCGTCGCCTGGCCCAGGTCATTGTTCGCACGTGTGCCGATGCCGAAGACCAAAGATCCGGTCACGCTGGGTGCCCCATTTGCCGAAATCGTGGGCAGTTCGATAATGGTGCCGTTGTTGTCTTGGCTGAAGAGCGGGACGGGATTGGACACCTGTTTGGCAATTGGCACGGCTGCCGCCGTGCAGCCACCCTTTGCCGCTGAAGAGCACGCGAAATATATCCCGGGATTGGCCGACCTGGTGCCCGTGGGTTCCGCGCACGCCGGTCCGCAGTCCTGCACGAGCGCGCTTATCCCGAGAATGCCGTTGGCCCCCAGCGTGTCGGCGGTACTGGCGTTGACACCAGTACAAGTGCGTGGCACAGGATAGGTTGACCCGCCAATCACTTGGATGGGGATGCCGTTGGCCTGCTCACCCGCGAGCTTTAGGTCAGCGCTGCGCAGCGGGCCCCAGGTGAAGCTGCTCACGAACTGGGTGCATTCCGCCAGAGCGACCCCGCTGTCATCGGTCCACGCCGGCAGCGACAGCGTCAGGACCGACGCGAGCAGGCGCAAGCCCGAGGATCCGGTGTCGAGCAACACGTGGTCGATGGTTTGGCATTGGCTGGTCCCGGGAACACAGACGGTTACGTTGGCAAACAGACCGTTGAGGTAGCCGATACCGGGAAGCCCGAAGTCCACGGAGAGCTCGGCCACGTTGTCAGCGGGCGCGGCGGTGCCGGCAGCGCCCGCGGCAGCGCCCGCGGTTCCAGTTGTTCCCGCGGTGCCAGCCGCGCCGCCGGTGCCGGTTGCTCCCGCGGTCCGGGCCGCACCCCCGGTGCGGGTCGTGCCTGCGGTGCCGGTTCTTCCCGCGGTCCCGGCTCTTCCCGCGGTCCCGGTGGTGCCTGCGGTGCCGCCTGCCCCTGTGCCGCCCGTGGCAACGAGCGCGTCGTTCCTGCCCGCGCCACCCGTCGCACCTGGCCCGTCGGTGATGCCTGCGCCGCCCTTTGCCGTCGGGCCATCGCTTTCACCAACACCGCCAGTTGCCGGGAGCGCGTCGCTGCCGCCCACGCCGCCTGTGCCCATCCCTGTCGTACCGCCGCTGCCAGTGCCGCCAGTGCTCCCCACATCGGCCAGGCCCGCGGCACTGCCGGAGTCTGGGGCGTAGAGAGCATCAGCTCTCACAGTACGCGCCCCATCGCCATTGACCACGCCACCGGACAGGCCGCCGTCAGTAACCGCGTTGCTCTTGGGATGCGAGCTGGAGCCACAGGCCGCTGCAAGGGCTGTCACGAAAACGCCGACAACGGCGAACAGTCTTTGCATTTGGACGCTCCTTGTGCTGAAACTTCGCGCCACGCGCGATCCGAAGGTCGGCGTAACCTCAATCGTAGCACAGCCATGTCTTGTCGACGGCTGGTGCTGGGGCACTGGTGCTGGGGCATACCCTGCCGCGCTCGGCTACCGGCGGCCACTACTCACGGCCGAGTGGGCCGAAGACGTGGTCGCGAGCACGTTGGTCTCACGTCGGTCGCGGCCCCAAGGTTGTGCTAGGGTTCGCGCGCGACGAGCGGCAGCAAGGAGTTCTGCAACGTGTCAAGGGAGAAGCTTGGAATCTTGGTCGGAGGCGGCCCCGCCCCCGGTATCAACAGCGTCATCAGCGCTGCCACGATCCGCGCGCTCCTGCAGGGCGTGGACGTGCTGGGCATTCGCGACGGGTTCGACCGCCTGATGAAGGGCCGGCTGGAGGACATCAGGCCCTTGCAGTTGGGGGACGTCAGCCGCATCCATTTCTCGGGTGGGTCCGTCCTGGGCACCTCGCGCGCGAACCCCACCAAGAAGGAAGAGGATATCGGTATCGTCGTGGATTCGTTGCAGCGGCTGGGCGTAACCCAGCTCATCACCATCGGCGGCGATGACACCGCGTTCTCCGCGATGAAGGTTTCGGAGCGAGCCGCTGGCAAGATCCGCGTGGTTCACGTGCCCAAGACTATCGACAACGATCTCGACCTCGACCCCATGGTCGATACCTTCGGCTACCAGACCGCGCGTCACATTGGCGTGGAGCTGGTGAAGAACCTGATGGCCGACGCCAAGACCACTTCGCGCTGGTACTTCGTGGTGGCCATGGGGCGCAAGGCCGGGCACCTGGCCCTGGGCATCGGCAAGGCCGCTGGCGCCACCATGAGCGTAATCCCCGAAGAGTTTCCGCGCTGCAGGACCACCCTGAGGACCCTGGTGGACATCCTGGCCGGTGCGATCATCAAGCGTCTGGTCGAGGGACGGCGCTATGGCGTGGCAGTGCTGGCCGAGGGCCTGGCCGAGAGCATTCCCGAGGAAGACGTCAAAAGAAACCTCGGACCCATTGAACGCGACGATGCCGGCAACATGCGCCTGTCCGAGCTGAACCTGGGCGACGGGCTGAAGAAGGCCACCGTCAAGCGGCTCAAGGAACTGGGCGTAGACAAGCTCACCTTCGTGTCCAAGGATATCGGCTACGAGTTGCGCTGCGCGGATCCCATTCCTTTTGACCTGGAGTACACACGCGATTTGGGCTACTGCGCAGCCAAGTTTCTGTTCTCAGGCGGCAACGCAGCCATGGTGTCCCTGCAGGCGGGAAACTTCGTGCCCATCCCCTTTGCCCAGATGCTGGATCCTGGCACGGGGCGCACGCGATTGCGTATGGTGGATACGCGCTCCACCCGCTACGCCATCGCCCGACGCTACATGATCCGGCTGCGGCGCGACGATTTTGATGACCCGGCTATCTTGGCCAAGTTCGGCGGGGTGTGCAATCCGAGGCTCTCGGCAGAGGAGTTCAGGCGGCAGTTCGCCTACGTGGTCGAGAACGAGGCGCCGCCGCTCGATCTTTTGCACGCACGCGATCGCACACCCACGGTGCGGTGAGGACCGGCGCCGCTCGTTAGGTCAATGCCTGTCAACCTGCGCGACCTGGACCTGCCTGCCACGACTGCTCTGCTGGCCGGCCACGGCGTGGACCCCGCGAAGGCCGCTCGGGTCTTTGCGGCCGTGCAGCGGGATGGCGTGTCCAGCGTCGACGGTCTGACCTGGCTTGCCGCCACGACCCGCCGGGCCCTGGCCGCGGAGGTGGTTTTTCCTGAGCTAGAGATCGTGGAACGCAGGCGGGCGGCAGACGGCTTCGTCAAGTATCTGTTTCGCCTGCCCGACGGCGACTTGATCGAGGCGGTGCGCATCCCGCTGCCTGATCCGGGCGATGCGCGGGCGCTCAAGCAGCGCCGCCAGCGCGGCGAGGCAGCCGGGTTGGTGGCCCTGCCCACGGCGAAGTACACCCTGTGCATCAGCTCGCAGAAGGGCTGCGTCCTGGCATGCGACTTTTGCGCCACCGGCCGATTGCGACCAGCCGGGGGCGTGCGCAACCTTGCGGTGTGGGAGATGCTGGCCCAAGTGCGGGCCATGCGTGCCGAGGCGGATCACCCAGTTTGCGGCGTACTCTTCCTCGGCATGGGCGAGCCCCTGCTCAACTACGACAATGTAATCCGCGCGGCGCAGATCCTGTCGCACCCGGCAGGCCCGGCAATCGCCGGCGACTCCATTTCCATCTCGACGGTGGGCGTGGCCCCAGCCATCCGGCGTTTCGCGGCCGAGCGACATCGTTTCCGGCTCATCATTTCATTGGCTGCGGCCACCAGCGAGGCACGCCTGCCGCTCATGCCAGCGGAGAAGCGCTGGCCGCTTGCTGACGTGATGGCAGCCGTGCGCGAATACGCGGCTTCCTGCCGCAGCCGGCTGAGCTTCGCCTACATTGGGATCTCCGGCGTGAATATGGGCTGCGAGCATGCGCGGAAGCTGGCGGAGCTGCTGGCCGGCCTGCGCGCCAAGGTCACCCTCATCGACGTCAACGACGATTCAGGCCGCTCTCAGCCGCCCACTGACGAGGAAGTCAGGGAATTCCGGGACGAGCTGCTGGCCCGCCACATCCCGGTGTCCCGCCGCTATGCCGGCGGCCGCGAAATCGGCGCCGCCTGCGGAACCCTGGCCGCGACACGGGCCGGGGGCGTGGTTCTCTGAGTTTCTTGCGAGAACTGCTGGGCGCCCAACGGGGCGATGCCACTGGCGGTGCCTCTCGCCGCAGCGGATCGCCAGGCCGCTAGACGGCTGAGACGTGGTTCTCAGCGAAGGCCAGGATGGCGCTGCAGAACGGGTCGACCAGCGCGGCAAGCTCGCCCGCCGCCGCCCGCATCTTGGCAGGGTCCACCTCCGCGTAGCCGTGGCCCACCAGGTTGCGCAACTTCACCCCCGCGGAAAGACGACTGGCCAGGTCGGAAGACAGGACGCCTTTTTCGGCCAGCAGGGCGAAATGGTCGCGCAGGCTGGGGACCGGCCCCCAACCCTGGTCAGCGATGATGTGCGAACAAAGGTCGATGGCTTCCTGCATGACCAGGTACACGCGGAACGACACCAGGTCGCGCACATCGCGGCTGGCAGCCATCGCGGCGGCTTGGTCAGGAAGACACGCGCGCAACCACTCCGCGGTGTCGCGCAGGCGGCTGATCTTGTCCCTCACAAGGTCGACGCGGACCATCGGGATTTCTCCAGAGCACGGCGAAGCCCGTCGGCCTCGCGTTCGAGGTAGGGCTGAAGATCGAAGTACTCGAGCGGCACGCGGGCGCGGAAATCGACGAGGTCACGCCGGTCCCTGGCAGCCAGCACGATGCCGCTGCGGACCACCTCCCAGCGCAGCAGGGTGGAAGCGCTGTCGAGATCTACCAGATCGATCTCGCGCCCCACGATTTGCTCGAGCTGGGCACACAGTGCGCCCTGCTGCAGCAGGGACAGGGGCTGCGCGAACGCGACCGCCACGTCGACGTCGCGGGCGGCATTCGGACCCCTGGTAGCCGCCGAGCCGAAGAGAAATGCCAGGCGCACCTCGGGCCGTCCTTGCAGTGCGGTGATCAGACGGCCTGTCAACTCCTCGACGGTCACGCGGAGATATTACCACTTCCGGCATAGTCAACGAAACACAGCCGGGCGGCGGCGGTCGAGGATGTGAGCCTGCCGCAGCCGGAGTGCTGTCCGACTCCCTGGGTAAGTTTGGGCAGGGACGACAGCGGATCATCGGGGAGGTGTGGGATGCGGAGATCCCCGCCGCGGCCTTTGAGCCACCGTTGTATGATGGCGTTGGCGAGACCATCGTGAACGCGGATCCAATATCCGGCCAACCAGACAATGCTTCGGGCTCGGCAGGACGCGCCTTCCTTTGGGTCGCGCTGGCTCTGGCCGTGGTCTACCTGCCCATCTTTTTAGGACAAATCGTCTTCTTTCGCGACATCGCGCACTGGATTTTCCCAGCCCGAGTTTTCGTGCGCGATTCTCTGCTGCACGCAGAGCTACCGGCGTGGAATCCCTACCAAGGCCTCGGCTTCTCCGTTCCGTCTGATCCGCTCTATGGCGTTTTCTATCCTCCCAACTGGCTGTTCTTGTTGGTGGGCCCAAATTGGGTTGGCGCGATGATCACCTGGCAGGACTTCGCGCACCTTGTGTGGGGCAGTGCGGGGGTGTTCTGGCTTGCACGACGGTTCCGGGCAACCCCGGTGTCGGCGGTCATTGCAACGCTGTCTTGGGCCCTGTCCGGCTATGTGACGTCGCAGTGGACAGCGGGCCTGCGCCTGCACGCGGCTGCGTGGATTCCTTGGGCGGCGGTTGGGCATCTGGCGCTGCTCGACCGCCTGCGCGCCGGGGGCCGTCGCTGGAGGCTGGGCGTGGTCCAGGCAGCCCTTCCCACGGCATGCGCGCTTCTGATGGGTGAGCTGTTTCTGGCCATGATGGGGGTCGGTTTCGCCCTCATGCTGGTGGCTGCCACGCAGCGACTCGAACGGCTCAAAGACTCGACGTTGCCCCGCTTCTCCCGTCGCTGGGCTGCTGCGGTCGCGCTGGCCCTGCTGCTCGCCAGCGGCGTGGCGGCCGTCGTGCTGGGTCCGGCGCGCGCGCATAGCTCGGGAACTGATCGCGCGGCACCACTTTCGCGCGCGGAGGCCGAGGTGCATTCTCTGCACCCGCTTCGCCTCATCGAGTTCGTTGCGCCAGGCTCTATGGGCGATGCCTATGGCGAATACCCGGCCAGCCGCTGGGTGGGAGAGGCAAGCGCGGATGGTCTGCCGCTTTCGTACAGCGTCTACCTGGGGGCCAGTGTACTAGCCTTGGCTCTCGCCGCCTTTCGCCGGCGATGCCGCTTGGTCTTCGTCCTGGCTGGGCTCGGCGGTTTTGCGCTTCTGCTTGCCTTGGGCAAGCACCTGCCGGTGCACGCCGTTTTCCGGCGCATCGTGTTTCCATTTTCCTTCATGCGCTCGCCGGAGAAATACACGGTCTTGGCCGTGCTCGCGCTGGCGCTCTTGGCCGGCGGAGGTGGCCAACGGATCCTCTCTGGACAGCAACAACCTTGGCGCCGGACCGCGATCCTTCTTGCGTCGCTCGTCGGATTTGGGATCGCTTCGCCCTTCATCTTCCAGTTTCCCTGGTCCGGGTACATGGTCCACGGACTGCGCCATGGGGCCATGGCTGTGCTGGCTGTGCTTGGGGTCCAGCTTCTGGCGGCGCGTGGTTCGCGCTTGGCGCCGGTTCTGCTGGTTGCCACAGTGGCGCTGGATCTGGCGGCAGCGTGCTGGCCTTTGCAGGGGTTCGCGCCGCGCGCACTGGCCGCTGACAAGCCGCGGGCCGCGCAGATGGTTCTTGCCGATCATGCAGGCCATGCTGAGCCGCCGCGGCTGTTCCGCTCGGAGGCGGTCACCGGCACGGTGATGGCATGGACCCAGGCATCGAGCCACGCGCAGGGCGAGGCGCGACTGTTGCAGACGCTCGTGACCAACACAGCGAACGTGTGGGGCATCGCCATGGTGCCGGGCTACGACGCGGCCATTCCGAGTCGGCTGGTGGGCGCGTGGGCTGCGGGCAAAGCTGATCGACTGGCGGCCCTGCGGCTCTTCAGTGTGGACTACGCGGTGTTGCCGGCGCGCGATCCGCGCGACCCGACCGACCCCCGCGCCGGCTTGCAGCCGCTTTCTGATCCCTTGCCAGGCGCACGCCTCTACCGCGTGACCGGCAGCCTCCCGCGCGTGTTCCTGGCCGCCCACGCAGAGGTGGTGCCCGACGAGTTCGCGCTCTCCCGCCTGTACCAGCCGGCCGTGGTGGCGGGCGAAAGTGTGTGGCTGGCGCCCGATGCCAACGCGTATCCGGTGCTTGCACCGCCGGGCCGGGTCGGGACGTGTCAGATGGAATCCTTTGGCAATCGACGGCTCGACGCCCACTGTGCGGGCGGGCAACCCGCGCTGGCGGTGTTCAACGAACAGTACGACCAGGGATGGAGCGCGACGGTGGACGGCCAGCCGGCGCCGGTCTTGCGCGCAAACCTGAACATGCGGGCTCTCGCGCTCGCGCCGGGTGTCCATAACATCGTCATGGAGTACAGCCCGCCGGGTTTGCGTGCCAGTGCGGTTCTGACTCTGTTGTCAGTGCTAGCCTTGCTGGGCCTGGCCTTCGCGTCTGGGCGCGGGCAAAGGCGGGCGTGACCGTGACGTCCCCATCGGCGGCTGTGACCGATTTGGAAGAATCGCCGGACCGCTCCGCCGCGCCGGCGTGGCGTCTGTTGCTTGTCGCAGTGGCCATCTTGTGTGTCGTGTATTTTCCCATCTGGCTGGGTCGCATTGTCTTTGGCAGTGATGTCGCCCACTGGAAGTTTCCGGCGCGCTGGTTCGTGCGCGATTCGCTGTTGCGCGGAGAATGGCCTGGTTGGAATCCTTTTCAGGGGCTTGGCTTTGCGATTTTCGCCAATCCGCTTTACGGCGTTTTCTATCCGCCCAATTGGCTTTTCCTTCTCGCGCCGCCGGACTGGGTGGCAAGCCTTCTGACCTGGCAGGACTTTGCCCACCTCATGTGGGGCGGCGTGGGGATGTTCCTTGTGGCGCGACGGCTGGTCGGATCGCCCGTCGCGGCTTGCGTGGCAGCCTTGGCATGGTCACTCGCTGGCTACAACACCAGCCAGTGGACAGCCGGGCTGCTCCTGGTCGCCGGCGCGTGGGTGCCCTGGGCAGCCGTCGGCCATCTCGCGTTGCTCGATAGCCTGCGGTCGGGCCGTCGTCGCTGGCCCATGGGCGTGGTCAGGGCGGCGCTGCCGACCGCCATGGGCCTTCTGGTCGGTGAAGTCTTCGTGGCCATGATGGGCGTGGGCTTCGCGTTGGCGACGACAGCCGCGGTAGAGGTGCTGGAGCGTCGTCACAATCCGGCACGCGCGCGCCTCCGCGCTCCCTGGCTGGTTGTCTTTGCCTGTGCTCCTGCGCTGGCCGCAGGGTTGGCTGCCATCACCCTGGTGCCGGCGCACGCACTTCAGGGCTCGACTGAACGCGCAGCTCCGCTTTCCCGGGCCGATGCCGAAGCCTGCTCGCTTCATCCCGCCCGACTGGTCGAGTTCGTTGCTCCTGATAGCATGGGCAACGCCGAGGGCTTCCAGCCCGCGGGACGATGGATTGCGGAGCCAGGGCTCGACAACCTCCCCTTGTCGCACAGCCTGTACATGGGGTCGAGCGTGGTCGCCCTGGCCTTGGCGGCGTTTGGCCGGCGCCGGCGTCTGGCTTCATTGCTGGGCGCCCTTGGCGGCGGGGCGCTGGTTCTGGCGCTGGGCAGGCACCTGCCTGTGCACGCCGTCTTCCGGGTCATGGTGGCTCCCTTCGCGTACATGCGCTTTCCGGAGAAGTACACGGTCGCGCTGGTCGGCTGGCTGGCCCTGCTGGCTGCCCTGGGCACGGCGCGGATACTCGCGGCCCAGCGTCCGCCATGGCGGCGCATGGCGGTCTTGCTTGCCCTTTTGCTCGTGCTTGCTCTACTCGCGCGCTTCGTCTTCCCAGGGCATTGGGCCGCGCAAGTCACCCGAGGGGCTCTTGCCGGCGGCCTGGGTGTGGCTGGTGTTCTCACGGCACAGTTCCTCGCGGCCCGGCGCGCCCGGCTTGCCCCGATTCTGCTGATCGCTGTCGTGGGACTCGACCTGGCAGCGGCAACATGGTCGCTGCAGGTCTTTGCTCCCCGCAAGCTTGCAGCGATGTCGCCGCCGGCCGCGCGAATGGTGCTGGCCGACAGTGCTGGCCGTGGCGAGCCGCCGCGGCTTTACCGCGCCAACAATGTGCTGCAATACGTGGGCCGTTTTGCGCCGGCTCTTCCGCCCGAATTGAGCGAGCTGTGGCTCTTGCAGACCTTCATTACCAATACGGCCAATGTCTGGGGCATCGCCACTTTGCCTGGGTACGATGCAGCCATTCCGGCTGCACTTGACCGCATCTGGAAGTCCGGCCTGCGCGAAGGACAATCAGTCTTGCGCTTGCTTGGGGCACGCTACGTGGTCTTGCCCGTCGAGGATCCGCGGGATCCCAAGGAGAAGCGCACCGGCATCGAGCCCTTGCTCGATCCCTTGCCGGGCACGCGGCTGTACCGCGTACCGGGCGCGCTACCGCGGGTGTTTCTGGCTGGTCAGGCCCAGGTGCTGGACGACGCAACCGCGCTGGGCCGGATCCTTGATCCGGCCGTCGTCGCCGGCAAAATGGCCTGGCTCGCCCCTCACTCGGATGCCCGCACGCTACCCAGCCCCGCCGATTCAGTCCCAGGGATCTGTGCGCTCGATTTCTATTCCAGCAACCACTTGCAGGCGAGCTGTCAGGTTCAGCGACCGGCGCTGGCGGTCTTCGTGGAACAATACGAAAAGGGATGGAGCGCCACCGTGGACGGCCAACCGGCGCCAATCCTCAGGGCCAATCTCATCATGCGCGCGGTGGCTCTCGGTCCCGGCACGCACAGGATTGCGATGCAGTTCAGGACGCCAGGCTTGCGGCTGGGGGGTAGCGTGACGTTGCTGTCGCTGACACTGGTGGTGGTTTTGGTCGTGGGTGCGCGGCTTATGAAGCGGAGGAAGACGGACACGCGCAAGCCAGATTGCGGCTTCGAGATGCGAGAAGGTCGCCGAGAATTGAACGCCACAGTGGACCATAGATGAACATATGCCCTTGTCCCGGTAGGACGGTGAGGGTGGATGCGGGAATACATTCGGCCATTCCCTTCGCCATTCCCAGCGGTGTCCCGTTGTCGAGCTCGCCCTGCGATCACGATGAGACGCGCATTCAGCTCGCGAGTGATCGCCTCAGGTGGATGCATGAGGCGACTGCTCGGGGTTCCTTGGAAGAACACGACCGGTGTGCCGCCGTCATTGCCGTACTGGGCAAAGGTGAGAGTGCGGCCGTCCGGCAGTCGAATCCTCCCCTCCCTCGCCTTCGCAGCCGCGATCATGGCGAAACTACGCACCTCCACCGCGCCAGCAGCCGGCCGGCGTCTACTTTGCGGTCTCCGCCAGCTTGGCCCATGAGTCGCGCAGGGGCACCGTGCGGTTGAACACGGGCTGGCCTGGCTTGGAATCCACGCTGTCCACGCAGAAGTAGCCCAGTCGTTCGAACTGGAAGCGGCTGCCGGGCGCCGCCTCGGCCAGGGCGGGCTCGATTTGGGCATCGGAGACCACTTGCAGTGAATTGGGATTGAGGCAGGTGCGAAAATCTGCGCCGCCTTCGCCGGGATTTGCCTTGGTGAACAGACGATCATACAGGCGCACGGTGGCCGGCTTGGCATGTGCGGCCGAAACCCAGTGCGAGGTGCCCTTGACCCGCCGGCCGTCGGGCGCGTCGCCCCCGCGCGAGGCGGGATCCCAGGTGCAATGCAGTTCCACGATCTCGCCCGCCGGATTCTTGACCACGCTCACGCACTTGATGAGGCAAGCCCAACGCAGCCGAATCTCCGCGCCGGGCGAAAGGCGGAACCACTTCTTGGGCGGCACCTCGCAGAAATCATCGCGCTCGATGTAGACGACCCTGGAAAAGGGGATCTTGCGCGTGCCCATCGATGGATTGTCGGGATGGTTGGCTGCCTCGAACCACTCCACCTGGCCCTCGGGGTAGTTGTCGATGACGATCTTGAGCGGCCGCAGAACCGCCATGGCCCGCGGTGCGCGCTTCTCCAGATCCTCGCGAATGGCGAATTCGAGCAGGCCCACGTCCACGATGCTGTCGTTCTTGGCCACGCCGATGCGCTCGGCAAAGGCGCGGATGGCCTCGGGCGTGTAGCCACGGCGGCGCAGACCGCTCAGACTGGGCATGCGCGGATCGTCCCAACCGGAAACCAATTTTTCCTCGACCAGTTGCAGCAGTTTGCGCTTGCTCATCAAGGTGTAGGTCAGATTCAGGCGCGCGAACTCGATCTGGCGTGGCCGGTACGTCAGCGGCAGGTTCTCGATGGTCCAGTCGTAGAGCGGGCGGTGATCCTCGAATTCCAGCGTGCAGATGGAATGGGTGATCCCCTCCAGCGCGTCGGAGATGGGATGGGCATAGTCGTACATCGGATAGATGCACCACTTGTCGCCGGTGCGGTGGTGGGGCGCCTTCTTGATGCGGTAAAGCGGCGGGTCGCGCATGTTGAGGTTGGGGTGGTGCATGTCGATTTTGGCGCGCAGCACGCGCGCGCCGTCGGCAAACTCGCCCGCCCGCATGCGACGGAAGAGGTCCAGATTCTCCGCGGCCAAGCGGTTGCGAAAGGGGCTGTCCTGGCCCGGCTTGTAGAAGCTGCCGCGGTACTCGCTGATCTGCTCAGCCGACAGGTCGTCCACGTAGGCCTTGCCGCTCTCGATCAAGATCTCGGTCAGCCGGTAGATCTCGTCGAAGTAGTCCGAGGCATAGAGCGGCGGACCGTTCCAGCGGAAGCCCAACCAGGCTACGTCCGCTTCGATGGATTCCACGTACTCCACGTCTTCGGTGCTGGGGTTGGTGTCGTCGTAGCGCAGGTTGCACTTGCCGGCGTACTTGGCCGCCAAGCCGAAATTGAGGCAGATGGACTTGGCGTGGNNGGGCTCGGGCGGAAACCGGGTGTGTACGCGCCCCTGGTTCTTTCCCTGCGCGAGATCGTCGTTGATGATCTCTTCGATGAAGTTGGAGGCTGGTGGTGGATTGCTGTCGGGGCCGGTCATGCACGCAAAACTACGGTCATCACCGGGCAATGTCCAATTGAAGAACGCGAATTGGAACCCTGGATTGGCGGGGAGCGGTGTAGGTGGCGGTCGCGGTGGCCGTAGCAGAGGCGGGCACGGTGATAGGGCATCAAGCGGCCGGCCAGCGGAAGCCCACGCATTCCGCCCCCTTCGCCCCGCGAAGCGGCTCATCGCTACCCAGATCTTTGTTCGCAGGTCCCGAGCGGGACTCCCGACCCGACACAGGGAGTCCCTTTCTTCGGCCGCGGCAGCGGC
>PMIX01000023.1 GCA_003158395.1 Myxococcales bacterium | reverse complement strand
CAGTTCACCCAGTCCTCCGATACCCCGACGCCACTGTGCTTCGGGTTGTGGTTCCGCGAGACAAGGAGTAAAAAGCCCAGCGACAATGCGAAACATCCGTAGCCCGGGAGTTCCGACGGTCCTCGCCATTTGCCTGTCCATCCTTGCTGCCTGTGTGGCCCCCCCTAGCTCCAAGACAGCCGCGTCGGGCCCTGCTGCAAGCCCGCCTCCGGCGAAGCACGGCAGGCTACAGGTCATCGGCAACCACATCTGTGGCAGCGATGGCAAACCGGTGCAACTCCGGGGCATGAGCACGGCGGGGCTGCAATGGTTCGGTGAACTCGTCAATGACAAGGCCTTCGTGGCCTTGGCCAAAGACTGGCAGGCGGACGTCGTGCGGCTGGCGCTCTACGTCGGCGAGAACGGCTACGCGAGCCATCCTGAGCTCATACAGCGCGTGTGGAAAGGCATCGAGCTTGCCATCGCCAACGGCCTCTACGTCATCGCCGATTGGCACGTGCTGACGCCCGGCAATCCGAACAATCCCGTCTACCAAGGCGCACAGGCCTTCTTCGACGAGGTTTCGAGCAAGTACAGCAAGTACCCGAACATCCTCTACGAGATCATGAACGAACCCAACGGCGAGGTGAGCTGGACCGCCGATCTCAAGCCTTACGCCGAGACAATGGTGGCAACCATTCGGGCCAATGATCCCGAGGGCATCATCCTCATCGGCTCGGGAACCTGGAGCCAGGACGTCGATGTCGCCGCCCAGCATCCCGTACAGGGCAAAAACCTGGCGTACACGTTTCACTTCTACGCCGGCAGCCACGGCCAGCCCCTCCGTGACAAGCTCCAGGCCGCCTTCGATCTCGGTGTCGCCGTATTCGCCACTGAATGGGGCACCAGCGAGGCCTCTGGAACGGGCGGTCCCTACCTGCGCGAGTCCCAGGAGTGGCTCGCGTTTCTAGATCGCCACACCATCAGCTGGGTCAACTATTCCCTGTGTGACAAGGACGAAACTTCCGCGGCGCTCAAGAGCGCGGTCGCAGCACGCAAGGAGGGCCTTGAGGCCCTACTCGCTCGGGGCTCCCTTCTGGTTCCGGAGACTCTAGGACCCGACGGTTACCCGGTCTGGCCGCCGGAGGCGCTTTCGCCAAGCGGTGCCTTTGTCCGGGCGCGGATGCGGGAGCGAACCACTGCACAACCGACAAAAGGGGAGCGCTAATGAGTAACGGTCTCCAGAAGGTTTCAGTGAAAGAGAGGATGCTCTACGGCTGCGGTGATTTGGCGTCATGCCTTTTCTGGATGACCGTAATGACGCAGCTTCTTTTCTTCTACACTGAGGTTTTTGGCCTCTCGGCCTTTGCCGCCGGCATCATGTTCTTCGTATCGAGGGTGCTGGATGCCATTTTTGACGTGGTCATAGGAATGACCGCCGATAGGACCAAGAGTAGGTGGGGAAAGTTCAGGCCATACATTCTCTTTGGTGCAGTTCCATTGGCGGTGATGGCGGTACTTTCGTTTACGACCCCCGACTTTGCATACTGGGGGAAAGTCGTTTACGCCTACCTCACATTCATCCTCTTCATGTTCTTGTATTCAACAGTCAATATCCCCTACACGGCCCTACTTGGCGTGATGACCGCCGACCCAGTCGAGCGGACAAGCGCATCCTCCTTCAAGTTCGTGGGGGCCTATCTGGGCGGCATTGTCGTCTCGATGACCGTCTTGCCGTTCGCCGCTCATTTTGGGCATGCCAGCCCGCAAAAGGGCTGGCAGATCACGATGGGGATCTACGCAATCGCCGCTGTAGTCCTGTTTGTCATCACTTTTCTAGCCACGCGTGAGCGAATCCAGCCGATTGCGAAGGAAACAACGTCTGTTGGAAGGGACTTGGGCGATATCGTTCAAAATATTCCTTGGATATTCCTATTCATCGTCACAATTCTCTTCATTCTTTTCGTATGCATACGAATGAGTGTTACCACCCACTATTTCAAATACTACGTCGCGGAGCAGGAAAGCCCGATCCTGGCGCAGGTATTCAACTTTCTGCTCCAATATATTGTAAATCCCATCTACGGAATCGGCGGGAAGCCCGCAATCACTTTGTTCGAGGGGGGACACAAGTTCGGCTGGGAAACTCTGGCTTCAGCGTTCAACACCATTGGTCAGGCCTTATCACTTATTGGCGTCTTGCTCGTTCCGTTCTTTGCAAAGCTTGTCGGTAGAAAGAGCGCAACGATTATCCTCTTCATTGCGGCGCTCATCTGCACCGCGGCGTTTTATCTGTTCAAGTCCACCGACCTAATGTGGATTTTCGTATTTCAAGCCGTCGGCTCACTGGTAGGCGGCCCGATTTCGGCTTTGCTGTGGGTTCTGTACGCGGACACGGCCGATTTCTCGGAATGGAAGACAGGCAGAAGGGCGACGGGACTTGTGTTCTCGGCATCCATTATGTCAAACAAACTTGGCTGGGCGGTGGGAAGCATGATCGCAGGGTTCGTCCTCGCCGCGACGGGGTACGTCGCCAACCAGGTTCAAAACCTTGACGTTCAGAACGGCATAAAGGCAATGATGAGCATTATCCCTGTGGGTATTGGATTAGTCGCTCTAGTCATTTTGATGTTCTTCTACAAGCTTGACGACAAGACAATGGCAAAGGTCAAGACGGAGCTCGAGGAAAGGCGGAAGGTTAGCGGGCAAAATGCGGCAACGGCTTGAACGTGGTTCTTTTTGTTCAGTGTTGAAAGAAGGCGAAGAAGTGAAAAGGGGCAGAACGATTATCGGTGAAGCACTTCCGAATATGCCATGGGAAGAGAAGCCCAGGGGTTGCATCGATGTTGTGTGGAGATACAGTGAAAACCCCATTCTCGACTGGAATCCGATACCAAAAGCGGCGAGGATTTTCAATAGCGCGGTGGCGCCGCGTGCAAGGGGATTTGTCGGCGTATTCAGGGCAGACCGGAGAAACGGCCGGGCAACTTTGTTTTCGGGCAAGAGCAAGGACGCTCTGCGATGGAAGATCGGCCCCGACCCGATTGACTGGGTCACTGAGAAGGGAAGGTCCAGTCCTATGAGCTATGGATATGACCCCCGGCTTGTGAGAATTGACGACGCCTTCTACATTGTGTGGTGCGACGATATGCACGGGGCGTCGATCGGCTTGGGCAGGACGACGGACTTCAGGACCTTTGTCCGTATGCCCAACCCCCTTATGCCGTTCAGCAGAAACGGCGTGCTTTTCCCGAGACGAATCAACGGCAAGTACTATCTGTTGAGCAGACCAAGTGACAGCGCCCATACCCCCTTTGGTGACATCTTTATCAGCGAAAGCCCAGACCTGATTTACTGGGGCAATCACAAACACGTCATGAGCAAAGGCGGCAAGGGCTGGTGGCAGGGAACGAAGATTGGTGCAGGCCCAATACCGATTGAGACGACGGAAGGATGGCTATTATTTTATCACGGCGTGTCAAGTACCTGTAACGGCTTTGTGTATAGTTTTGGCGCCGCGATCCTAGATATCGATAGGCCGTGGAAGGTTCTTTATAGGTGCGGCAACTATTTGCTAACGCCGGAAAGGCAGTATGAGACGGTCGGCTTCGTGCCGAATGTGGCATTCCCATGTGCCAACCTGTACGACGCTGATACGGGCAGGATCGCAATTTACTACGGCGCGGCAGACACGTGCACAGCGATTGCGTTTACGCAGGTCGATGAGCTAATCGAGTACATTAAGGAAAACTCGGAGGTTTTCTAGACGTCCCGAAGAGGCCGTGCCCACGGCACTACTAGATTCTTGAGGATGCCATGCTTGCTTGCAACGATACTCGCCCTTCCCAAGATCAGGATGCTCTCGCTTCAAACCGGGGCTGGAGGCCCGCGCGCCAGCCCGCGAAAGCGGCATGGCCTAGCTTAAGCGTTGGCGCCCTTGGGCTCATTGTGCTCGTGGCAGTCGCGGCATGCACCGCTGACAGCGGCTATATCCCCGACGGCGCGGTGGCCAATGCAGGAGGCATGGGCGCGGGAGGCGCGGGTGCAGGAAGCGCGGGTGCGGGAGGCTCGACGTGTCCCCCGGCGACCGGCGGCACCGGCGGGCAATCGAGCGTGACCGCACCGGCTTGCATCATGCCCGCCAAGTGGCTTGGGGCCTTGGCCAAACCCACGCCACTCGTCTCGGTCGGCCGGCCGGTGACGACCAACTCCACCGAGCAGGCGAACGTAGGTCTAATCGTCGACGGTAAGTATCATGTCGCGAATGGGCTGCTGCTCACCCCGGTGGCGGGTGCGCCGAAATGGGTTTCCATCGACATGGGAACCGGCTACACCAAGCTGCTGTTAGGGTGGCAGGATGTCGGCTACCAGGACTACGGTCCGTCTTTCTACACGGCAACCGACTACAAGAACGCGACCTCACCGGTTGGCTACCTGATCAAGACCTCGGCTGACTCGAGCAACGGCGACGACGGAACCTGGACGACAGTAGTGACCGTTACGGACAATCCGGTGCGGGCGCGTACCCATCTGCTTCCCTTTGCGGGCATGAGGTGGGTGCGCTTCGAGGTGACGGCCGCCGGGTTGGATGCCTCCGGGGCGGCGCGCGCCGTTCAGCTTGATGAGATTGAGGTTCGCGACTTCTCTGCCATCGGCGATAGCGATCTTGCCGATGGCTATTTCATCATGGGCGACAGCATTACCAAGGTAAGCTTCAATCGCACGGGCGGCCAAAATGAGCTCGACAGGCTTATCACCGCTCAGCGTCCAGCCTACACGCCGGCGCTGGTTGAGGCTGGAAACGGCGGGGAAACGCTCAATCATGCCCTGCTCCATCTGCAAGACGACCAGTGGCTGACCTACGCCGAAGGGCTCACGTTCGTGACTTTGGCGTATGGCACGAACGATTCTTGGGGCAGCAATACCGCGGCAGGTGCGGGTTTCGAAGCCACGCTGCGGTCGATCATCAAGCTGCTGACGGATGCCAGACGCGTTCCGATCTTGCCGCGTATCCCCTGGAATACGGTCGGCGCGCACGTCGACGATTTCAACGCCGTCATCGACAAACTGCAACTGGAGTTCGAGCTGCCCTGCGGCCCCGACCTCTATGGGCTTGTCGCAGCCCATCCCGAGTACGTCCAAGGCGTGGCTACCGTGCAGGCGGACTGCACGGTGAAATACTCGGGAGATGGCGTGCATCCGCAATCTGCCGTCGCCAAAACCGCCATCCAGCAAGCCTATG
The DNA here is from genome assembly GCA_003158395.1 of Myxococcales bacterium. Lineage (GTDB taxonomy): Bacteria > Myxococcota_A > Polyangia > Fen-1088 > Fen-1088 > Fen-1137. The sequence goes on along the minus strand of PMIX01000023.1, from coordinate 3,169 downwards.
CGGACGCGGTTCTCCCCCTCTATCCAGCGCCCTAGCACTACGGTTTCGGCGCCAAAGGCGTCACTGTACGAACTTCGACAGCAGCCGAATATACGCAATCTGATAGCCGCAGCTGTTCTCCGAAACACTCCAGCTATCCTGCGGCCAGTTGCCGTTGAAGTCCCGATAGGATTTCATGGCCGGCTGTCCCAGGGGCGGCGTGACCAGGGCCGGGTCGCACTTTGAGATATCCGAGAGGCCGCTGCAACTGCTCGGGCAACATCTGTCCAGCGTGTAGCTTGGGTTGGGGCCGCCCACGAGAAATCCTGGCGCTGGCCCCTGTGTGGTCGCCGTCACGCGACCAAAGCACGCGCTGCTCTCGTTGAACCAGGTGTGAAAGATCGCCGTCACCGAGCGCGTGGCGCCGGCCGAGCCCATGTTGGAGAGATAGACGAGGCCCAAGGGATTCACGCCGTGCAGGTAGTGAATGTATCGCTCGGCCACGCTCTTCATCGTCGCGTCCTGCGCCGGTTCGAGACCATGGGTCACCATGGCCCAGAACATGTTGCCCTGGTTGGCCTTCGTGGAATTGCTCCCCCAAACGTAGTCCTTCATGTGAGCGAGGTAGGGATCCTTGCTCGTGGTGTGTGCTGGTAGATTGTCGCCATCGGTCATCATGCTCGTGTCGTACTTGGTGCGAATATCGTCCCGTACGGTCGCCGTCGCGCCGGGCGCGTCTGCGTAGGCGAGCAACATGTCTTGATTTGAGACCTCGAATGGATAGGCGAACGCGGACTGGATGAGCTGCAATTGGGTGTAGAGCTGATCCACGATGGCGCTGTAGGTGGCGCTGCCCGTCAAGCGGAATAGATGCACCGCCGCCTTGATACGATAGGCGACGCGCCCGGCATCGTTGACTTCTTGCTGCCCCGACGCGAGCCCCGAAGTCTTGGACGCTGAATCGTTGTTCTTGAAGATGACCGCCGGATTGGCCTCGGCCCAAGTGAACGCTTGCACNNGCCGCCGATGCCAGCGTACCCGAGGTGTTTGCCGGGCCGTACAGGGTCTGTCCGGTCGCAGCCGAGGGAGGGCTTCCCGAAGCCTCGCCGACCACCGAGAGCATGCTGCCATCCGCATTCTGCAAACGGGTCAAGTAATCGAGCCCCCAGCGCGCCTCATCGAGGATGTCGGGCACGCCGTTGCCCGATTCGGGAATCCCGAAGTCGTCGGTGAAGGCGGCCGGATTCTCCTCGTACGCCTGCAACATCTCGACGATGTAATTCGCCGTCCAGCTGGTGTACTTGTTGTAGTCGCCCGCGTCGTACCAGCCACCCCAAACGTCGCGCTCGGTCGTCGCGTCGCTCTTGGCGTTGTAGGCCCGAGCATTGTGATCTTGTAGCGCCTTGACGTGGCTAGCGCCGTCGACCCAGGCCGCGTCAGCGTAGGGTTCTTGTTTGGCCTGTCCGACGCGTTGATAGAAGAACGTGCGCAGGGCATGGCGCAACACGACCCGGTACACGTCGTTGCCGATGCGAAAGGCAGGGGAACGCTCGTTGTTCTCGACGTCGAGCACATAGTACGTACCAGGGGTCGTCACCGAAGAGAAATCGAACCAATAGGCCTTGTCGCCACTTGGCGCGTGCACGGCCCCATTGTTCCATGCCGTCGCGGCGCCCGTGAACGCCTGATCGCCGCTCGAAGCATCGACCAAGGCGTAGCTCGCCCCTGGAGTGAAATCGATGGCGGCGTCGAAGCCGGTCTGCGGATCGCGAATCACCGCGATCTTCTCTGAATTCGGCAGGTAGCCGAATTGATCGACCACGATGATGGGAACGCCAGCGCTCGCGTCACTCGTGCCGCCGACATCGCTGCTGCTCGTGCAAGCGACCGGCACGGTGCTCTGTCCGCCGCCACCGTCTGGCTTGCCAGGGTCATCCTTGTCGGTGACACAGCCGACCGGGTAGCAACACACAGCGGCAACGAGAACAGCGGCAGCAAACGGTTGGAAGAGCTTCATTGATACCTCAGGGATTCGGATTACGACCGCCTAGCTTGTAGGATGCGTGGTCCGCCCGGTCAAGGAGGTATTCGTGCCTCGCGGTGGGCCTTGAGATAGGTCGTAATGCCACCATCTCACAATACCGCCCAGAGTCGTGTTAGAGACGCGGGGCGGACCCGCCGTCCGCACCCAGCCCCCCACAAGAAACGGAACATGACGGACAACTGGCCCACCGTATAACAGCGCGAAGCATGTGATGACCGGCGATCGACAAGAGTGGCGTACCCGCATCGAGCGTGAGCTCCTGGACAACATCCTGCCGTTTTGGATCAACCACACCGTTGACGAAGTCAATGGCGGCTTTTTTGGCGCGGTGACGAACGATCTGCAGGTGCTCAACACTGCGCCGCGCTCGGCGGTGCTGTACGCCCGGATTCTGTGGACGTTTGCCGCGGCCTATCGCCTGGATCATGCGGATCGATACTTGAGCATGGCACGTCGAGCCTATGACTACCTGACACGCTACTTCGTTGATCGCAATTACGGCGGCGTGTACTGGACGGTCGATTGTCGGGGTAAGCCCGTCAACGATCGCAAGCACATCTATGCGCAAGGCTTTGCGATCTATGGTCTGGCGGAATACTATCGGGCCACGGGCGAGCCGGAGAGTTTGAAGCTAGCGCAGGACTTGTTTCGCCTGATTGAGGCGAATAGCTTCGACCCGATCCATCAAGGCAACATCGAGTGTCGCAGCCGCGCGTGGGGCGAGTTAGCCGATATGCGTTTGAGCGCCCTGGAGCCGGACTGCCGCAAGTCGATGAATACGCTGCTGCATTTGATGGAAGCCTATACGAATTTATTGCGCGTTTGGGACAACGCCGGGCTCAAGGCCAGGCAGCGCGGCTTGATCGAAGTTTTCCCGCGGCGGATCATCGATCCGCAGACTCATCACTTCCGCTTGTTCTTTGATGACGACTGGACTTCTCTCTCTGATCTCATCTCGTTTGGACACGATATTGAGGGCAGCTGGCTGATCGTCGAAGCCGCCGAAGTTCAGGGCGATGCGTCTCTGTTGGTGCAGGCGCGTGAGGCCGCCGTGAAGATGGCCGAGGCCGTCTTCAGCCAGGGGCTGGACGCCGATGGCAGCCTATTCTATGAGGCGGGACGGCAAGGCATCAGGAATGATCAGAA
>PMIX01000236.1 GCA_003158395.1 Myxococcales bacterium | reverse complement strand
GTCGTGTCCGAACCGCCCCGTCGCGCGAACCCTGTTCGCCTATCAAGGGGCGATCTTGTCGCTCAACCACTGGCGCGTCTTGTTGAAGGAATCTTTCAGATCGGCGTAGGACTGTTTGAATCCATTCTTCACGTCATCCCAGTTGGACTCGGTGGCGGTCTCGGCCCCGTCAAGTTGCTTCTTCGCCTGAGCCCACTTCTCGCGCACCGCCGCGAGCTTGACCTTGGCGTCGGCCTTTGCCGCGCCGCTAGCCCCGTCGACCTTGGCGCCGAGCCGATCCAACTCCTCCTGGGTGCTGACGAGTTCTTTCTTCATCTTGGCGACGAATTCCGCCTTCTCCGCGTAGGCGTATTCCCGCATCGCTTGCGCCGCCTCCTTCGTCTCCGCTTTGGCCTTGTCCAGGTGTACCGCTGCGGTTTCCCCTTGTTTCGGCGCGACCGCCGATTTTCCATCCTTCGATGTACACCCCACCGCGAGTGCGGCGACGCTGAGAACCGTGGCGACCAGTATCGTGTGTCTCATGATTCTGCCTTTCGTTGACCGTCGCGGCTATACACAAAGCCCGAGGGCGCGGCACATCAAGCCACGCCGCCGGGGACCGTTTCGTCCATCCGAGGATATTTCCAAGTTAAGCTTGTCGAAGTTTCGCCCTATGGGTTGGATGTGCGCGAGTCGTGTTCGATGATGATCTCGACGCGGCGGTTGTTCGCGCGGCCCTCGGCGCTGCCGTTATCAGCGATTGGGCGTCCCTTGCCAAGCCCATGGGCCTGGATGAGGTCACCTTGGTAGCCTCGCTCCACGAGGTAGTTGCGAACCGCGTCGGCCCGACGCTGCGACAGGTCTAGGTTGAAATTCACGGAACCCTGGGAGTCGGTGTGCCCCTCGACAGTGAGTTTTCGCTCGCGGGTTGTCAGCAGCACGTCGGACACTTGGTCGAGTCGCGTCCGCGCCTCGGGTAGCAAGGTCGCCTGGTTGGATGCGAAAAGCACACTCCCGGAGAGCGTGATGACCATTCCGCGGGCCTCATCCTTGACCGCGGCCAGCTTGGCCAGCGCCGCCAGCGCGTCAGCCGCCCGCTGGTCGGCAGCGGCCCGCGCGTCTTTCTCAGCGGAGAGCCGCTCCGCCGTCGCTTCGCCACTGCGCTCCGAGGCCGCCAGCGCCGAGCGCGTCTGGCTCAGGTCCTGTTTCGTCTTCGCAACAACCTTGCCCTGCGCGGCTTGGTAATCGTTCTTCGCTTGAGCTTGGCTCTTCTGCTGGTTGGCGATGGAGGCCGTCGCTTCAGCTAACTGTGCCTTGCGCTCTGCGACATAGGCGAGGTCTCGCGTTCGATACGAGTCGGGATCCCTTTGGAAGGATTGCTCCGCCTCGGCAAGCGCGTAGTTTGCTACATGCAACTCCGCCGGCGCAGCTATGGCCGCAGGTCCAGTGCTTGCGCGTCGGTATGCTTCGCGGGCGTTGACGAGTTCAAACGGGACGGTGGCCGCGCAGCTGGTAAAGACTCCGGCGCAGGCGACCGCGATCAGAAGACTATTGGTTTTCATCCGAGTTTCCTTTCACCTGACGGTTTGTATCGTTCCACGACCTACTTGTTTTGTTGCCGGAATTGGCGCACACGGTCCACTGCTGCCCGAGCCTCCGCCTTCTCGGCGTCCTCGCGCGAAAGCGCGACAGCCAGCTCGGCGTCGGCTTCGGCCCGCGACAGCATCGACACGGCCCTCTCCTTCTCGTTGCTCCCGGCCAGTCCCTTGGCTTGGTCCAGTTCCTCCTTGGCCAGCTGCAAATGAAGCGAGGCTTGCGGTACTTTGGCCGCCCCAACCTCCTCGGCGGCGCGAATCCCCGAGCTAGACGCCTCCGTGCGCAGCGGGGCTGCGCAGCCCACAGCGAATGCGGTTGTCGCGGCGGCCATGGCGAACACCATGATTGCGGTCTTGGATATGTGTCTCATCGGATCCTCCTTCTGGTTCTCGTATGCGCGTTTCATTGAATTCTCCTTCGGTAGGGGTTCGCTCTTCCTCAGTCGTTTGCCCGGCGGCCTCGGCCTTTGATGATCCGAACAAGGAGCAACACAACCGCCACGACAATCAGGATGTGGACGTACCCCCCCAGCGTGTAGGAAGTGACCAATCCGAGCGCCCATAGCAGGGCTAAAATGATGGCAATGCTCCACAGCATGATTTCACCCCCCTCCGGCTAGTTCTTTAGTTTCTTGAAAGCAGCCTCGAGCTCACTCCACGCACTCTCGACGCCAGTCTTGAGCACCTCCCACTTTTCGCCGCCTGCGGCCTTGAGCTCCGCGAGCTTCGTTTGCGCGGCCTGGTACTTGGTCTTCAGATCGTCGATCAACTTGCGCCGCTCGATCTTGACCTCCGCGCCTGCCTTTTCGGCTTTGGCCACGAGATGGTCGAGCTTTGCGCCCCATTGCTTGAGCTGTGCTTCCAGCTTCCCTACGTGCCCTTCCGTATTTTCCATAACGCTCTCTCCCTTCAATCTTCAATGTCAATACAGCCTGTAGCTCTCGCCTATGGCGCTGGCTGTAACAGGGAAATTGATGTCCTCCGCGCACGTCGCAATATGTGCGCTACTGCCTGCGTGGCCAGACGCGACACCTCCCGCGGATCAGTGCTGTAGCGTGCGGCCCTATCGAACACGGCCGCGACCAACTCCCCGAGCTGCGCAGTTTTGTGAACCTGGGTCCTCATGGTTACTCCCTTCATTGCCTTGGCGCATCCCGCCAAGGGTGGGGCGCCCGACATCTCCGAACACCGCTAAAGCAGCTTTCGCGCCACCGGTGAGACGTGAATCAGTTCAGGTAGTTACGTTGCAGGACAGTCCCAGCGGACGGCCGATTCAATCGAAGTGACGTATCCTCTCCTTCAATTCGAGGGAAGCGACCGCCCATGCGGAATGCCGATCTGGAGCCCTCTTTCAGGACGGCGTGCTGCTCGTCCTGGGGGAAGGGGATCGAAGATCCCCTCCCGCGAATGCTGCTTCCGCTAGCCAGGCCTGCTGGGTCGACCTGGTTACGGCACCGGCTTGACGATGGTATTTGAGTCCAATGTCACGGCGGCGATCCGAGCCAACGCTCGCCCATTCAGCGTCGCGCCGGTATTCAGCGTGATGGCTTGATCCGCCATGATCGTTCCCTGGAAAGCCGAAGTCGTACCCAGGGTCGCTGAGGTGCCGACCTGCCAGAAGACATTGGTGGACTTGGCTCCCCCGCTAAGTGTGACCTGACGCCCGGACGTGGTGGTCAACGTGGACGCCATCTGAAAGATGAAGACCGCATTCGCATCGCCTTGGGCGTCGAGGGTGAGATTCCCCGACGAGATCTCGAGTGACGACGTGGATTTGTAGAGGCCAGGGGTCAGGGTCTGGCCGCCGATGTTGCCGGCGACCGTGACCGCGCAGAGCGTTCGCCCAGCGGCGTCGTTGTACGCCGTGGTCAAATCGGCTACGCCCTGGGCCGCGGTTGGATCACCCGCGTGTTGAGCCCCGACGATCGTTCCTGGCGGGAACCCGGTCACGGCGGTTCCTGGGCTCACGCCCAGATCACCAGTCACCGAGGTGGGACCCGCACTGGTCACCGTGGAGCCAGCCAACACCGCGAAGTTGCCTGCTCCGCCCAGCGCTACCAGCGCCTGAGCGCACGCGGAGGTCGTATCGGTTCTTCCCGCGTCGTTCTCCCCGGCGTCGATCTTCGCGGCGTCGGGGTTCGCAGCGTCGATGTTCGCAGCGTCGATGTTCGCGGCGTCGATGTTCGCGGCGTCGGTGGTCCCGGCGTCGATGGTTCTCGCATCGGGGTTCGCAGCGTCGGTGGTTCTCGCATCGGGGTTCGCAGCGTCGGTGTTCGCGGCGGCGGGCGCATCCGGGGTTCCCGCATCGGGCTTCGCGGCGTCGGGGTTCCCAGCGTCGATGTTCCCCACGTCGGGGATCCTCACGTCGGGCGTCGCCACGTCGATGTTTGCCACGTCGGCGGTCCCCACGTCGACGGTCCCCACGTCGGAAGTCCCGGCGTCGGGGGTTCTCGCGTCGGGGGTTCTCGCATCGGTGATTCCCGCATCCGTCGTGCCGGGTTTGCCGAACTCTACCAACTGCTTTCCGCACGCGGGCAGCAGGGACAGCAGTAGAAACAGCGCAGTACCTTTTAGTGTCTTCATATTACTTGCTCCCGTCATTGAGGATGATGAAGTGGACGACGAACTCGACGCGTCGGTTGTTCTCACGACCAGCGATGGTGGTGTTGGTGTCGGCTGGAACCGAAGAGGCGAAGCCTGTTGAGACGAGGCGCTCTCTCCCAATGCCGTGCGCTACGAGGTAGTCGACGACCGCGCCCGCCCGTTTCTCGGAGAGCGTCTGGTTGTGATCATCCGCTCCCTCGGAGGAGGTATGCCCCTCGACCTGCACGCGGAAACCTTTGTTGTCCTTCAGCGCCTGCGCGACTTCATCGAGCACCGGAAACGACACGTCTTGGAGAATTGCCTGGTCCCAGGCGAAGTAGATCCTCTCCTTCAGCTCGAGCTTGTCCCGCTTGACGACGAGCTTCTGGTACGGAGGGCAGCCCCAGTTATCCATGGGACCTGCCACGTCAGGGCAGTGGTCCACATTGTCGGGGACGCCATCGTTGTCACGGTCGGGGCAGAAGAAGGTCTCTTTGTTGATGGTGAGGACCTCTGTGGCGGCAACGGCCGAGCGTTCGCGCCGGACACCGGTGCCCACTTCAAGGCTGACGCCCAAACTCAAAATCTTGGCGTCGCGGTTGTCGAAACCGGTCCGACTGGGCTCCTGTATGATCTGTAGGTAGCGCACGAAGGGTCCGATCCAGAAGATGCGCGACTCTCCGATGGGTACCGAAAGCCCAGCGGCAACCGCGAAGCCGGCGCGGTTGAGCCCGCCAGTGCGGACGTAAAGTGCGTCAGCGTCTGCCCACGGCGCGATGGCGTAGAACGCCTCGTGGTCAGGGGCATCGTGGGGTCGCTTGACGCGCAGACCTCCGCCGAAGGTCCACGCTGCTCCGGCTTCGTTCGGCGATGTTTCGGCGGGAAGAGTTATGAAGGTCGCGCTGGGCCCGACGTCCAGATATTTGTTCAGGGTCAAGAGGGCCTTGATGGTTTGTCCCCCGCCGACCTTGAAGACCTGCGACTGCGGGTGCGTCAGCGGGAACGCCACCCCGGGCTCCACTTTCAGAGCGAAATCGCCGAGTTGCGCTGGCATGGGGTTGTGGCCCGAGGTCTCGGCCTCGGATGCTTGGGTGAATGGGGCGAGCAGTAGCAAGGCCGCGCCAGTCATGGCGGCCTTCGCTAAGTGCGCCAGTGGGGATCTTTGAGTCATTTCTTCCCTCCGCGTACGTTGGGCTTGGCAGAGATCGTCTCCGCACAGCAGTTCTTCCTGGCCTCCACCGGTCGGGGGCCCTACATCTCGGCACGCGGCTGAAGCACTTTTCGGGCCACCGATGAGACGCACATCAATTCACGTAGTTATCTCGCAGGACAGTCCCAGCGCATCGTCTGATTCAATCGAAGTGACGTACTAGCTTCTCCAATTCGAGAGGGCGAACAGCCTACACGCACCTGGAGATTAGTGAACAAGAACAACGAGGAGCACCACGAGCAGAACCACGACGACCGCACCGCCCCCGATGTAGAATCCCCCGCGTCCGCCCTCGAACTGGCCAAGTTGGGGGGTGGCCGCCTCGCGCGCGGCGTAGGCACGTGCGGCCCCGGGAGAGTCATCGACCGGCGCAGACGCGACGAACTGTCCGCCGGGGGCCTCGGCGACCGCCGCCAAAGGCGCGCGGGGGATCCCGGCCTGCGCGATGGACGGGGCGCAACAGAGAGCTACCAGTAACACACCTGTAATGAGCCTTTTCATGGAATCTCCTTTGTGAACAGCTTGAGTGGTGACTAGAGAGCCACAGAAACGCCGAGGATCCAGCCAATTGCGGCGGTCACTGCCATCGCCAGAGCGCCTCCGAGGGCGACCCGCAGCGATGCAGGGCCGGACGGTGCGCCGCCGAGATGGCCGCCAAACGCACCAAGCGCGGCAAGACTCATGAGAGAGAGCGCTGCGATCATGGGGACACGCAGAGCCGCCGGCGCCACAAGAAGGGCCGCAATCGGAACCACGGCGAAGGACGCAAAGCTTGCGGCCGATATCCATGCCGCTTGCATCGGACGCGAGAGGGATTCCCGGTCGATCCCTAGTTCATCGCGCATATGTGCGCCGAGCCGATCGCGCGAGCTGAGTTGCTCCGCGACTCTCATCGCGAGTTCCTTCTCGAGGCCTCGCTTCACATAGATCATCGCAAGCTCGTCCAGCTCGGCCTGTGGCTGACCCGTAAGCTCTCGCGTTTCCCGCTCGATATCCGCCCGCTCCGAGTCGCGCTGCGAGCTAACCGAAACATATTCGCCCACGGCCATCGACATCGCACCTGCGACAAGACCCGCCACGCCGGAAACCAGGATGGCCCCCTGGGGCGCCGAGGATGCCGCGACACCAATCATCAGGCTCGCAGTCGACACAATACCGTCGTCCGCCCCGAGAACCGCGGCACGCAGCCAGCCTGCGCGCCCACTTCGGTGTATCTCTTGGTGTAGCGGAGGCATCCGATTCGCCCGTCGACCTAGCAACTCAGGTCCCGGAAGCTTTCGCGGGTAACATTCTCGGTTTGCATGTCACTTTTCATGGTTGGCTCCAATCTTCAGTTTCCGGGGTAGGCGTTTGCTCATCGCCAGTTGTGTCGATGTCCACGCCTCCCGCCGACGCCCGGTCCGTCTGCGCTTCGTTCCTGATCCGGCCGACTGGTGTGGGATGGCGGGACGGGAGGCGCTGATGCGACCACCACGGCGGCTGGGCGAAGCAGCCGCTCACCCGCGCGATAGCCTTTCTGGACTTCGTGCAGCACCGTACCGGGTGTCGCCTCGGTGCTGGGCGTCTGCGAGATCACGTCGTGCACGCGCGGATCGAAGGGCTGGCCCTTGGCCTCGAAGGGCGTCACCGAATAGCGTTCAAGCTTGGACTTGAAAAGGCGCAAGACCAACTCGACGCCATCCCGTACTGATTTGACGTCCTTTTCGCCACCTTCCTTCCACGAAGCGATGGCACGCTCTAGGTTGTCCGCGACCTCCAGGAAGTCGCGCAAAATGGTCTCGCGCGCCTTCGCCTCGTGCTCGCTCATCTCCTTGCGAGCGCGCTTCTTGTAGTTGTCGAGCTCCGCCTTCTCGGCTTCCAGAGCGGCCACCCGTTGTTCCAGGCTGGCCACCGCGGGCGTCGACTCTTTGGCAGACGCCGCGCCGTCGGGGGCAAAGCGTTCAGCGTCGAGGGTTGGGCCGGAATTGCGGCGCGATTCGGCATCGTCGATCATGGTAGATAATTTCGCGCGGAATGCTGCCGCGCCTTCCTCTCCAAGGTGGGAGACCTCTCTGACCCAGCAAGAAGCAAGATGCGCGCCATGGCGTCCATTGCATCCGCTGTGAGTGCGCGTTGCTATGGCCAATCAATATGAAGGAGCACCTCCGTCGCTTCGAAGGAGTTGGAGGGCTGCGAGCCCGCAAGGGCCAGATTCGTTGACGCACCCAATTCGTGAACCAGCAGCGTGAGGGCCGCAATGCGCACATTCTGCGCAAAGGGGCTCTCGATGACCGCGGTTCAATGCCATGGCACGCATCGTGCTCATAGCTGCGCCTACAGGAGACTGTAGGTGATCGCCGCAAGCAACATCGCAGGGCCGCCATGCGGGCCAGAGCAAGGTCCGGTCGCTACCCTCGCCGTCGCTGCTCCCCCCAGTTCCAGCCACGCCTCGGAGAAGGGGTCCTGGCTCGGAATGCACCGAAAGGGATTCATCGCTCTGCTGGTGCTGGTGTTGGTGCCGCTTGTTGCTCTCGGTAGCTTCGCCTGGTACCGACGCAGCCATCCAACTGGGTCAGCGTTCCGCACGGTGCGGGTGGTGCGCGCCGACATCACCGAGCGCGTGACCGCCACCGGCACTCTGCAGCCGGTCCTCACTTCGCCGGTCGGCGCGCAGGTCTCGGGCATCGTCTGGAAGCTCTATGCCGATTTCAATTCGCAGGTGAAAGCTGGAGATCTCCTGGTGGAGCTGGATCCCGCGCTCTTCCAGAACGCGGTGGCGATGGCGACCGCGCAGCTTGCCCAGGCCAAGGCGAACCTGACCAGCGCGCATGCGAGCGCGCGCGGCGCCGTAAGCGTACGCGACCGAACGCGGCTCCTCGAGCGCAAGTCCCTGGTGAGCGGCGCCGATCTGGACGCAAGCGAGGCGGTCTTCGGCCAGACTGCCGGGCAATCGCGCTCCGGCACCGCGCAGATCGCGCAGGCGTACGCACAGCTCGACAAAGCCAAGCTGGATCTCGAGCACTCGATCATTCGTGCGCCCGTGGACGGAAGTGTCATCTCGCGGAACATCGATATTGGCCAGGCAGTGGCGGCGACCCTGACGGCTCCCACCCTTTTCACAATTGCCCAAGATCTTCACCACATGCAGGTTCACGCTGCCGTGGATGAGGCCGACATCGGCGGGGTCCGCACTGGCCAGAACGCGACGTTCACGGTGGATGCGTTCCGCGATCAGACCTTTGGTGCGGTCGTCCACGAGGTGCGGAACGCGCCGCAGACGTTATCGAACGTGGTGACCTACGACGTGGTGCTCGACGTGGAAAACCCTGACCTGAAGCTGCGTCCGGGGATGACGGCCAACGTGCTGATTCTCATCGTGCAGAAGAGCCAGGTGGTGGCGGTGCCGAACGAGGCACTGCGTTTCCGGCCGGCGACCGGGCCAGCCACAGCGGGCAGCATGAAAATCGTGCCCCCGGGCGTCCAGCAGGGCGCGGCGGTCTACGTGGTAAGTGGCGGCCGCGCCGTGCGCGTCGCGATCAGGATCGGCGTGACCGACGGGAACATGACCGAAGTGGACGGCCTGGAACCTGGCCGCGAGGTGATCGTCGACGTGGCCCGAGACAAGAGCAAGGTGCCTGCTGCCGGAGGGGCCGGACGTGGCAGTTGAACCAATCGTCAGGCTCGCGGGCATCACCAAGACCTACAAGACCGGCGAGGTCGAGGTACATGCCCTGGTCGATGTGGACCTGACAGTCGAAAAGATCGAGATGGTCGCGATCATGGGTCCGTCCGGCTCCGGGAAATCGACGCTGATGAACCTGCTCGGCTGTCTCGATCAGCCCACCAGCGGCAGCTATCTCTTCGAGGGGCGCGAGGTCGCTACCCTGCAGAAGCGTGACCTCTCAGCGCTGCGCCTTTCGGCATTCGGATTCGTGTTCCAGGGCTTCCAGCTCATTGCGCGCACCAGCGCGCTCGACAACGTGGCGCTCCCGCTGGTGTACGCCGACGTGCCGGTGGGGGAGCGCAGAGCGCGGGCCAAGGAGGCGCTGGCGCGGGTTGGGCTTGCGGGCCGCGAGAACCACACCTCCGCGCAACTCTCCGGTGGCCAGCAGCAGCGNNGCCCGCGCGCTGGTCAACCGGCCGCGCCTGATCCTGGCCGACGAGCCCACCGGCGCGCTCGACACGCGCACCTCAGTGGAAGTCCTGGGCCTGGTCCAGTCCCTCCACAGAGGCGGGATCACTGTCGTGATGGTCACGCACGAGCCGGACATCGCCGCCTACGCCGACCGGCTGGTGGTCGTGCGCGATGGGCGAATTCTGTCAGACAAGAAGCAAGTCCCCCACGATGCGGCGGCTGATCTCGCCGCGATGCCGGAGAAGGCAGCTTGAGAGCGCTCGCCTCCATCATTCCACTCGCGTTCGGCGCGCTCCGGCGCAACCTCATGCGCTCGTTGCTGACCTCGCTGGGCGTGATCATAGGCGTGGGCGCGCTCATCGTGACCGTGGCGTCCGGCGAGGGCTCCAAGGCCGTTCTGGAAGAGCAGCTCGCCACGCTGGGAACTAACCTCTTGATCGTGCTCCCCGGCTCCAGCACGCTCGGCGGGGCGCGCGGCGGGCCTGGCAGCGGCAAGCCACTCACCCACGCCGACCTCCTCGCCATCATGCAGGGGGCGAGCGCGGCCCGTTACGCCGCGCCGCTGGACCGAACCGTTGTGCAAGTCGTGCTCGACAACCAGAACTGGCTGACCACAGTCTACGGATCCACGCCCGACTTCTTTGCCATCCGCGAATGGTCAGTCGCGCGTGGCCGTTTCTTCAACAGCAGCGAGTCCGACTCCGGCGCCAAGGTCTGCGTGTTCGGACAGACGGTGGCGAAACAACTCTTCGGCTCCAGCGAACCGCTGGGCCAAGTCGTGCGCGTGAAGTCGATGCCTTGCCAGGTCGTCGGCGTTCTCGTGAGCAAGGGACAGTCCTCGCAGGGCCAGGATCAGGACGATCTGGTGGTGATGCCCTGGGTGACCTACAAGTCCCGGATGATGAGCCAGGACCGGATTCACGTCGGCAGCATCCTGGTCTCCGCCATTTCGCCCGATGAGGTGTCACACGCGCAAACCCAGGTGATCGGGATTCTCCGCCAGCAGCACCGCCAGTTGGACGGCCAGCTGGACGATTTTACCGTACGCAATCTGGCGGATCTCGCTGCCACCCAGGAGAAGGCGGCCGACGCCCAGACGGGAATGCTTCGCAACGTCGCCGCCGTGTCGCTGCTGGTCGGCGGAATCGGCATCATGAACATCATGCTCGTGTCGGTGACCGAACGCACGCGCGAGATCGGGATCCGCCTGGCCATTGGCGCCAGCGAGAACAAGGTGCTGCTGCAGTTCCTCGTCGAGGCCGTGGTGCTCTCAGCGGCCGGAGGCCTGCTCGGGATAGCCTTCGGGATCGGAGGAGCTTTGGCGCTTGCCTCAACCATGGGATGGCCGTTCGTGCTGTCGCCGCTGTGGATTTTCGTCGCCTTCGGGATTTCCATGGCGATCGGCGTGATCTTCGGATTCTATCCCGCGCGCAAGGCCGCGCAGATGAACCCCATCGACGCGCTACGCTTCGAGTGAACGCTCGGCGCTCGCTCCGATGACCGCGCCGCAAGAGCGCTTGGCCGAGAGGTGCACATATCGCGCATCGTCACCGAGCCAGCGCGAGGGAGAGGGTCAGGGCAAGCGTCGTGGCCACAGTTATCACCGGCGCCGCCAATAAGCCGAGTATCACGAACCGCCCGGTGCGCACTTCTTGGCCCTCACGCCGCGCGAGCGCGATGACGAGCATGGTTGCCAGTGAGCCGAAAGGAGTGATGATCGGCCCGACATCGGCGCCGATGAGCGCGGCCAGGACCGTACCCGTGTCGGCGTGCGCAGCCAAGAGCACGCTTCGCGCGATCAGCGCCGCGGGAAGGTTGTTCATGATATTTGAGGCCAACGCCGTCGCACCCGCGGCAGCGAGGAGCTTTTCGGGCGATCCCGGTCTCATGTGCGCAAGCCACCCGGACGACAGGCCGATGATGCCCAGATTCTCAAGTCCCTGTACCGCAACGAAGAGCCCGACGACGAAAGGGAATACGCCCCACGAGAGCTCGCCCACCGCCCGAATGCGCACGCGCCCGGTCGCTGCGCCAGCGATGGCGAGCACACCACTGCCCGCGAAGGCGACAACGTAGGGCTCGATCCCCACGAACGGCGCGACAAAGTAACCAATGAGCACGACCCCGAGGACGGTCACGCAAACGAGAAAGTAGATACGATTCGGAACCATGCCGTCCGGCTCCGGAAGTGACTCGCCGTCGAAGCAGTTCGAGATCTCGCGACGAAAGTGCCGCCGCAGCAGAGCGTATGTGATGACGAGCGCAACGAGCTGTGGCGCGATCATTCTTGCCGCGAACGCTGCAAACGTCAGGTGGAAGGCATCCGCGAAGAGAATGTTCGTCAGATTGCTGATCGGGAGGAGCAGCGAACCTACGTTCGCAACCAACGCACACAGTACGATGTACGGCGCCGCCGGGAGCTTGAGCCTCTTTACCAGGGCGAGCATGACGGGCGTGAGCATGACCGCCGTGGTGTCGAGTGACAGTATCGCCGTGACGATCGCACCGAGCACGAATGCGTTCCGGTAGAGCGAGCGCGCGTTGCCCCTCGCGATGCGCGCGCATCGAATCGCGGCCCAATCGAAGAAGCCGCTCTTGCCCACGAGGAGAGATAGAGCCAGAAGCGAGAGAAGAAAGAGAAGCGCGTTTTTCCCGGCAAGCGTCGAGTCGATCGCTTCGCGCGGTGACACGAGGCCAAGAGCGAGCATCGCCGCTGCCCCGAGCATTGTCCACCAAGCCTCGCTCCATCGGCGCGGGCGCACGATGACGAGGACGAGCATCGTCGCGAAAATCACTAGGGTGACGACGATGCGTGCTGTGTCTGTCACTCTTTTGCCGATCGTATGTTGCGCGTTTCGGGCATGAAGAAGTAGAGAATGGCGAAGGCCGCCGACGCCACAGCCGCGAGGAAGAGGAATCCGGCGTGAGAGCCCACACGGTGAACGATACCACCGGCGATAACCTGGCTCAGCGACGCACCGATGCCAACGGCAGTGGTGATGGCTCCCAGCGTGAGATTGAAGCGGCCGGTACCACGGGTCAGATCGGCGATCACGAGCACGGATACGACGCCGAAGATCCCCGCCCCGATGCCGTCCAGAACCTGGATGGCCACGAGCAATTCCGTATTGGAAGTGAGTGTGTAAAGAACACCGCGAATTGGGAGCACCCCAAACGCGATCAGCAGAAGTGGCTTTCGCCCCCAGGTTCCAGCCTTCCTCCCCGACCAAGACGAGAGCAACGTTATGACGAACTGGGTTGTGACCACGCACGCCGACATGAAGAGCATCGAGCTTCGCCCCTGACCCTTTGCCAGTAACTCGCCGAGCAGAGGCAGCATCGCCGCATTCGCAAAGTGGAACATCACGGCGCAAACGAGGAAGATGACCAGGGGGCGATCGCGAAAGAGCACCCAGACGCTTTCCGCTTTGCCGCCCTTCTTGCGGTCAGTTGCGCCACGAGCGAGCTCGTAGTCAATCTCGGCGGGCCTGATTAGAAGCAAGATGAGAATCGTGGGGACCGCGAGAACCACGACGAAGAAGAAGATGCTCCGGTTGGAAACGAAGTAGCCGAGGAGGCCCATCAACACGGCGGCCGTCACGTTACCTGCCGAGTTGAAGGTCTGATTGCGACCCTGCCGGGTGTCGAACGCGGCATGTCCGACGATCCCAAGCGACATCGCGCAGATGGCTGGGATGAACACGCTTGACGTGCCGCCAATCAAGACCTGGGCGCCCATGAGGGTCCAGAACGACGGAAACAGTGCTATCAGCAGCGCTCCCGCAGCCAGCGCGGCCACGCCCACACCCACCAGCGCTCGCTTTGATCGAAGAGAGTCAACCAGCGCGCCAGCCGGCGTCTGTGTGAGGATTCCTGCGATCCCACCGACCGTGAGCGCGAGCCCGACGCGTTCTTCGTCCCACTTGTAGCCAGCCAGGTAAATTGCGAGGAACGGCCCCACCCCCGTCCGCACGTCAGCGAGGAGGAAATTGAGCCAATCGAGGCCACGCAGCGTTAGTCGCGAAGGGGAGTTCGGGATCCCCACGGAGCCGTCAGGCTCGCGTGCTCCTGTCACGGATTACACTTCACCCCATGGTGTACCAGGTCATACGTCGACGTCCTCATAGCCGCTGAAGGGGACCCACATGCTCTTTTCGGTCCCGATCACAGTACTGTAGGAGTGGAGCATCCCGAAACTAGAGCATTTGACAGAGTAGAAATCCAGACTCCGGTTCTGGGCGAGTTCGCTTCTTATCTCGTCGAGCATGACTACGCTGGTTTTCTTCTCGGTGTGGATCTTCCTGATCACGAACTCCTGGTCCTCCTGGGTCAGGAAGGAGTAGATTGGGGACAGGGCATGCCGGTCCACCAGGTCCAGAATGTCCTCGGGATAGACGTCCTTCTGAGATTCAGTCTCGACGGCCACGACGCTCAGCTGGCCGAGCAGCCCTCCCGTCTTCTCGGGATCGGACGCCGGATAGGTGGTGATGCAGGGGATCGCCATCTTGAAAAACACTCTCGATTTTTCGTCGATCGATGGGACTTTGGCGGAATAGCCGCAACTGTATTTCACCAGGCACTTCTCCTTGGAGACGGGAGTGTGCTTTTCGATGAAGAAAGGGTATTCGAAATCGATCTTCACCGTGCTCGCCTTGAGTTCCTTGACGTAGTCGGCGATGTTGTCGCGAAGCGACTTGGTCCCGATCCGGTCCCGATGCTGGTGGACCACCTGGATGAACTTGTCGATCCACCCCGCCTCGAACTCGTGCATGATGCGGGCGTTGATGGAGATGTTGGCGATCGTGGCTTGGCCGTCCGGATTGGTTTTCGACACCACCTTAATGGGGAAAGGCAGGTCCTTCATCCCGACGTCCACCAGAAACCTCTTTTCATCCTTCATGGTTGTTTCTCCTCGATCAGTGACTCGGCCAGGTGGGCCATGATCTTCCAGATGTCGCTCTTGAACAAGCTCACATTGATCCTGGCACCATTGTCAGAAAGATTCCAAGCATCTCCGCCGGCCGCCGAGCTGTGCGGATGAAGCTTCACTGGTAGGAAATCGAGCCGACCGCAGATCTCCCCGATGAGGCTCATGGACTCATCAGGATGGCGGGTCGCGAATGCCAGAGTATCCAGGCCCCCCAGCACGGCGGTGAAGGCGCCGATGTACTTCAGGACATCGTAGATCAGGATGTCGCGCGCTGCAGCATTCCCGACTGTGGCCGGGCCGGCCGCAAGGTCGCTGTAACTACAACGGCGGCCCAGCAGGGCTTTGAAGCCGCTTTTCCGAGACAGAAGCTCGTTGATCTCCCTGAAAGACATCCCAGAAGAGTGGAGCTCGAAGACGATCGTGGCATCGATGTCCCCGCAGCCGGTCCGGGAGGGGATTCCTTCCACGGGAGTGAAGCCGATCGTGGTGTCCAACGACTTTCCATCCCGCAGGGCCGCGACGTTGGTGTGGTCGCCCAGATACACGGAAACCATCTTGCCGACGTTTCCCCCAAACAAGGAACGTGCCTTCTCCCAGGCCCACTGGTGCACCAGCCCGTAGCTCCCGTATCGCCGCACGCCCTTTTCCCTCAGTTCCTCGGGGACCGCGTAGGTGCCGGCTACGTCGGGCAGCCCTGAGAAGAACGCCGTGTCGCAGAATAGGACATGAGGAATTTCGGGCAGCTCGTTCGTCCAGCGATCGAGCACCTTGCAGGTCATGTCGTTGAATTCGGGCAGGAATCTGACGGCGTCCTCCACCTCGCTCAGCGTCTGGGGCGTGACCCGCAGGATGGGTTCCTTGATCCGATCCCCGCCNNTGACGAAGCAGATAGCCCACCGCCTTCACCCGGCCGAGGTTTCCCGCGCCCTTTTTCACCGTCTGGAGCCATTCTGCGCCAAACGCGCAGCGGCTGGATCGGACCGCGCCTTGCTCGAAAACGCACCAGCGCAGATAGGGCGGATCAGGATCGAACAGCAGCAGCATCTTTCTTCCCCTTCATCAAGGCGATGCCTTCCCAACAGATCACCAACTCCTCCTCGGTCGGGACGATCAAGACCCTTACCTTGGAATCCGGCGCATCGAGGCGCGCGATCTCGTCGCCGGAGACCCGCTTGTTGGCCTCCGCATCCAGCCTGACGCCGCACCAGTCCATCCCCTCACAGACCTTCTCCCGCACCAGCCAATTATGGACGCCGATGTCGTCGGTGAAGACCAGGACGTCCAGGCCGCCCAGGACGGCGACATAGCTGCCGACGTATTTTTTGAGTCGGTAGACGTACATCTCGAAGGCCAGCTTTGCCTGCGGATCCTCGCCGACGCGCTGGATGATGTCCCGAATGTCGCTCGAGAAGCCGGAGATTCCGAGAAGCCCGCTCTTCTTGTTCAGCATGTCCATCAGGTCGTCGGGATGATATCCGTACACCGCCATCAGGTAGAGGGTGAGGATGGGGTCTATGTCCCCGCTCCTGGTGCTCATGACCAGCCCCGAGAGTGCCGTGTAGCCCATCGAGGTGTCCACGGACTCGCCGTCCTTGACGGCCACGGCGCTGGATCCGCCCGTCCCGAGGTGGCAGGCCACGATCCGCGATCCTTCCAGGGGGATGCCGAGGTTCTCGACGATCTTCCGGACAACATAGCGATAGGAAAGGCCGTGGAAGCCGTGTTTGCGGAACCCATACTTCTTGACGAGGCCCTTGGGCAGAAGATACGTGCAGGCGCAGGCTGGGATAGTGGAGTGAAAAGCCCCGTCAGCAGTGACGTACTGTGGGAGCTTGGGAAGGGCTTTTCGGCAGGCATAGATGACCCGGAGGATGGCCGGATGATGGACGGGGAGGATGGGGACCAGGGCTTTCAGCCGGAGCAGAAGCGCGTCGTCCACCCATGCCGTCTGGAAATGGCCGGCCGCATGGACCCATCGATGGCCGATACAATCGAGCTTGATGCCGAGCTCCCCGAGCTTGTTGATGACCAGGACGGCTGCCTGCCCATGGTCATCCAGCGGGGTCTCTTCGCTGGCCCGGTTTCCGCCATGATCATACTCAATCGAGGAGGGCCTGCTCCCCGTGACACCGACCCGGTGCGCCTTCCCAGATAGGACGACCCGGATGTTCTCCGCTTGGTCTACGGAAAACACCTTGAAGGTGAGAGATGAACTCCCGCAATTGAAGGTCAGGATGTTCAAGAAGAACCACAACCTGTCGGCTCAGTCGCAGCAGGGCCCCACGCCGCGATCCTGCGCGCTGACTCGCGCGTGGTCGTTTTCCACGGTCTGCTGGATGTCTAGCTTGCTGAGATCCACGTACACCTTCGATTCCTCATAGCTGATCCGCTTGACCCGGCTGGGCGAGATCAGGATCCTTTGACCTGCATACCAGTGGCCGGCTTCGACGACCAGCTCGCGAATCTCCCAGCTCCTGTCATCCACCAGAAAGCCGGTCACATGGCCGATGGTCTCGTCGGTCGCTTCAATCTTGTAGCCGGTCACCGCCTGGGTGCTTCGCAGATGTTTGTCGTCCCGGTGGTGGTACTGGCGGCGGACTTCCACCTCCTCTTTGGTTGGGGGCAGGGCCGCCGGATAGCCGCCCAGGCCCCACATCGAGTCCCCCTCCCAGTAGGTCGGCCAGCCGTAGTAGCCGTAATACTCCGTCTCGTATTGACGGGAAACGGGTTTGTGTGACTCGATAGACGGACTGTCTTGAATCTGCGCCTTGCGCAGCTTCACGTGAAGCGTCTTCTCGTCCTGGTCCAATCTCCCGAAAGCATGGGGGGAAAGCAGGACGAGGCGTCCGGTCAACCAAGATCCGGTGTCCGCGACCAGGTACCGGATCACCCATATCTCATCATCAAAGTAGAAGTCCTTCACGTGGCCGATGTCGCCGTCCAACGCGGCGAGCTTGTTGCCGTAGAGTTCTTGGGTGCTTTGCACGTGCGAGTCGCAAGTCGCGACGCCGCAGTGTTCTTTTGGACTTGGATTCATGGTGGCTCCCTGTCTCGTGTTCTTCTGGATAATTGGTTCTTTCCTGCAAAGTCTCAATGCATGATCGGTGCCATTAGCCACCATGTCACGAGGGGACGTGCCCTCTCGGGCGAAGCTGAGGATTCTGCGTCGGTTCGCGGCCCGGCGAGTCTTTCCGCTCCAGCTCGTCGGCTCCATCGACTCGGCTACTCCTTCGAATTGAACGACGGGGCACATCACCTTGATTGAGCTGCCGGCCGGGTTGTGGCGGCTGCGCATGCTTCGATGGGTCGCCCAAGAGCGTCGGAGCGGCGGACTGGCAGCCTTCGCGCTCCCCTGCGAGGTGTAGGCATAGCACTTGCTCATGATCCAACGGCCACGAAGGACGCGAGCGTAGGAGATGGGCCCATTCACGCATTTATCGCGCACTCGACGAGGAGGGCAGTGACGCTCAGATGGAATCCATACCCGTCGCGTTGACCGAAGTGTCCGGCCTGTCCAGCAGCGAGGCCAACAGCCGTCTCCAACAGTTCGGCCCGAACTCCATACCCGACACTTCGGTCCATCCTATCCGCAGTGCACTGGGAAAATTCTGGGCGCCTGTCCCGTGGATGCTGGAACTCGTCATCGTGATCGAGCTCGGTCTTCATGAAGATGTTGAAGCATCGGTAATTGCGGTCCTTTTGATATTCAATGCCGCTCTCAGCTTCTTTCAGGAGAGCCGCGCCAAGGCCACACTGAACGCCCTCAAGTCACGGCTCGCGCTGACGGCTTCCGCTCGCCGAGATGGGACCTGGAGCAATATTCCCGCGGCCAATCTCGTGGTCGGGGACATTGTGAAGTTGTCGCTCGGTGGAGTCGTACCAGCCGACGTGCACGTTCTGGAAGGCTCCGTTCTCATCGATCAGTCCATGCTCACGGGGGAGTCGGTGCCGATCGAGGCCGGGCCGGGTCTGCAAAGCTACGCGGGCGCGCTGGTGCGGCGGGGCGAGGCGGTGGCCGCGGTCACTGGGACGGGAACTCGAACCAAGTTCGGACAGACCGCTGAACTGGTGCGCACCGCTTCGGTCACAAGCACTCAGCAGAAGATCGTTTTCCGGATCGTGCGCAATATCGCCCTCTTCAACAGCGGCGTCATCGCGCTACTGGTGTCCTATGCCCTAGTGCACGCCATGCCGCTACGGGAGATGGTCCCCTTGGTCCTCACGGCGATTCTTTCATCCATCCCGGTTGCACTACCCGTGACATTTACACTCGCCGCCGCCATCGGTGCAAAGGCGTTGGCCAAGGTCGGCGTCCTTCCCACCCGTCTCTCGGCTGTGGACGAAGCCGCGACGATGGATATCTTGTGTGTCGACAAGACAGGCACGCTGACGCAAAACGAATTGACCGTGACGGTCGTCAAGGCCATGGACGGGTTCGGCGAGGCCCAAGTTCTTGGGCTGGCTGCCCTGGCCAGTTCGGACGGCGGGCAGGATTCGGTGGATGCGGCGATTCGCTCGGCTGCCTCGGGCCAGAGCGCAGTCGATCTGCCGAAGCTCATCCGGTTTGTTCCGTTTGATCCGGAAACCAAGAGGTCTGGGGCATCGGTAACGGCTGCAGATGGTACCGCATCGCGGATCGTCAAAGGAGCCTTCAGTGTCGTCAAGGACCTCGCGCAGGCCGCCCCCAATGGGTCAGACGTCGCCGACGAACTTGAGAAGAAAGGATACCGCGTGCTTGCCGTTGCAGCCGGCGCGGAGCAAGCCATGCGGCTGGCCGGCTTCATTGCGTTGAGCGATCCTCCGCGATCGGATTCCGCTGGACTTGTCACGCAACTGCGTGCGTTGGGTGTGCGTACGATGATGGTCACAGGCGATGCGCCGGCAACCGCCGCCATCGTCGCCCATGCGGTGGGCTTGGACGGAGCAGTCTGTCCGTCCGGCACTGTTCCCGACGGGGTACGTCCGGAGAGCTTCGGGGTCTTTGCCGGCGTTCTTCCCGAGGACAAGTATCATCTGGTTCAGGAACTTCAGAAGAGCGGTCACACCGTTGGGATGTGCGGTGACGGGGCCAACGACGCCCCGGCGTTGCGCCAGGCACAGATGGGCATCGCGGTATCGACGGCAACGGATGTCGCCAAGTCGGCCGCCGGGATCGTTCTGACCGAGGCGGGACTGGGCGGTATCGTTGCGTCGGTGAAGGAAGGGCGCATCATTTTTCAGCGTATCCTGACCTACATTCTGAAATCTGTGACTCACAAATTTGTGGGAGCGCTCTTTCTGTTGGCCGGGATTCTCATGACCGGGCACGCCGTCCTCACCCCGCTTCTGCTGGTGATCTCGATGATCACAGGCGACTTTCTGTCCATGCTCGCCACGACAGACAATGTGCGTATGTCCCCGGCACCCAACGTCTGGCACGTGGGAAGTATAACTGTAGGGGGGATCTTTCTCGGTTTCTGCGATCTCGCCTTTTGCACAGGCGTTCTGGCCATCGGGAAATATTCCCTAGGGTTTGGCATTGAGACGTTGCAAACCCTGTCCATTGTGACGCTGATCTTCGGCGGGCAGGCCGTTCTTTACGTCGTGAGGGAGCGCCGACATCTCTGGAGTTCGCGTCCGAGCACATGGCTGATGGTCGCATCGGCCACCGACCTCCTTATCATTGCAACACTGGCCACGCGCGGAATCCTGATGCACCCTCTGCCCGCTGGCGTAGTCGCCGTTCTATTTGCGGCGGCCGTTGCCTTCAGTTTTCTATTGGATCTGATCAAGGCTCCGCTGTTTCGCCGCCTGCAGATCGCCTAGTGCCGTCACCGAGCCACCACGAAACTCAGGGGCAGGGCGAGGGTGGTGGCAACAACCATCACAGGCGCCACCCATAGGCTGAGGATCACGAGCCGCCCGCTGCGCACTTCTTCCCCTTCACGCCGGGCGAGCACGAGCATGGTTGCGAGTGAGCCGAAAGGAGTGACAATCGGTCCGACGTCGGCGCCGATGAGCGCGGCCAGGACTGTCCCGGTATCGGCGTGCGAAGCCGACAGTACGGCTCGAGCGATCAACGCCGCTCGAAGGTTGTTCAGAATATCTTACTCTCTTGCCAAGCGCATGTTGCGTGTCTCGGGCATAGAGAAGTAGAGCAAGGCGAAAGCTGCCGACGCCACAGCCGCGAGGAACAGGAAGCCGGCATGAGAGCCCACGCGGTGAACGATACCACCGGCGATGACCTGGCTCAGAGACGCCCCGATGCCAACGGCAGTGGTGATGGCTCCTAGCGTGAGATTGAATCGGCCGGTACCGCGAGTCAAATCGGCGATCACCAGCACGGACACAACGCCGAAGATCCCCGCCCCGATGCCGTCCAGAACCTGGATGGCCACGAGCAATTCCGTATTGGAGGTGAGGGTGTAAAAAACGCCACGAATCGGAAGTACGCCAAACGCGATCAGCAGAAGTGGCTTTCGCCCCCAGGTTCCAGCCTTCCTCCCCGACCAAGACGAGAGCAACGTTATGACGAACTGGGTTGTGACCACGCACGCCGACATGAAAAGCATCGAGCTTCGCCCCTGACCCTTTGCCAGTAACTCGCCGAGCAGAGGCAGCATCGCCGCATTCGCAAAGTGGAACATCACGGCGCAAACGAGGAAGATGACCAGGGGGCGATCGCGAAAAAGCACCCAGACGCTTTCCGCTTTGCCCCCTTTCTCGCCGTCATTGGCGCCACGGGCGACTTCATAGTCAATCTCGGCCGGTCTGATCAGAAACAGGATGAGAATCGTGGGGACCGAGAGAGCCACGACGAAGAGGAAGATGCTCCGGTTGGAAACCAGGTAGCCGAGAAGGCCCATCAACACGGCGGCCGTCACGTTACCTGCCGAGTTGAAGGTCTGATTGCGACCTTGGCGGGTGTCGAATGCGGCATGTCCGACGATCCCAAGCGACATCGCACAGATGGCTGGGATGAAGATGCTGGACGTGCCGCCAATCAAGACCTGGGCGCCCATGAGGGGCCAGAACGACGGAAACAGTGCGATCAGCAGCGCTCCCGCAGCCAACGCGGCCACGCCCACACCCACCAGCGCTCGTTTCGATCGGAGAAAGTCAACCAGCGCTCCAGCCGGCGTCTGCGTGAGAATTCCTGCGATCCCGCCGACCGTGAGCGCCAGCCCCACGCGCTCTTCGTCCCACTTGTAGCCAGCGAGGTAAATCGCGAGGAACGGCCCCACACCAGTCCGCACATCGGCGAGCAGGAAATTGAGCCAATCGAGGCCTCGCAGCGTTAGCCGCGAGGGGGACTTGGGGGGTGCCATGGAGCCGTCAGGTTGTTCGCGTGCTCTTTTCATGCGGGTATACGTCACCCTTCCGGGAGCGTCGGCTTGTGCCGCACGATCTCTCCCTCCATCAGGTAGATGACGTCCTCGGCGATGTTGGTGGCGTAGTCGGCGATGCGCTCGAGGTGCCGGCCGACCGAGAGATAGCTCAAGAGGCACTCGACGTTTTCGGGGTTCTTGCGGACTGCGGCCGAGAACTCCCTGAAGATCTGGCGATTGAGGTCGTCGACCTCATCGTCTCCGGTGCGCACTTCGCGGGCGCGTTTCGTATCTTGGCGCACCAGCGAATCCAGGCTCCCGGTCAACATGGCGAGCGCTTTGGTCCGCATGTCGGCGAGGTCCGACGGGGCCTCGATGGGCGGCTCGGTGCACAGGAAGAGCGTGCGTTCGGCGATATTTACCGCGAGGTCTCCGATGCGCTCGATGTCGTTGTTGATCTTCATCACGCTGACGATCAGCCTGAGATCGGTCGCGACCGGTTGGTAGAGGGCGAGGATCTTCAGGCAATCCTCCTCTAGGTCCACCTCGGCGCGGTCGATTTCCTCGTCGCCCTCGACGACGGCCTGTGCGAGACAGGCGTCGCGTTCGTCGACGGACTTTACCGCCTTCTCGACGGCGTCCTTCGCGTTCGCCACAAGCGCGAGAAGTTTGCCCTTGAGCTTCTCAATTTCCTGCTGCAGGTGTCTGGCCATCGTTCGTCCTTCCAGCAAAAGTCTGCGTCTTTCATCCATACCGCCCGGACACATAGTCCTCGGTGCGTTGGTCCTTCGGGTTCTCGAACACACCTAGCGTCGGACCGAACTCAACCAGCTCGCCGAGAAGCATAAAGGCCGTCTCGGCCGCCACCCGTGCGGCCTGCTGCATGTTGTGGGTCACGATGACGATCGTGTATTGGTCGGCTAGGGCTCGCATGAGATCCTCGATGCGTCCGGTGGCGATCGGGTCGAGCGCCGAACAAGGCTCGTCCATGAGGAGCACCTCGGGCTGGACAGCCACGACACGCGAGATGCAGAGCCGCTGCTGCTGCTCGGGCGAGAGGTCGAGCGCGGAGGTATCCAGTCTGTCCTTTAGCTCCTCCCAGAGCCCCGTGGCCTGCAGGCTCGATTCCACGACAGGCACAAGACGCGAGCGATGAGTCTCGCCGTGAACGCGCAAGCCGTAGGAGACATTGTCGAAGACCGAGAGGGGGAAAGGATTCGGTCGCTGGAAGACCATGCCAACCCGCCGACGAAGCAAGGACAAGCTGGTGGCGGGGCCGAGAATATCTACGCCATCCAGCAGCACCCGACCGGCGACGCGCACGCCTTTGACGAGATCGTTCATTCGATTGAAACAGCGAAGGAGCGTGGATTTGCCGCATCCCGAGGGGCCAATGATTGCCGTAATCATGCGCGGCTGGATCGAGAGGTTCACGTCCAGAAGCGCACGGAACTTCCCATAGTGGAGGTCTAGTCCCTGGGTTTGGATCTTGCTTCCCATGCGCCGTTCCTACCCGAACTGCCCCACGAGATAGTCGTTCGTCCGCTTGTGGGTCGGCTTGGTGAAAAGCTGCGCGGTCGGGCCGACCTCGATAAGGTCCCCGAGGAGAAAGAACGCCGTGCGGTCGGAAGCCCGAGCGGCCTGCTTGGTGTTGTTGGTCACGAGCACTATGGAGTGTCTCTCTTTGAGAGTGACCAGCGCATCTTCTATTTTGCCGGTGGAGATCGGATCGAGGCCGGAGCAGGGCTCGTCGAGGATAAGCACGTCGGGTTCGAGCACGAGCACCCGAGCGATGCACAGCCGCTGCTGTTGGCCACCCGAGAGGACGTTGGCCGGCTCGTGCAAGCGGTCTTTGACCTCGTCCCACAGCACGGCATATCTGAGGGCTGTCTCCACCCGTTCGTTCAGAGTGGCGCGGTCGCGGACTCCGGCCAGCCGCAAGCCGTAGACGAGGTTGTCGTAGATCGACCACGGCAGCGGCACCGGCACAGCGTAAACCATGCCGATCTTGCGGCGAAGCTCGGCGACATCCACGTCGGCATCGTAGATATTCTTGCCGTCGCGCAGGATCTCCCCGCTGTGGGTGAAGCCAGGGTCAAGATCGTTTAGGCGGTTGAGGGAGCGCAAGAAGGTCGTCTTGCCGCTGCTGGCCGGCCCGATGATCGCGAGACGCTCGTGCGGGAAGATCTCCAGGTCGAGGTTCTTCACCGCCGGCTTCCCATCGAAGCAGGCGGTAAAACCCTGCACCTGGATCCTCGGCGCCGGCATGGCTACCGCCCCACCTTGGCCACGAAACGGCGCATGAGCCAGTAGGCGAGCAAGTTGAGCGCCAAAATGGCGATGATGAGAACCGACGCCGTCGCGTAGGCATTCGGCATCGAAATCCCTTCGCGTGAGAGAATGTAGAAGTGCAGCGCGAGCGTGCGCGAAGAGTCGAACAGGGAGCGCGGCAAACGGAGTGCGGAGCCCGCGGTCAGCATCACAGCCGCGGTTTCGCTGATGCTCCGACCGAGCGACAGGACGATACCCGTGGAAATCCCAGGAAGGGCGGAGCGTAGGACCACGGTGATGACCATCTGCCAGCGGGTGCTGCCGAGACCGAAGCTGACCTCCCGGTAGGCGTAGGGCACGGCGCGAATGGCCTCTTCGCTCGTGCGTATGATGGTCGGCAGCACCATGAGCGCGAGGGTGAGCGAGCCTGAAAGAACCGAAAGCCCCATCCCCAGAGTAATCGCGAAGAAGACGAAGCCAAAGAGCCCGAAAATGATCGAGGGAACCCCGGCCAGACAGTCCGCCCCGAAGCGGATCACGGCGGTAAGCCGCCCCTCGCGCGTGTATTCGGTCAAGTAGACCGCGGTCGCCACGCCGATAGGGGCCGCGACCAGCACGGCGAGTCCTGCCACGAGGAGGGTGCCCAGGATCATCGGGAAGATCCCGCCCTCACGCCCCATGCTCGACGGGGACTCTGTCAGAAAGCTCCACGTGACGTGGGGCAAGCCGTGCGCGAGGATGAACGCGAGGATGAAGATCAGCACGGCGAACGTGATCGCGGCGAGAGTCCACATGAAGCCCACCGCGACGCGCTGGGTGGTGGCCGGCGAAACCTTCATCCGACGCGCCTCCTCCCGGCACGCCGGCGCGACACCGCAAGCGCGGCGGTGTTCAGCAGCGTGATGATCACGAAGAGGGTGACGCCCGTCGCGAAAAGTGCCTGGCGATGGTCCCCGGAGGCGTAGCCCATCTCGAGCGCGATGTTGCTGGTAAGCGTGCGCACGGGGTCGAGCAGGCTGTGGGGGAGAGCGAGCGCGTTGCCCGCGACCATGATCACGGCCATCGTCTCTCCGATGGCACGACCCATCCCGAGGATCACCGCGGCCACGATGCCGGACCGCGCGGCCCGCAAGAGGACCATCGTGACCGTCTGCCACCGCGTGGCGCCCAGAGCAATCGAGCCCTCCACGTAGGACCGTGGCACCGCCTGCAATGCATCGATCGCGATACTGGTGATCGTCGGCAAGATCATGATCCCAAGCACGATCGAGGCAGCCAGTACCGAAAGCCCGGGCCCTCCGAGAGAGTGGCGGATGAGAGGCACGAGCGTGACCACGCCCACGAACCCGTAGACGACGGACGGAATTCCCGCCAGAAGCTCGATGGCCGGCTTCAGGGCCGCCGCGAGTGCGGGAGGAGCGAACTGCGTCAGCACGATCGCGAGGCCCAGGCTGAACACAACACCGATGACCGCCGCACCCACCGTGACCGCGAGCGAGCCGCCGATCATGGACAGGATGCCGAAGTGCCCGAGACTCGGTTCCCAGTCCGTGGAAAGAAAGAACTGCCCCGCGCCCACCCGCAAGATGATCGGCACACCCTCCCGGAAGATGAACACGGTGATAAGCGCCAGGCCCGAGATGGCGGAAAGCGCCACCACGAGCAAGATCGCGCCGATCAGTCTGTCCCGCTTCATCGAGCCCGCACCAGCCCCTCTGTTTCGAGCAGCCCTTGCCCTTCGGACGAAAGCACGAAGTCGACGAAGCTCTGTGCCGCGGTATTGGTGGCGCTCTTCGTAACGAACAGCAGCGGGCGGACCAGGGTGTAGCGGCCAGCGAGCACGTTCTCGACGGTGGGCTGGGCGTCTTCGACGGTTACGGCCGCGAGTTCCTTCCCCACGAGTCCGAGCGACATGTAGCCGATGGCCGCGGGATCCCCCTTGACCAACTCCTTGACTGCGCCATTGGACTCCTGGGTCAAGGCGCGGCGAGAAATACGCTCGCTCCCCATCACGAGCCGCACGAAGCTATCGCGAGTGCCGGACCCCTCCTCGCGCGTGATGGGCCGGACGGGGCCATCCTTGCCACCGACATCCTTCCAATTCGTGACCCGTCCTGCAAAGACGGCACGGAGCTGCCCGATCGAGAGCTTGGTCACGTGGTTCTTGGGGTTCACCACGACGGCGAGACCGTCACGCGCGATGAGGATCGGCGTGAACTGGTGCGTCTCCTCTGCGGTGAGCGCACGCGAGCACATGCCAATGTCCGCGAGCCCGTTGGCTGCCGCCTGCAGGCCGGCGGTCGATCCGCCCCCCTGCACCTCCACAAAGTGCCCGGGGTTCTTCTTCGTGTACTGCTCCGCCAGGACCTCCGCAAAGGGTTGGATCGAGGTGGATCCGAGCAAGCTCACCGATGGGCCGGATGTCTTCCTACAGCCCGCGCAGATCAAAACCGCAGCGAGTGCCACGCCCAGAGCGCGAAAAGCGAATTTCACGTTGGCCATGGGCGTTTCGTCAATTCGACGCCATCCCGCACCGACTTGACGTCCTCTTCGCCGCCTCCTTTCCACGAAGCGATGGCACGCTCCAAGTTGTCTGCGACCTCCAGAAAGTTGCGCACAACCGTCTCGCGCGCTCCACCTCGTGGTCGCTCATCTCCTTGCGCGTGCGCTCCTTGCAATTGTCGAACTCGGCCTTCTCGGCTTCCAATGCAGCCACCCGTTGCTCCAAACTTGGCGCCGCGGGCGGCGACTCTTCGGCGGACGCCGGGCTGTCAGCCGCAAGCAGAATCGCAAGCTACAGGGCAATCCAGACCCTCCCCGATTCCACCTTCGTCGCATAGGTGCGGATAGCCCGCGTTTGGATGTGCCCCATCAGCATAGCGATGTTCGCGAGCAGACCCCCAAGCTTGGGAGGAGCGGGCTCGTTGCCCGTGTCGTGGGGGACGGGACCTGCAAGTGCCTCGCCGGTCGCGATGTCGAACTGAACGCAATGCATAGGGCAGGTGAGGACGGTGCCCACGAGGGTTCCCATCTCGAGCGGCGCGTTCATGTGCCCGCACCGCCGTTCGACAGCGAGAAAACGCCCCTCGCAGTTGCAGACAACAATTTCGCGTCCCTCCAACTGAACGGTCTTCATGCCACCGGGAGCGAGGTCCGCGGCATCGATGGCGGAGACGAAGCGTTCACCCACGTTTCACCTCCGAGGCGGGGATCTGCGGCAACGAATCTGGATCCGTGACGTCCTTGTGGACGAAGAGGCCACACCAGCAGCGTTTCATGGCGTCGTAGTGGGCTCGATGAAATGGGATGCACGGACACACGAGCGTCATGTTGTGCGCCCGTTCGCGAGTGATGGGCTGACATGGACAGAATGGGATACCGTGCTTCTGTTCGAGCAACACCTCCTGCTCCAGCAAGAAGTCCCTGAGATCCTCATCGGGAGTGAACTTGTAACCAAGGCGGTCGACCACCTTGGCAAAGAAATAGTGCAGGGTTTGCTTCCTCGTCTCTACCGTCATGGAAGCATCCTCTCAAAGCCCGAGGAGCTCTTGGTAGCGCCCTGGGTTGTAGCCCATGATGACGGTTTCGCCTATGCGCACGAATGGAAAACCGTTCGCTCCGTGCGCATCCAGTTCGGCCATGATTCTCTCCTGAGTGGCCTCGTCCGCGAGGTCGTAGTCAATGAACTGGAACGGCACGCCGTGCTGCTTGAAGAAGTTCTTGGTCTTCCTACACCAGGGGCAGGTCGACAGCGTGTACATGATGATGTTTGGCATCGCTTTCCCTTTCAGCCGAGATTGATGAACAGCTTGCCGTTCTCGCTTCGCACGGGGTAGACCGTCAGTCGTACTTCCGGCGCATCCAAGAACTCACCCGTCCGAACGTCGAAGCGCCAGTCGTGGCACGGGCAAGTGAGGATCCCGGCGGCCAAGGAGCCGGTGAAGAGCGGGCACCCCATGTGCGCGCACGCGCCGGAGACCGCGTAGACCGTTCCATCGACTCGCGCTATCACCACGTTGAGCCCCCGCGGATACGCGGACTGCATGCCACCCTCGGGCAGCGAGGCATCGTCCATGACGGGGATCCACTCCGTCGTGGCTACTATTAAACCACCTTGCATTCCTAGCTCCTTCGAGTTCCTGGCCAGAGTCCTCGGTCCTACTTCCCGAGCCCGATCTCCTTCATGAACTCCTGATTGTCCCAGAAGAGGTACTCCGCATCCATCACGCCGTCGTTGTTCCAGTGGCCGATGGTCGCCATCCTGATCTTGTAGGCCTTCCCGGTCGGCGGGATGGCTTTGCCCTCTCCGATGGGCATGGGTTGCGTGAATGTTCCTTCCATGAAGCCGATGACGGCCGTCCAGTCGCGCTGCCCGAGTTTCACGGGGTGCTCCTTGATCCGCGTGTCGGGCGCCCAAACGAACATCGCCTTCAAATCCTCAATGTGCTTGTCGATGCCCTTAGTCGCGTGTCCATCAGGCCAGTACACCGTGATGTCCTGGGAGTGGCTGCGGTGAAGTTCCGCCCACTTCTGCCCGGTGAACACGTTGAAGTCGAGGTCATCGAAGGTCTCGATGTGACCGCTGACCAGCTTCTGCTCCGCCTCGTACTTTTCGGCCGCGCCGCTCGTCGCGCAGCCAGCGGCAAGGCCGAGTCCCAGGGTGAAGATGACCGTGGGGATGGTTCTGGAATTGGTTGCCATGTGAGGTCTCCTCGTGATTGCTGGGGTTTGCGCGGTTAGATGCTCTGCTGTGAGTGAACGTGCCGCTTTCGACGCAATCGTTGAGAGTAGGCGTTCACGTAAGTCGAGCGAACCTCGTATCCACGCAGACGGCTACTCTTTGCGTCACCTAGCCCCCCTATGCGCGAGGGAGAACAAACGTGATTCCACATGGTTGCGGGCATCGGATAGCGGTCGGGCACGACACCCCATCGGTCACCTAGGCCATTGGCGGTAGGCGGCCAGCAGGACCTGACAACTGCTCCCCTTCCAGCGCCCCCGCCGTCAGCGGCCACTCGCCGAACTTGGCGAGGTAGGCCATCAGCACCACAGACTCTGCGCGCTCCCCCGCATAGGTTCCCGTATTGACGACGACGTCGTAGTGGGCCGGGTCAGCCACATTCTGTCCCAGGGCATGAAGAACGAACGCTGCGCGCTCTTTCTCGCCGGCCACAATCATCCGTTTCGCCGCTTCGAGCGGGATTCCCGCTCCCGCTTCAACCGCCCGCACGCGAAAATCAAAGGGAGCCACCATCCGCACACGAAGTGCACGACGAGGATCGACCAGAAACTGGGCCTCCCGGCCCACGATAACCGCGCTCCCTTGGCGTGCAATCGAGCCGACGATCCGCCGGACCTCTGCGGCGTAGTCTGCGGATGCGACCTCCGGATTGGGTGTGAAGGCCCCGAGCAAGTCCTCGAGCGCGCTGCGCGTCCGTTCATCCCAAACCGCGACAGTGCCTTCTCCCATGTGCAAGAGGCGCGCAAGCTCGCTCACGATTTCGCGATCCCAGTAGCTGAAGCCGAGACGGTTCGCCACCCCCCGCCCAAGGGCAACGCCTTGCGCGCCAAACTCACATGAAACCGTCACCACAGGCCATTCCTCCCGCAATGCGCTTCCACGCCCTGCCTGCTTGAGCGCCCAGCGCCTTACCTGGGCTTCCACCATGGCGCCCACTTCGCGCGGCTGTCGCAAATGCGTCCACTTCAATCCTGGCATAGCTGCCTCACTTTCCCGGGTTCCACATCAGGCCATCAATAGACCCCGCCCTGGCGGTCCAAGATTCCGACTTCAAAGGACTCGGCGTCCCTGGATGATCCGAACCAAGACCACCACCACGGCAACCACCAGGAGGATGTGAATGAACCCTCCCATGGTGTAGGAGGTTACTAGTCCGAGCCCCCACAACACGATGAGAACGAGAGCGATTGACCACAACATGGCTTCATTCCTTTCCCGCTAGTTCCTTAGTTTCTTGAAGGCGAGTTCGAGTTCGCTCCAGGCGCTCTCCACACCCGTCTTGAGCGTCTCCCACCTCTCGCTGCCCGCGGTCCTGACCTCGTCGAGCTTCGATTGCGCGGCCTGGACCTTCGCCTTCAGATCGTCGATGCGCCTGCGATTGTCAATCCTGGCCGTGGTGCCGGCCCTATCGGCTTTGGCGACGAGCTCGTCGAGCCTTGCGCCCCATTGCTTGAGCTGCGTTTCCAGTTTGCCTAGGTTCTCTTGCGTCTTTTCCATGGAATTCTCCCTTCGATCGCCGTCCCCTTGGATAGGTCGTCCGCCCTTCTGCATCTTGTTGGCGGCGATGGTGAAATCGGCGTGCCTTGCCTCTCCACCCATGTCTAAAGCAGCTTTCAAGCCACCGTCCAGACACAACAAATCCAGGTACTTGCGTCTGTTCCGCCTTCAGAGAGCCGGACGGTTCAATCCAAATGAAGGACCATCTCCTTCAATTCGAGGGAGGGAACAAGCACCTGCGTGAAGACGTGTTGCGAAACCGCAATGGGATGCCATGGCACGCATCGTGCAGAGCGTCGCCGTGGACGGCCCGACGAAGGAGTATTGGCATGAATCGCAAACTCGAATTGAACGACGACGAGGCGGAAGACGTGAACCCGTCTCGTGAATCTTGCTGACCCAACGGCGCGAATACCGCCCTCAGACGTCGCGCGTGGGCGTATTGCGCCGCAACCGCCGGCCGACGGCGGGGGCGACCCTCTTGCGTGACTGCGTTGAGTTCTCTTTGTGGAAGTACTTTCGGGCCTTGGCCGCGATCTGACGGTCGGTCAGTTTGTCGGTCGTTTCCATAACGGCGATGTGTCCACCGATTTTCGCGCGATCGAGGCGCTTTTTGAGTTCACCCTTGGCCTCCCCTGGGCCAAAGACCAGGATGGCGTCAGCATCGTGAATTGACGCCATCACTTTCGCGTAATACTGGTTGAGGTGGCCGGTGAGCTTCCTTTCCAGCCTGTCGTCGGCCTTGACCAGTTGTGATTCGTAGGGAGCGGTCGAACGAACACCCGCAAAACGGCCCGGCTGTTTGTCGACGTTCGACTTGATCTCCATCGTCTCTTCGCCCTTGGCTGAGACAATCACAATTACCGCCTTCCGGTGATCAATCCACAAACCTGCGGTCGTATTCATGTCAGTCTCCTAATTTGCGACCCAGAGCAGCGACCAGGGGCGTTCATGCGCCGGCTCGAACTGTGGAAATTGCTGCGTCTACTGGTGGTGCTCCAATTTCACCGGCTCGGTTCGCGTCAGTATGTCTTTGGCGCGGGCTGCGTCATCCACGGAGCCGTGGGCCAGCAGGACGAACTTGCCGGCCTTCAGCGCCGTCTCGTACTGCAATATGCTGTCCTTCGGGATGCCCAGGCTGTACAGGCCGGCTCCAAGCGCGCTTAGACCACCGACGACGACGGCGCCTTCCAGTGCACCGACGATCCAGCTCACCAGCGGCCCCGCCACCAGGAGCGGCCCCAGACCGGGGACCCAAAAGAACGCAGAACCGAAGAACAGTCCCCACACCCCACCCCAGAAGGCGCCCGTCTTGCCCCATACTTTGATGCGGTCGCCGACGTTGTAGTACCCGACCACATGCTCGTCCGTGTGATAGTCGCGTCCAACAATCGATAGTTTCTTCAGATCGAAACCGGACTTTTGCAGTTCTTTGATGGCTGCTTCGGCAGCCGTGTGCGACGGATAGACTGCTACGACGGAGTTGTTCTTGCTCATATTGTTCCCTTTCTGCTGGATGGCGGCTGCCGTCCCGTTGTTGCGCGTTAACGCACTCGGTCCCCCGTGGGTATCGGGCTGCCATACATCTCCATACGTGTCTAAGGCATCTTTCGGGCCACAAAAAAACTTGTATAGATTCAAACACTTGCATCGCGGGCAGTTTCAAGGAGCTGGCCGCCTCAATCTAAATGAAGTACAACGTCCTCTAATTTGAAGGGGAGGATGGCGGATGCGAGTAGATGATTTGGATCATAAGGAGCTGCTGGAGCTGGACCCAGAGGGCGGCGTAATCCGGTTCGCCGGACAGCGTGCGCTTCTGCTTGATGCTGTGGCGATGGGGCTCTTGCGGAAGTATCTGGTTGAGAACTTTGGCCTCAATGCGGCCCGCACTGTCTTCACCCAGTTCGGCTTCGCCCACGGTTGGCGCATGGCCGAGGCCATGCAGACCGAATTCAAGTGGTCGAGCGACGAAGACTGGCGCCGCGCGGGCACCCGCATCCACGCCCTGGANNGGCAAGGAGATCTACGTCCTCGAAGATCGCTGCATGGGCAAGGGCGACGCGGCCTGCCACCTGTTCGGACGCACGCGCGAGGAGTGGGGTGACGAACGCGCCGAGGAGCTACGTTTCTTCAAGCCCAGCCGCCTCAGGGAGTGCCTCGATGTC
Source organism: Myxococcales bacterium (assembly GCA_003158395.1). Lineage (GTDB taxonomy): Bacteria > Myxococcota_A > Polyangia > Fen-1088 > Fen-1088 > Fen-1137. Next base: position 1,612 of record PMIX01000236.1, on the reverse strand, counting down.
TCGCTCCACCGGGTCACGGAGACTCTGAAGGCGGCCGAACGGAAGCTCCGCGAGCACCGCCGAGCGCTGGTCCGTGTGGCTCGCGACGTCGAAGAGCCGCTGGACACCGTCGCCAAGAGCCCCATCATGGCGCAGCTCGTGGACCTGGCGCGCCGGGTGGCCAAGGTCGATTCTACCGTCCTCATCACCGGCGAAAGCGGCTCGGGCAAGGAGCGGATCGCGCGGCTGGTGCACGAGGAGTCCACGCGCGCGGCGGGGCCCTTCATTGCGGTCAACTGCGGCGCCATCACGGAGACGCTTCTCGAAAGCGAGCTATTCGGACACGCGCGGGGCGCGTTCACCGGCGCGACTTCGGACCGACCGGGGCTGTTCGAGGCGGCCAACGGCGGCACGCTGCTGCTCGACGAAGTCGGCGAGGTCTCGCCCGGCATGCAGGTCAAGCTCTTGCGAACCTTGCAAGAGCGGGAGATCCGGCGCGTGGGCGAGAACAAGAGCCGACGGGTCGACGTGCGCGTGGTGGCCGCCACCAACCGCGACCTGGCTCACGGGGTCGCGGGCGGCGCCTTTCGCCAGGACCTCTACTACCGGCTCAAGGTCGTGGAGCTGCACGTGCCGCCGCTGCGCGACCGCCGAGACGACGTCCTGCCGCTGGCCCGGGTACTGCTCGGGAACGCCGCCCTGCGCATGAAACGCAAGATTGCGGCTCTGGCGCCAGACGCCGCCGATCAGCTCTTGCGCTATGAGTGGCCGGGCAACGTGCGCGAGCTCGAGAACGCCATGGAACGCGCGGTTGCGCTCGCACGCGGAAGTCGAGTGGAGCTGGAGGACTTGCCCGAGGAGATCCGCCAGGCATTTCCCAGGCCCGTGGCCACCAAGGGGACGGTGCGGCCGCTGGATGAGGTCGAGAGGGAATACATCCTCGCGGCGCTGGAGCTGAACAGCGGAAACCAGACCCACACCGCCGCGCAGCTCCGTATCGGCTCGGCCACGCTCTACCGCAAGCTCAAGAGCTACGGTCTGATCGGTGCAAAGCGTGCGGTCCGCAAAGGCGTGTTCGGAGCAGCAGCCTCGGCTTCCTCGTCATAGGTACGATGCGGGGACGCGATCGGGTAGGACTGCGTAGGGGTGCATTTCGGTCTCCAAGCGGCTGGCCAAGCTGACATCGTGCAGGTCGCCCCGGGGCGGAGACAAGCCTTCAGCTTGTGCCGCGTTTCGATCCTGTTTGAAGAGGGTGCACATTCTCGAGATCATCCGACTACTCTTCTGAATTGGCCCTGATTGGGGTGCGGCGTCTTCGCAGGATCATCTCCCGCTGGGCCGCGCGCGTTTGTTCGAGGATCTTGCGTGCCGTCGGCAGATCGGGATCGTCGGCCGCGGCCTGCTCGACGAATCTCTCGTACGCAACCGCGATGCGTGGGTCGTCCCTGCCGTCGATGCGAGAGAGGATCTCGTAGGTGATGGCGAGATCCTTCCATACCCCTGGTCCTAGGGCGAGTTTGCGCAGTCCGGGCAACCCCACAATCCCGAGCTTTTCGTCGCCGCCGGCTTTGGCCACCACGTCCTCGAGAAGACGAAGGGCATTGTGCGCAGGCTCCGCAGCATCGGCCTGCTG
>PMIX01000069.1:736-5644 GCA_003158395.1 Myxococcales bacterium | reverse complement strand
CGTGGTGCAGCCCCGCGACGGGGTGCTGATCATCCTGGCCATCGGAGCGACGTTCTTCGGCCTTTGCGTGAAGCAGTTCCGCAAGGCCGACTTCTCGCGGGTCACCGTGTTCAAGCGAGGGCACCACCGGTAGTCCAGACTCGAGACTTCCTGAGCCAGATCAACGAACTCAGGATCGGACTGCGGCGGCCATTCGGACGTTGACCGTCGTTTCCAGCCAGGCCCTATACCCGGCTTACTTTCGTCCGACGAAGATGGAGTAACGCCTGGCTCACTTCGGCATCTCAGATTAGAGAGGGCGGAGTTGCCTGCGTTATGACGCCCCGACAACCCAATAAGGAGACTGCGATGAAGAATGTCATCCGTTCCACTTCGATATTTGGAGTCATGGTTGGCTTGCTTGGCGCTGCGGCACACGCGGCACCGACTCCCGCTCCCTCCGCGGCTCCGTCCGCGAAGGGGGCGTTTCAGCGCGACCTGCTCGGTGTGTACAGCTACAACGAGAAACAAGTGCTGCAACTGGAGGAGGCCGTCCCACAGAGCAAGTTCAATTGGCGTCCAGCACCGGGAGTTCGCTCGATCGCCGAGGCGTACTTGCACATCGCTTTCGCCAACTACGGCCTGACCAAGGCGGCGACGGGCAAGGAGCCTCCGGCCGATGCCGGTTGGGAAATGAATCCGGCCAAGTGGGACAAGAAGACGACGGACAAGGCGGAGATCAAGAAGATCCTCGAGAAGTCCTTTGGGCATGTGCACGAGGTGATCAGCTCGCTGCCCGATACTGACTTGGATAAGATGGTGACTTTCTTTGGCCACGACATGTCGGTCCGATCCGTACTGATCATTCTCGTTGGCCACCTGAACGAGCACCTTGGGCAAGAAGTTGCCTATGCTCGCGCAAACAAGATCGTCCCGCCTTGGAGCAAGGACGAAAAGATGCCGATGGACCAGAAGAAACCTTGAGGCACGCCGCGCAAGCAGCATCGCGCGTGGTAAATTGACCTTCGTGAGCGACACCTCGCCCAAGGCAAACGCCAGATACTTCGAGCTCTTGCGCCAAGCAGGGCCCGAAAGACGACTCGCGATCTGCCTCGGCCTGTCGCGAGCCACGCGAGAGCTTGCCATCGCCGGCATCAAACAGGCGCATCCCGACCGCACACTCGCGGACGACGAGCTTCGCGAGAAACTCGCCGAACGCCTTTATGGTGCCGAGGTAGCTCGGCGCGTGTTCGCGGGGCGCCCGGGATGAGCGACAGGCTTGAAGACGTCGTCGACATCGCATTGCGGGTCGCGGAGGCGCTGGGGAAGGTTGGCGCGTCCTATTTCGTCGGCGGAAGTCTGGCCAGTTCGATCGATGGCGAACCGCGCGCGACCAACGACATCGACTTCGTCATCGACATGGCCGTCGGGAAAGTACGCGAGCTCAGTGAACTGCTTGGCGCGGACTTTGAAGTCGACGGCGACATGCTACGAGGCGCCATCCTGCACGGCAGATCCGCAAACATCTTCTATCTGCCGCTGGTGCTGAAGATCGACTTCTTCGGGCACCCCCACGGCCCCTACGACGAATCCGAGTTCTCGCGCCGCCGGCCGGTCGTGGTTCGTGCTGGCCGTACCCTCATGGTCAAGGCACCCGAAGACACCATCTTGCGCAAGATGCTCTGGTTTCGTGAAGGCGGCGAGGTCTCGGATCGACAGTGGCGCGACATCCTGGGCGTACTACGCGCGCAACAGGGCAGCCTGAACCTGGCCTACCTGCGCGACTGGGCCGTCCGCCTGGCGTTGACCGATCTGCTGGATCGCGCGACAGCAGAGGTCGGGGCGTAAGCAGATTAGATAGGCCGATCAACGCGCCAAACAATGTCGGCGGCGCCAGTCGTGGCGTTCTAGTCGACCAGCGCCAACAGGCTGCTGAAGTCGTTCTCCTTGCCGAGCATGTCGAGATAGAGGGAGATCATGCCCAGCTACGCCTCGACGAGCAGCACCAGTGTCTCGGCCAGCACTCCATCGTGCGCCATCGCCTCGGCGGCACCCGGGGTGCTCATCGCGGTCTTGAGAGCATTCATATCAGGAACCTCCATCAGCACCGCGGTTCCAGCCCATCCCTTTCGTGAGACGGTAGTGGTTGTGTCTCTGGCCGCCCATAGCGCCGTCGCAGCTGACCGACGGAGCCCGCGTGAATCTGCTCAGAAGACAAGAACTAACGGGGGACTCCGGCGCCCGGTGTAGTATTGCCCCATCGGCGATCCTCCTCAATCATGCGACCTCTTCGGTATTCCATCAACGTCACATTGGACGGGTGCTGCGATCATCGTGCAATTCCCGCGGACGAAGAGTTGCATCGTCACGCGGTCGAGAACCTCGCCCAGGCCGATGCCCTTCTCTTTGGCCGGGTGACTTACGAAATGATGGAGGCAGCGTGGCGGCTGCCGGCGCGGACGGGAGCGAGGCCTGATTGGATGCCACCCTGGATGGAACCCTTCGCCCGGACGATCGACGCGGCAAAGAAGTACGTCGTGTCGAGCACCTTGGACCGGGTCGATTGGAACGCTGAGATCATCCGCGGGGATCTGGGGAAGGCCGTTCAACAGCTCAAGCTGGAGTCGGGTAAGGGACTGTTCGTGGGGGGCGTGAAGCTCCCGCTGGCGTTGGCGGAGCTGGGATTGATCGATGAGTACGAGTTCGTGGTGCAGCCTAGGCTAGCGGGCCACGGGCCGACGTTGTTCGCGGGGCTATCGAAGTGTATCGACTTGAGGCTCGTGGGCCGGCTGGAGTTCGGCTCGGGGGCGGTGGCGATGCGGTATGAGCCGAGAAAGTAGCCTATTCACCGGCGGATTCACAAGCGGCTTCCATGAGCGCGGTCGAAAGGAAGTAGCCGGCCGACCGTACCTGCAACAACAAAGGTCGCAGTGCCGGAATCAGAGTGCGCTTCTTGGCGAGGAGGAGGGTCCCAATCGTCCCTCGCACTGGTAGCCCGTACCCAATCTCAGCGATCCTTCTCGCCTTCCGTTCATCCAGCAGCAGGCGGCCGCCCAACTCCGTCGCCAACGCAATCGCCTCGGCCTCACCCAGTCCCAACTCCGCGCGCAGCAACGGGTCCGGTGGATGCGAGAGCACGGTTCTGACCAACCAAGGTGACCGCACCATTTCGATTGCGCCTGGACGCTCGGGTGCAGCTTCGGTGACTTCTCGCCAGACGGCATCCGGAACCAACACGGCCCCGTAGATGTCGCGCAGGAGATCGAGATGCCCAATCAGTGCCAACGCGATCAGCGGACCACTGTCCGCGACAACGGGCAGTTCAGGCATCAGCAATCTCTCGCTTCAGCTCGTCTGAATCGAGTTGCGCGAGCGAAACGCCTAGCTTGCCCATCGACAGCAGGAACTCGACGCGAGTCATGTTGCAGACCTCGGCGGCTTTCCCAGACGACACGCGGCCGAGCTCGAACAGCTTGGCAAGAAGCAACAACTTTGCTTCCCGCGCGAACTCCTCACTCGACTGGCCCGAGCCAAGCAGGATGTTCTCCGGGATTTCGATGGTCACGGCACGCATTGTATGTGCAGTCTAGCGCCTTATTGGGCTTCTGCCCAACCGAGCGATGGTAGTGCCGGGGTTTCCCCGCCCAGGCGAACGGCTCGGGGGCGGTGGCGATGCGGCATGAGCCGAGAAGGTAGCCATTGGGCTTGCTCGCTAGGCAGAGGGGAAAGAGTGCCTCTGGCGCGTGTCCCCGATCGGCCAGTTCGACCTAGTCGTCGATTGGCTACGCCGCGAAGCGCAGGATCTCGACTTCGGCGCCGGAGCGAACGGCCAGGTCAGCCACGGCGTAGACCTTCAGCGCGACATCTTCGGAAAGATGATACTCCTCGCAGTTGTCGCAGATTCCGGCGGGGACGCCCTTGAGGATAATCGTGGATTCTCCGCGTTGAATCGCGATCGTGGTGTGCCCAGGCGCGATTTCACCGTGCTTGCAAATTGGGCAAGTCATCAAGGCGTCCTCCTTCTGAAGTCGCGTTCCCACTTTTCCGGGTCGGGATCGTACACCGTTACTACGTAGCACCGTTCGCTCCCGGCGTCATGTCCGACCACAACATGCAGGACCCGCCCGTCGACGGTCCCCAGCAGAAGGGCGCTGGGATCGGCTTGTCGTCCGGATATTCCGCTATCGTTTCGCCGTGATCGACGACCGCCCGCACCTCGGCTGGTGTTATGGCCCTGGCGAACATCCGGGCGAATGCATGGCCGGTGAAGATGAGGGCGCCGCAATTCACGTTGGCTATGATAGCGAGGGCATCTTTTCGCACAAGAGCTTGTCCTGCCGGCTCAACCGCCACCCGCGCCGCAAGCGCCGAAGCAGCATCATCGGAACAAAGCCGCCGGCCACTCATCCTAAGAGTCAGGAGGATCGCATGCCGACCATCAGCAACAAGGCAACTTCGACCCCATCCCGGGAGGGCACCACGGCAACCGGAGGGCAATGTCCGTTCAATCACGCCGCTGGCGGCGGTACGTCGAACCGTGACTGGNNTCGCAGGACTGGTGGCCGGCGGATTTCGGTCACTACGGGGGCCTGTTCATTCGCATGGCGTGGCACAGCGCCGGCACCTACCGGATCGGGGACGGGCGTGGTGGCGGCGGCAGGGGCCAACAGCGCTTCTCGCCGCTCAGCGCTTGGCCGGACAATGTCAACCTGGACAAGGCGCGACGGCTGCTGTGGCCCATCAANNAAGATTTCCTGGGCCGACCTGATCATTCTGACCGGCAACGTCGCGTTGGAGTCGATGGGCTTGCGGACCTTCGGCTTCGGTGGCGGTCGCGCCGACGTCTGGGAACCGGATCAGGATGTGTACTGGGGCGCCGAGAAGGTCTGGCTCGAAGACCAGCGCCATTCCGGCGACCGCGACCTCGAG
>PMIX01000069.1:0-655 GCA_003158395.1 Myxococcales bacterium | reverse complement strand
AGCAGCTTCGGTACCGGCAAGGGTAAAGACGCGATCTCCAGCGGCCTGGAGGTCACCTGGTCCCAAACGCCGACGAAGTGGGGCACCTCCTTCTTCGAAAACCTGTTCGCGTTCGAATGGGAGCTGAGCAAGAGCCCCGCCGGCGCGCACCAGTGGGTCGCCAAGAACGCCGAAGCGACAATCCCGGACGCGCACGACCCGTCGAGAAAGCACGTGCCGACCATGCTGACCACCGACCTATCGCTGCGTTTCGACCCAGCTTACGAGAAGATCTCGCGTCGTTTCCTGGCGAATCCGGGCGAGCTCGCGGACGCCTTCGCCCGCGCGTGGTTCAAGCTGACCCACCGGGACATGGGCCCGCGTGCGCGCTATCTGGGACCGGAGGTTCCCGCCGAAGAGCTAATCTGGCAGGACCCCATCCCTGCCGTCGACCACAAATTCATAGATGCGGAGGACATCGCCGCGTTCAAGGCAAAGCTGCTGGCTTCCGGCCTCTCGGTCGCGGAGCTGGTCTCCACGGCGTGGGCGTCGGCATCACCCTTCCGTGGCTCCGACAAACGCGGTGGCGCGAACGGTGCCCGGATTCGCCTGGCCCCGCAGAAGGACTGGGAGGTTAACCAGCCGGGGCAACTCGCCAAGGTGCTCAAGACACTTC
>PMIX01000440.1 GCA_003158395.1 Myxococcales bacterium | reverse complement strand
GCTGGGTGCAGGAGCACCAGGACGAGGTGATGCCCGCGGGCACGGCTCCTGGACAGTTGGTGGTGACGGGGCCGATGGTGCCACCCGAGCTGGGGGTTCCGCCTGAGGAAGTGGTTCCGCCTGAGGCGGTCGTGCCGCCTGAGGCAGTGGTTCCGCCTGAGGCGGTGGTTCCGCCCGAGTCGGTGGTCCCGCCGGTGGCAGTGCTGCCGCCCGAGTCGGTGGCGCCGCCCGAGGCAGTGGTGCCGCCCGAGGCAGTGGTGCCGCCTGCGCCGACAGTTCCCCCGGTGGCGGTGGTGCCGCCTGCGCCGACAGTTCCCCCGGTGGCAGTGGTGCCGCCTGCGCCGACGGTTCCGCCCGTGGCGGCCGTGCCGCCGGTTTGAGAGCTGCCGCCTGTTGCTGAATTGCCACTATCGTTCGCGGTTGCCAGATCCGGAGAAACCGTGGCGGCGTCGGCACTGGTGCTGCCCCCACTGCCAGCTCGCCCCCCGGTGCCGCCGCTGCCGCCTAGGGCGGCGTCGGGCGGGCTGGTGGTGCCCCCGCTATCGGCCGTGGCCGAGCTTGCGTCGGCGAGGGCGGTGTGTCCGCCAGCTCCGCCAGCAGGGGGCGATGCCGAGGCTCGCAGTCTGCTGGCGTCGAAGGAACACGCAGCCGCCAGCGCGGCAATCAGACAGAGGCGTGGGACAGCGAGGCTTGCAGCCGAAAAGGGGTTCGGCTGCAAGTCTAGTACCTCACGGTTGCGATGATGCCCGTGGTTTCACCCGCCAATGGCGACACGCTGATGCGCCGACCCTCCACATAGAACAGTGCCCCGGTGGTCACTGCAGCGGCGCCGGCCAGACCCCAAAACACGTTGGCCGTGATCTCGCGCGACCGAACCGCGGCGATGTCGCTCTCGGGGCAGCCAAGACGATTGATGCTCCTGCTGCCGCACGACTTGTCCGAGCTGTCGAATTTGGACTGCATCACCAGGCCGGCGGTGATGGCGCCTGCGGCCAGCAGCACTGTCGAGCCGGCGGCGACCCAGGTCCATCTCCGCCCCAGCCACCAGCCACTGTTGCGGCCTGCGTTTGGCGCAGGGCTGGCCCGCAGGTCGAGGCCCACAGGGGGCGGCGGAGTCGCCTCGGGCACGGGAGCCGCCTTGGACTGGGGAGCGGCTTCGGGCGTGGGGAATGCCTCTGGCTTGGGAAGTGCCTCGGCGGCCATGGGAATCGCCAGAGGTCGCAGACGCAGAATCACCGTCTGGACGGAGCCTGCCGACACGTCCGCATCTTCGAGCGCAACGTCAGCGTTCGCGAGCCTGGCCGTCACGTGGTGGCGGCCGGGCGTGACCCAGATCGGCGACGGCAGCGGCGTTAGCCCCACACTCTTGCCGTCAATACTCACCTCGGCGCCGGCGGTTTCGCAGTCGATCCGGATCTGTCCCAGTTCCTCCTGCAACTCAGCTACGGATTTGAGCGCATCGGCAATCGTCTCGGGTGACGCATCGGTGGCGCTGGCCAGGAACTTCTGGAAGGCTTCCAGAGCCTCGACCGGCCGGCTGAGATCGCGATCCGTCTGCCCGATGTTGAATAGCAGTTTGGGAGATGGGTAGGCGGCATAGGCCGCGTTGAACATCTCCAGTGCACCGGCGTAGTCACCCCTCTCGTACAGAGCCGAACCCTCGGTGAGCAGGCCCTGCGCGTGGGCCTTGGCCCGTGGATCGGCCCCCGGCGGCGAGATCTGCGCAAGAACCGAGAGCAGGACAAGGGCGGCAGTACACATGCTGAGCTGTCCCTTCGGTGGGGACATACTAGATCTCGGTACCAAGGCGCCGCGTCTTTAGGGATGCGACGCGCGCCTTCAGGCCCCTAGCGGGTCATAGCTCTTTAATGAGTTGCCGCTTGGCCTTGGGTTGCGGGGATGGCGCGGTTGGCTGCTTGGCCCGGTCTCGGCCGCCGGGCATGGCGGGCTGTGCTAGTTTGGCCGGCTTCGTGCGGGGGGGCTCGGGTGCGACCGAGGCTGGTTGGACTTGCGGGGGTTCCGGTTCTACCACCGGAGGTGCCGGCGGCGGCTGTACGGGTTCGACAACCGCCGGCAAGACGACCGGCGCGATCGTATTCTTGGCCGCTGGTTTGGAGGCGGGGCTCGAACGGAAGAGCAGGAAAGCCCCGATCAGCAAGAGTACGCCGGCCGCCGCGACCATGGCATGCATCGGCTTGATGCGATGCCACCGTAGTCTGCGAATGGATTCCGTGTGGGTCGCCGGCGCACCGAGGTGGGACACTCGCCCATCCGCAAGCTCTTGGTCTGCAGGAGCGGTCGCGACGTTCCCCAAAACCTGCGCTTCGCTGTGCGCAAGGTCCGCGCTGGCCGCCGACGCGGGAGACATCAGCACCGGCGTCGGTGTTAGGTCGGCGGCCGGGCCCAATGCGGCGGCTTGAAAGGCGTGGGAAAACCTCCGAATTGACGAGAAGCGGTCCTCCGGCGCCTTGCAGAGTGCCCGCCGTAGCTCCTGCTCCACCGCCGGAGGCAGGCCGGGCACGCGCGGTGTCAGCGGATGCGGGTCCATCTTGATGATCTGGTACAGAAGGGCGGTCACGTCGTCAGCCACGAAGGGCGGGCGACCCAGTAGCATCTCCCAGGCGATGCAAGCCAGCGCCCACTGGTCGACGTGGTGGTCGATCTTTTCGACCAAGCCGGTGGCTTGCTCGGGCGACATGTAGATCGGCGTGCCCAGAGTCGACCTCTGGTTCGTCAGTCGCGTTTGCGCCGCCATCATCTTAGAGACTCCGAAGTCGAGCACCTTCACGAAGTCGAGTTCGCCCGGTATTTGCAGCAGAAAGATGTTGCCGGGTTTGAGATCGCGGTGAACGATGCCCTGACCGTGGGCGGCAGAAAGCGCCGAGGCGACTTGCCTGACCACGCGGGCCACTGTTTCGATCGGCAGGCGTCCCACGCGCCGCAGGCGGTGGTGAAGATCTTCGCCCTCGAGATACTCCATCACTAGGTAAGGTTCGCCTGATTCCGCCTGGCCGAAATCGATGAGCGCGACCAGATGCGGATGTCCAAGGCGCGACGTAATCTCAGCCTCGCGATGGAAGCGTGCCAGGGCCTCCTGGTCGGCGGCCAGGTGGCTCGCCATTACTTTGACGGCCACGCGCTTGTCAAGTCGAAGCTGGATGGCCTCGTACACGGCGCCCATGCCACCTTCGCCGATTAGACGCGTGATGCGATAGGCACCTTCGAGCACAGTGCCCACCAGCGCTTCCATGCGAGGCTCAGGCTGCACGACCGAAGTCTCCTACCATGGAAACCCTGGAAGAGATCTCACGCTTGCGGGTTTGGGTCCTGGTGTAGTCACGCGCGAAGCTCTTGTTGTCCAACGGGCCTAGACCACAGTGACACTGTGATAGGCAGCCGATCCAGGGTAGACCCTGGGTGAGTTTGCGTCAAACGCTGTTTGGCCGTCGCGCCGCTACACAAGAGGCGCAGAGAGACAAGTCCGCGGCGCGGGAGTCCTTCGCCAAGACGTCATCCGCGACG
>PMIX01000180.1 GCA_003158395.1 Myxococcales bacterium | reverse complement strand
TTCATGGCGGTCACGTAGGCGTGCACGGTGGCGCAATAGTCCGACGGCCCATAGTCCGGAATTGCGGGCTTGCTCGCATCGGAGGGAAGCCCCTGTGTGGCGTAAAGATCGGGCTCGTTGCCGAGGGAGAAATACTTGATCCGGTAGCCCTTGGTTGCGTTCGCGTAGCGAACTATCGCGGCGGCCGTGTCGGCGGTGGGCGGCTGTCCGTTCGTGTCCTGCAAGAGCGGTACTTGGATGATGGGTTGTGCGCCGATAGCCGCCGCGTACACCACCAGCGCATCCATCTGCGCGTCGTTGAACGCGTCAGGTGTGTTGGCGTCATTGTTGTAGCCGCCCACTCGAATGAAGGACGGCGTGACCGCCGCAACCAGCGACTCGGTACCTGCGACGTAGTTGCCGTAGGTTGGTGCCCACTGCCAATAGTTGACCGACCAGGTCGTGGTGCGTAGTGTGCGCGCGGCCGCGGAGATGACGACGTTGGCCGGGCCAGCGACGCCGTCAGCGCCAGTACCGCCGTCCTCCCCTTTCTTCTCGCCGACCCCGCTGCCCGAGCACGCGGCCAAAGCGAGTAGGGTCGAGAAAGTGAATCCTGATCCGACGAGAGCTGAGCGTGAAGTTGGAAGCTTGTTCATGGTTTCCCTTGGCACGTGACAAGGATGGGCGAGGTTGCCCGAAGAGTAAACACCCCCACGAGATCCGTGCCGCGCGATCCGGCAACGAGCCCAGGTTTGATACCGCCGCATGTTGATAGGAGTCGTGAGCATCGAGATACGGGCCAACAAACAGCCCTCGTCCGGATGGGGTACAATGTCCTGTCGCACAGGAGCAATCGTCATCATCTGTCGCTCGCGGCTCGGGGGCTTCTTGAACACCTACGAGCGAGAAGACGCGTGAGGCCCGGCGACGCCTTTTCGGACACCACGGGGTTGGCGCAACGACGCCTTCCAGCTTGACCTCGCCCTACCGCACCGGAAGCCTGCAGTCCAAGCTGCACAGAGGGCCACCATTTGCGCTGCCCAGATCGCATTCCTCGCCCCGGTCAGTGTCGACCACGCCGTCGCCACAGGAGTGCGGCGTGGTACAGCCGATGGTGCAACCGCTGGTTCCGTAGGTCGCGCCGTTGTCCTTTCCATTGTCGCACTCTTCGGGTCCGTTGGTGATGCCATCGCCACAGTAGGTCCCCCACGTGCACTGCGTCGTGCAGCCGCCGTAGATGGTGTCGTTGTTCGGCCCCGGGCAGCCCGCGGGGACCGGCACTGTCCCATCGCCGCAGTCGCATTCCTCGTCGGCCACCGCGATCCCGTCGCCGCACGTGGGCACGCAGGCACTCGGCAGATCGTTGAAGCCGCTCAGGGTGAGTTTGTACGTCGAGCCGTACCAACATCTTTCCGCTTGGAACACGACGATCTCGTAGACCCCGTTGTTCGACATGCCCAGATCGACCTTGCTCTTGGTGGACGTGCAGGTCGAGACGACCCCCTGCGTTGTGCAGGTGGAGCCCTCCGTCGCGGTAATCGTGACATCCCCGCCACCGTTCGCGTTCAGCACGATCTGTCCTTCCACCGGGGTATGAATGCCCCCCAAGTCCACTGCCAGCTTGCGGTTCACGAAGACCCAGACATCATCGTCACCGGTGAAATCAAGCGTATACTTCTTGCTGGTCGAATAGCTGAACCAGTAGCGGACCTCGCTGGTGAAGCTGAAGTTGTGCAAGGGCTGCGGCGTCCCTGGTTCATTCGTCCAGTTGCCGCTGTACAGGGGCGGGGTCTCGGCGCCCGCATAGGCAGAGGTCGGCGTGATCATGCCTGGCACTTTGTCGAGAGGGAAGAAGAGTGGGTTTCCGGGGACGTTGGCAGTGGTGACCCAGCAGGTCTGGGTGCTGGTGGCGCCCCAAGGCGTGCACGAGGCGAGGCACGCCTGGTTCGCGCCGCCGGTGAAGGGGGTGTTGCAGCCAGTGCTGCAGTTCGTGGCCGCGCAATATATGGGGTTGGTGTAGCTCACCCACTCTTGATTGTCCTTCCACCAGTTCACGAACGCGCCATTGCCGTTGTTGTGCAGAAGGATGTTCGATACGTAGGTGGTGTTGGTCCCCTTTACGTCCCGGTACCAGTTGCTGAAGCTGGCGGCACTGGTGATGTGCGCGGTAGCCGGCACCGTCGGCGAGAGGACTGGTTTGCCGTCGGTGTCGAGCGTAGCCTGAGCCAGGCCGGTAACAGCCAGGTTGCTACCCGAGATGGTGGCCGCGTAGAAATCGCCGCCGAGGAGGAAGTCCCGGTAGGTGACCGGCACGGTCATGGTGTCAGCGGTGGAATCGGGCTGAGCGCACTGGAAGCCGGGCTCCACCTTGCAAGTCGACGAGCAGCCATCGCCGTTGTTGGTGTTTCCATCGTCGCACTCTTCGCCTACGACCAACCCGTCGCCGCACTTGGACGTGCAAGTGCCGGTGGCCGAGCTGCAGTTCGGCTCAAAGCGGCAGGTTGGCGAACAACCGTCGTTTGGCAAGGTGTTGCCATCATCGCAGGCCTCGGAGCCCTCGACCTTGCCGTCGCCACAGGTGGTCTTGCTACAAACGCTCGGTTGGCCGGTGCACTTGTAGCCGACCTCGAACTTGCAGGTGGCAGAGCATCCGTCACCGCTTGTCGTGTTCTTGTCGTCGCAGGCCTCGTTGCCGGTGATCACCCCGTCACCACAAAACGGCATGCACGGCTTTCCTGGAACGCGGCACTGCCAGCCGGGTTCGACGGTCTGGCAGTTGGCCGAGCATCCATCATTGCTGACCGTGTTCCCGTCGTCGCAGGTTTCGTTGGAAGTCAGGATGCCGTTTCCGCACACGGCGAGGTTCTGACAGGCTTTCCCGGGCACGGGACAGACGTAGTTGGCCTCAATCTGACAGATGGCATTGCAGCCGTCGCCGCTGAGGCTATTGCCATCATCGCAAGTTTCACCCTGGCTCGTATCGACGACCCCGTTGCCGCAGGCCCTGCCGGTAACGGGGGGACCTGCGTCCAAGGAAACCGGTCCGATGATGAGGTCTCCTCCGGCGCCCGTGCCGCTCGGGCTGCCGCCTGCACCTGATCCGCCGCCACCGCCTTCTGGCCCCGAACCTCCTGCCTGGGGTACCTGGCTGACGTTGGCAGGATTGCAGGCAGGTGTGGCTAGCACCGCCAGCGCGCCCAGAAAGAGAAAGGCGCTCTTGGTTCCGCAGCGACGGATCGAAACGGTGATACTCGGCATTTTAACGCACCTCGTCGACGGGGCCAACACGGCGGCCAAATGGCCGTATTTGTAGTTTAGCAGGACCCCGCCGGCTTGGGACGAGAAAGTATTGCGTGAGCAAAGCCCGTGGTGTCCGGAAACTCCTCGCGGGAATTGTGGCATAGATTCAGGAACGTTGTCCTGATTCGTGGCTGCGTTATTGCCAGGGACGACCGCAATGACGGTTTTCGTTGAGCAGATGCCCTCACTCGTCGGGCGGTTTCTCATGCGATGCAAGGGAGCCTTCTTGACCGTCAACCTCTCAGCGACGCGTGTGGTGGCGCGGCTGGTGGGGGGGGTGGGCTGCCCACGATCAGTTCCCGCTTGGAGCCAATGAAGTCCTCGGCGGATGGCGACGGTAGCCAGCACGACGGATCGAATAATGGGACAGGACGCGAGCTCGGCCGGGCTGCGCGCAGGGACAGGGACACCGCGAGTCTATGCCTTGCGCCCGCGCGAAGCGGCCAACTCGGCGATCTTCTCGATCAGCTGCGGGTAGGGCTGGCCGCCCTCCTCCGCGGCCCACGCCAGATCCTCGCCGTCGGCCAGGTAGGGATTCGGGTTGGCCTCGACGATGTAGATCTCATCGTCGTGCGCCAGACGCACGTCGATGCGGCCGTAATCGCGCAGGCCGGCGGCCTGGTAGGTGCGCACCGCCACCTCGGCCAGACGCTCCTTCAGCTCCTTCGACAGATTCTTGGCGATGCAGTTCTGGATGCCGCGCGCCTCGCGGTACTTGTGGCTCCACTTGGCCTTGAAGGTGGCGATCCGGTTCTCCTCGGTGGTGTCCTCGCCGAATACCATCTCGATGGGCGGCAGCGCGCGCGGCGGATCGTTGCCGATCACGCCCACGTACAGCTCGCGACCGGCGATGAACTCCTCGACGATGGCCGCGGTGTTGTGGCGCGTATGGATGAAGGCCACCCGCTCGGTCAGCGCCGGATCGTCGTGCACCACCGACCGCTGCGCAATGCCGACCGAGGCGTCCTCGTCCAGCGGCTTGACGATGAGCGGGAAGCGCACGTCGCTCGGCCGCTGGACCGGCAGGCCGCGCAGGCACACGAAGAAGTGCGGGATGCGCAGCCCCTGGTAGACCAGCACCATCTTGGTGAGTGCCTTGTTGCGCGCCAGCATGAGCCCCTCGGCCGAGGCGCCTGTGTAGGGCAGATCCAGCATCTCCATCAGTGCGGCCACGCCATAGTCCAGGCCCGACTGGTTGCGGAAGCGTTCGGACAGGTTGAACACCGCGTCCACCGGCTCGGCGCGCAGGCCCGCGACCAGCGTGTCGAGATCGCAGCGGAAGCCGAACAGGCGCACCTCGTGGCCCTGGCCCCGTAGCGCGCGGGCCACGTCGAACTCCGCCTCGTCCGCGGATTCGATCTGGCGCGAATAGTCCTGCCCCGCCGGCGGTTCCGCATCGGTGTCGAACAAGATGAGTATGCGTAGCTTCTTCATGCCGCTGTTGTGGGTAGCGCGTGCCCCCGATCAGTTTGTACTATGCCCTTGGTGCGGCCGGAAGAACGATGTTGCGATCTGCGATCTGGGACAGTTCAGAGATAGAAGCGGATTGCATTCGGTGTTCTTTGCCACCCTGCCATCCCCAAGTACATCTGCCTGGACGAGGGGCCGCTTCTCCGATCCGGCGCGCTCTTCCTTTGCCCCAGAAATTGATTGATACCAACGGCGAAATGGCGCAGTTCACGACCAAACCGCCCGCCCTGGAGAAGCGCGGCACATCCAGCCACCCGCCCGCAAAATCGACCCGTAATGGCGCTCCTCTGGGAGCGCGGATCCATCGCACAATCCTGCTTGTCGACACCGGTCTGAACTTCGGTGGTGTCTTGGGCAGCACCACGTAGCTGGCCCCGGTTCTTGAACACAGAGCACGTTTCAATTCACCGTATTGGTCATCATCGGTGACCGCCAAGATATCTGGTCTGATCCGCAGAAAGTGGTCTTGAAAATCCAGTCCCAATTCAAAATTGTCTCCAATCACGACGCTATCGATCATGGCAAGAGACTGCAGCAACGCCAACTTGTGCTCCTGGGGGATAGACGATCGCCGCTTCTTGTGCGTCCACAGGACTTCGTCTGAAGCGAAGCAGACGGTCAGGTGGAGACCTCACGTTCGGAGATCACTCCTTTTCCCGCGCGTTCTATCCCTCGATGAAGCTCTTCAGCCGCAAGCTGCGCGACGGCCGGCGCAGCTTGGACAGGGCGTTGGCCTCGATCTGGCGGATGCGCTCGCGTGTGACATCGAAGTCCTGGCCCACCTCTTCCAGGGTGCGCTCCGACCTCTCGCCAATGCCGAAGCGCATGCGCAGCACCTTCTCCTCGCGGGGCGTGAGCGTGGCTAGCACCTTGCGCGTCTCATCCGCCAGGTTCATGGAGATCACAGCATCGGCCGCCGAAACCACTCTTCTGTCTGCGATGAAGTCGCCCAGGTGCGAGTCCTCCTCCGCACCGATCGGGGTCTCCAGGGATATGGGCTCCTTGGCGATGTTGAGCACATTGCGGACCTTGTCGAGCGACAGCTCCATCTGCTCAGCGATCTCATCCGGGGTCGCCTCGCGTCCCAGCTTCTGGACCAGATAGCGGCTGGTGCGTATGAGCTTGTTGGTGGTCTCGATCATGTGCACTGGGATGCGAATGGTGCGGGCCTGGTCCGCGATGGCACGCGTCATTGCCTGCCGAATCCACCACGTCGCGTAGGTTGCGAACTTGTAACCCCGCTTGTAGTCGAACTTGTCCACCGCTCTCATCAGGCCGATGTTGCCCTCCTGGATCAGGTCCAGGAACTGCACGTTGCGGTTGGTGTGCTTCTTCGCGATGGAGACCACGAGCCGCAGATTGGCCTTGACCATCTCGGCCTTGGCCTGCTCCGCCTGGCGCTCGCCGTCCCGGATCTCCCGTACGGTCTCGCGCAGCATCCACTCGGTCATGGTGGCCTCGTCCTCCACCTTCTTGACCTTCTTCTTGGCGGCGTCGATGACTTTGGCCATTTCATCGATGTCGTTGGGGCGCAGGCCGAGCTTCTTAGCCACCGCACGCTGGCGCAGGGGAGAGGATCGGACTGCGCGCAGGGTCCTACTGAACCCGCGCTGGGGCAGGCCGGTGCGCTGCTCACAGTCGGCGATCTCGTGCTGGGCGGCCTCGATGCGCGACACCAGACCCTTCAGCCTGGCGACGATGCGATCGATCTGCGTCTTGTTGATGCGCATATCCTGCAAGACATCGATCATCTCCTGCTTGATCGCTGCCGCCTGGTTCATGACCTTCTTGCGCGCCGCGTCCGTCGCGGTCTTCTTTCCCTCGACTTTCTGCAGCTCTTTGTGCAGCCGGCGCACCGTTTCGAGCACCTTGCACACCCGCTCGATATGCCAGTTCTCATCGAACTCGACGTCATCCTCGTCCGCGTCCTTGACCACCTCCCTGACCCGAATTTTCTGTTGACGCAACTTGTTGCCCAGATCCAGGATCTCCTCAATAGCAACCGTGGAATTGAGCACCACCTGAAGCACACGGCACTCGCCGTCCTCAATGCGCTTGGCGAGCTCTACCTCGCCCTCGCGGGTCAGCAGCGACACCGAGCCCATCTTGCGCAGGTACATCCGCAGCGGATCGCTGGTCGCGGAGCAGGCGTCCTCTTCCTCCACCTCGGGGGCCCGCGCGGGTTCCGGCTCGGCCTCTTCCTCAAGGGCCACCTCGACCGGGGCAAACTTGTCGGCCCCTTTGACGTGGGACGCGGAGTCCACGATCTCGATACTCTCGGCACCCAGGGTCGATAGCCAGTCGTCGATCTGGTCGGACGAGCCGACGTTCTCCGGCATGTGATCGTTGGCCTCTTCGTGCGTGAAGAACCCCTTGGCCTTGCCGATGGTGATGAGAGCGCGCTTCTTGCGTTCGCTCTCCATGCTCGACATATTCCGCTTGGCCGTCATCTTGCCGACGGTTTCGAATTCCTCATCGTCCTGGTTGTCTTCGTTCAACTGCTCGTCGCCCTCTTCGATGATGCGGTTCGGACCTCTCCGATGAAAGGCAGAAGACCTATCTTGATGCCATGCCTATCCGATTGCTCGAAAGAAGATCCTTCGGCCGCAACCCTCGGCCTGAGAGCCCCCTGAAACTAATCCTTGCGATTGCGCCATGTTCGGAACAAGACCTATGCGGTGGCCGGGCGGAATCTGGATCTCAGTATCGCCGCCAGGCGTGATGGCTAGGTGGCGCGTCTCCACTTTACTAGGCGCGGAATGAGGGGAAACGATGAGCGTGGTCGTTGGCTTGGTGGTGCTCTTTCGGGTGTGCTGCGCCCCTCGTTGGAGAGGGTTCGCCCAGAGTCTCGTCGCGCAGAAGCACGGAGCCTCTCGATGACGATGGCGACAAACGGCAGCGTCGCGGCGACTGTGGCGGTCGCGCGCAAGTCGCTCGATAGTGCCTGCGATGATCTCGATGATGCCGTGCGAGCATTCCCGGACGTCCCCGGCGATAACGTGATGGCCAACCCGGGCCTCGTGGCGCTGCTCCTGCGCGTGGTTGCCGCGAGACGTCACCTGAACGATCTCGAGCTCAGTCTCAGGGCGGAGAGCATGGGCCGCGTCGGGGCTTCGATGCCTCAGTAGTGGATCTAGCCATGAGCTGTAACATCTTCGGCGCGCGATTCCGCGGTCGAGTCGTCGCCATTCGAGTCGCCGCTAGAACAGCGCTAAACCGATCGGACCAAAAGAGGTAACGACGAAAAGGAGAATCCCATGGAAACAGTAGGACAAGAGGTAGGAAGGATCGA
>PMIX01000264.1 GCA_003158395.1 Myxococcales bacterium | reverse complement strand
GTGAAAGTGGACAATCTCGACCGCACTGAAGGCCTTGATGTGAAGCGTGGGCTGCAGTCGTTTCAGGCCGGCCACAAGTTCGAGGTAGTAGTCAAAAGGTAGGCTGTCATTGAGTCCGCCCACCACGTGGACCTCCGTCACGGGATCACCGGAGTCGAGTCTCGCCTTCAGTTTGTCCCATGCCTGCGACAGGCCCAGGGTGTAGGCACCTGGCTGGTCAGGGCTGCGGCGCGAAAACGAGCACAGCTGGCAGCCCGCCACACACAGGTTGGTCGGGTTGATATGCAGGTTGCGGTTGAAGGTGGTGCGATCGCAGTGGAGTTGCTCGCGCGCCTGGTTGGCCAGCCCACCCAGCTTCAGCAGATCCGGTTCGCGGAAAAGGGTGAGGCCATCGTCGAACGACAGCGGGATGCCGGCGTTCACCTTCTCGGAAATCGAGGCCAAGGTCACGGTGCGAATTCCTCCAACGAGCCTCCTGCCATGCGCTCGAAGGCGCGCAGCCCGGCGCCGCGCAAGAGCTGGGCCGCCTCGGCGCGCGTGATCGCGCGGCTGCCGGCGTTGTCGCCCAGGCGCAGAGCCCTCGTTTCTACGATGGGCCCGCACAGTTCGTCGGCGCCGAAGCCCAGGGCCAGTTGTCCCAACTTGGGGCCGACCCGATCCAGATCGACGAGTACATGCGGACCCCCAACCAGAGCCAGTCGACATCGGGCCACCAGCATCAAGGTCGCAAGACCCATGCAATCATCTTCCGGTGTGGGCACGACGCCGTCGAGAACCAGACCTTCGCGAACCTGTTGCGCAAGAGCAAGCAAGCGCCGCTCTCGCTGCTCCACGGGCTCCTCGGCCGACAGAAAGAGCCGGAGCAGACCGCGCAGCCCGCGGCCCGTGGCCTCGGTCAGCATGGGAAGGGATGTCGCGATGAAGGTGTTGGCACCGGCCGTGGCCGCCGCCGCAAGCCCGCCCAGATCGGCCAAATCGGCTTCGTCGACAGAGGCCGAGGCCGCAGACGCGGGCCCCTGCCAGAGCCCAGACGGAAGCAGGCGGCGCCAGCAAGAAAAGAAGCCGCGGCCACCAGTCGCAGCTCTCGTCGCCGCCTCGGCCGCACGGCCGAGGTCGAAGAGGTCGGTTTCTTGGCTCGTCACCGCGACGCCGGTGCTCATCGTGGCGCGTCCTCCTCGGCCCAGCGGGGCGCAAGCGAATGGGCAACGCCCAGCTGATCGAGCACGCGCGCCACCACCGTATCAGCCAGCCCCTCTACCGTGGCCGGCCGAAAGGTGAACGACGGCGCCGCCGGCAAGATCACAGCCCCTGCACGCGTCACCGCCAGCATGTTTTCTAGATGGATTTGCGACAGTGGGGTTTCACGCACGACCAGTACGAGTTTGCGGCGTTCCTTCAAGGCCACGTCCGCAGCCCGGCTGATGAGATCGTCGCCCACGCCGTGGGCGATGCGCGCCAGGCGTCCCATCGAGCAAGGAATGGCAACCACCGCATCCCACAAGGCCGAGCCCGAGGCAAACGGCGAGGAAAAGTCGTCGACAGCATAGCGGCGGAACGGGAAACTGGGTTCGCCGCCGAGCTCACGACGCCAGACCTGCAGGCCAAGCGGAGAAAAACACATGGCCACCTCGACACCGGGCGAGGCAGCCAGGGTCTTGAGCAGTCCACGGGCGTACAGTGATCCGGAAGCGCCCCCGACCGCGACCAGGAGTTTCATCGCGCCTCCACCAGCGAGGCTATTCCGCCTGGGAAAAGGTCCTGGCCGCGCACAGTGGCGAATCCGGCCGCCCGCAGCCGGGCTTCAAAATCGCCCCGGGTATCGAAACGCCGGATCGACTCGGGCAAGTAGCGGTAGGCCGCGCGGTCGCCGCTCGCCGCCCACCCCAAAAGGGGCATCAGGCGATTCGTGACCAGCCCGTCCCAGAATGGGCGCGGCCGCGCGGGGCGAAAGAACTCCAGCAGAACCAGACGGCCGCCGGGGCGCACCACCCGGCGCAGCTCGGCCAGGCCAAGCGCAGGGTCGCGCAGGTTGCGCACGCAAAAACCAGAAAAGGCCGCCAAGAAGGCGCCATCCCGATAGGGCAGCCGGTGGCTATCGGCTGCGTGCAGAGCCACCAAAGCGGCGCCCGGCTTGCGCCGACCGGCGACCAGCATCGCGCGCGTGAAGTCTGCGGCCACCACCTGGGCGCTCGGCCGTTGGCGCAAGATCTCGACCGCGCCGTCGAGCGTGCCTGCGCCCAGATCCAGCACCCAGGGAGAAGGGTCCAGTCCGTCGAGCAGGAGGCGCATGGCCCGGCGCCGCCAGAGCACATCGAGACCGGCGGACATGACCCGATTGGCGGTGTCGTAGCGGCCGGCGATGCGGTCGAAAATGGCACGCACGTCGGTTGCGGCCGAGGCCATCACGCCACCCGTTCGACCGACAGGCGCGCCAGCGAGGCCAGCGCATCCCTGAAGGACGAGGGGGGCACGGCTTGCAGCTCGGCAACAGCGTTGCGGGCCAGAGCCATGGCCTCGGCGCGGGCGCGGTCGATGCCGCCCGCGGCGCGCGTCGCTCGTAGGATGCGGGCGGCATCTTCGGCCGACAGGCCCGAATCTCCCATGGCAGAGCGGATGTCGTCGCGCAGGGCCGGGCGGGCCTCACACGCCAGCAAGACGGGCAGGGTCAGCTTGCCCTCTTGCAGATCGCGACCTGGGGACTTTCCACTCGCTGTCTCGTCGTCAGCGCAGTCGAGCACATCGTCGGTAATCTGGAAGGCGCGACCCAGCAGGCGGCCGTAGCGGGCCAGGGTCGCGTCGAGCGGCCCGGGCAACACCCCACCCACGCGCGCACACCACGCCATGAGCGATCCAGTTTTGCGGTCGATGACGTCAAAGTAGCTGTCGGTGGTGGCCGCGGGATCCCCCGCACCTTCCAGTTGCGCCACTTCGCCCTCGGCCATCTCGGTGACGGCTGCGGCCAGGGACTCGACCGCGATCAGCGAGCCGGTGGCCGAGACGGTTCCGAGCCCGCGCGCCAAACAGAAATCGCCAACCAGCACGGCGATGCCGTTGCCGTACACCATGCGCGCGGCGGGCCGCCCGCGCCGGACCACCCCGCCGTCCACCACGTCATCGTGGAAGAGCGTGGCGGTGTGGATAAGCTCGGCGGCGCAACCGACCGCGATGGCCACGTTCAAGGGCGCGTCGGTCGCCCGGCAAGCGAGAACGGCCAACAGCGGGCGCAGCCGCTTGCCACCCGCGCCGAGCAGGTGGCCTCCCACCTCGGGGATGCGCCCCATGGGGCTTTCCATCTGAGCCAGAAGCCGCGTCTCCACCGCCTGCATGGGATCACGGACCAGGGCCAGCACCTCAGCAGCAGAAAGTCGCGGCGTACCCGGAGCGGGGTTGTCACGCCAGTGCAGCGCAGCCCCGCTCATGAGGCGCGTCCTGTCTTGACCACGGCGGCCAGTTCACACTTCTGCAAGCGTTCCTCCGCGCGCGCGGCCAACTGCCCGCACGCTGCCGCGGCGTCTGATCCGCGCGAGGTGCGGATGTAGACCGGAATGTCCGCCAGCCGAACCGCGTTCTGGAAGGCCAGGGCGCGTTGTGCACTGGGGCTCTCGAAAGCCAGGCCCGGCACGGCGTTGTACGGGATGATGTTCACTTTGCTCGGAATACCACGCAGCAGGCGCGGCAGGCGAGCCGCATCCATGTCGCTATCATTGACTCCGGCAAGCAAGACGTACTCGAACGTAATACGACGGTGGTGGGCCAGGGGGAAACGGCGAGCGGCGGCCAGCAGCGCGGCGATGTTCCAGTGTCGATTGATGGGCATGAGCCGGTTGCGCACTTCATCCGTCGTGGCATTGAGCGAGATGGCCAGGTTCGGCGCCGGCCGGATCTTCGCCAGGGCGTCGATCCCGGGCACTACCCCGGCAGTAGAAACCGTGAGGCGTCGGGGCGACAGGCCAGCACCCCAAGGATGCTCGAAGATCCTGAGCGCGCGCACCACCGGATCCAGCTTGTGCAGCGGCTCGCCCATTCCCATGAAGACCACGTTGCTCGGCTTGTACCCCGCCAATTCCATGCCCCAGTAGAGCTGCTCGACCATCTCACCGGCCGACAGGTGCCGGCCAGGGCCGAGGGTGGCGGTGGCGCAGAAGGCGCAGCCCCATGCGCAGCCGGCCTGGCACGACAGGCACAGGGTCAGCTTGGCCCGCTCGGGCTTGTCGTCGGGGATCAGCACCGACTCGATGGCGCATCCGTCGTAGGTGCGGAAACGGAACTTGCGCGTGCCGTCGGCCGCAGCCACCACACCGTCCAGACGGATGGGTTGCAGGGGCGCCTCGGCCAGCAGGGCGTCGCGGAGGGAACGGGGAAAGTTGCTGACCGCGTCGAGTGCGCGCACGCTGCCCACCCCGCCCGGCCCAGGGCCGTGCAGCCAACGGAAGACCTGCTCGGCGCGAAATGGGGGTTCACCCTGGCGCGCGACGCGCTCCCGCAGCTCCTCGATGGTGAGCGATCGAAGGTCCAACGCCGGGGAGTATAGCTGCGGATCCGCACAACGCCGGCCCGAAAGCCACAATCCCCCGATAGCCGCAGGAAGTCGTGGGACGACGGTGCGACCAGGCAATGCCTCGGCCACCGGCTCCCCCTGCGGGGACTTGGGGATGGACAGCCCAACCCACCCACCCCGCGCGCTTCGCGCGCGCCCTCGCCGCCGCTGTCACACCGGCCGCTCAACCAGCTACGAATCTACGAGAGGCGCTGCTAGACCCCTTCGGCTTGTTCGTTGATCAAGTACTTGGCGACCACGGCCTCGACCGTGAGGGCACTCTTTTCGCCCTTCAGAATCGATTGAAGCACGTCGAGGTCCGTTTTCCAGGTCAAGTCTCCCGGGGCGACGACGCAAATGCGACCGGGGGCGTAGTCTGCGAACAACTTGCCATCCCTGAAATAGAAGTGCTCGGAGCTGGTAGCCGTGGGATAGGGGTGCATAGCGGGGGGAACGTCGGCGGGGCGGAACCACAGCTTGATCTCCCGTTCGGCATCACCCGGATTGGCCGAGGCGTGGATCAGGTTGTCCATGCGATTCCCCAGCACCTTGCCCTCGGCATCCTTGACCTGCTCGATGGTGCCGAGCGATCGAATGCAGCCCGGACGCGTGTCGCGAGCCACATGCGGATCGGTGGGGCCGGAAATCTCGCGCACCTTGGAAATGGCCTTGGGTCCCTGGTACACGATGGCGACCACGCGGCGACGCCAGGGATCGTTCGGGTAGTGCAGCTTGCCCTGGATGTACTCGAGTAATGAGGGGAAGAAGAATTTTCCGCGGTGCTCGGCGTAGTGTTCGCTGGCCAGCATGGTGCTGACGTGAACAATCTTGGCCCCCGCAAAACGCAGCCCCGTGTGGAACTCAGAAAGCTGCGACAGGACGTAGCCCGTCAGCGAGTTCTTGAGGGCGTCGGGCTTGATGAGGACCAGAGTCTGCTCGATATCTTTCTGTTCCACGGAAGGTTCCTTTCTCTAGGTCACGGGGCGACAAAGCGACAAACGGCCCGCAACCTACGCTGGGGCGGTCTGGTTTGCCACGCGAATGGCTTAGAGAGTAGGCGCCAGGCCGCGTGACTGCAACAGTTGCGCGGGCGACGCCGCTGGTCCGGCATCAGTCGCTGGCGCCGCTTTCGACCCGGGCCAGGACGTCCGGAACGTCGGCATCGTCTGGCGTGGTAAAGGCTGCGCCATGCTATCAGCCACGTCAGGTTACGCGTCCGATGGCGAATTTCAGATAGTCGCCCTCTGGGAAAGCGGGCAGGGCAGGGTGGTCGAATCCCGCACCGGTCACGGATTCCAGTCGGAACCTGCGCCCCGCGGCGGCCACGCCTTTCTCCACGCTGGCCAGGAATTCGTCGCGTGGAAGATGGCTGGAGCAGGAAGCCGCGCAGAGCAGTCCGCCAGGCGCGACGACGGTGGCGGCCAGACGATGCAGATGAACGTAGGCACGCCGCGCGGTGGGCAGGGCACGCCGGGACGGCGCGAAGCTGGGAGGATCTGAGATCACAATATCCCATTGCCTCTTTCGGCGAGCGGCTTCGTGGAGAAACACCAGCGCATCCATGGCGTGAAATCGGGCGTGTTCCAGCGACAGTCGGTTGAGCTGGAAATTGCGGCGCGCTGTTGCCAGCGCCGGCCGGGCTATGTCCACGGTATCGGTTTGGGTTGCACCTGCTGCTGCGGCGTACAATGAAAAGCCGCCCGTGTAGCCGTAGAGATTCAACACCGACTTGCCCGCGGCGTGAGCCGCCACGGCCTGCCGGTTTTCGCGCTGGTCGAGAAACAGCCCGCCCTTCTGGCCCCGGCCCAGGTCTACGATGAAGCGAATNNGACAGGGCAAGCGGGGCCGAGCAGTCGGCCAGCATGCCATCGAGATCTCGATAGAACGCCCTGGCGCCCGTGCCGTCGAAAAGCACCCCGGCCACCTGGTCGTACAGGTCGACGTGGATTCCCGGCAGATGATCCCCTTCGCCATGAACCCAGCGAAAGGCGTTGGTCTGGGCGCGGTCAAGGCGCGCCAGCCGCTTGGCCAAGGCCTGGCGCAAGCGATCGCAGACCAGCGCCCGCGCGTCGTGTACCGGTTGCAGGTCCAGGACCCGCACCGCGATGGTCCCGGTTGCATCCCAGTAGCCATGGGCCAGGGTTCTGTCCCCTCGCCCAGCCACCGCAACGACGGTTCCATCTGCCATGGCGGGTGCCTGTGCCAGGGCATCGCGGAAGATCCAGGGGTGGCCCTGGCGTAAGGCACGCCCCAGGTTCTTGCGCAGGATGACCTTGGGAAAAACCGGCATCAAGGTGAATCCTTGAACCTGGAACGAATGGAGAGCACGCGCAAATTGCTGCTGCGGTTTTCTCCTCAAGCGGCCGCGCTATCTGCCGATGTTGCTGGGGCGGATTGGGATCGGGCGGCGGTTGACGTCGAGTGGGCGGCCAAGGGTAGGCGGTGGGGACATTCCAGCCGAGGGTTGGGGAATCCGTAAGCCTCGTGGGGGGATCCGGCGGTGTCGCAATTGTGCGGGGGTAGGAGCAAGGGAGGCACGCGCGGCGCCGCCGGATCGGTCTTGGGCTGGAACTAGAACCCGAGGCCGACGTTGAGCAAGAAGCCGTTGCTGAA
This sequence comes from Myxococcales bacterium, assembly GCA_003158395.1. Lineage (GTDB taxonomy): Bacteria > Myxococcota_A > Polyangia > Fen-1088 > Fen-1088 > Fen-1137. The sequence goes on along the minus strand of PMIX01000264.1, from coordinate 3,823 downwards.
GTGCTTGGGTGGCTCCGAGGTGGGGGAGGAGGCAACGGCGTTCGTCGGGATGCGCTCGCGCTCGCCAAAGGTGTTGATGAAGTAGCCGACCTCGCCCCGGAGTTGCACCGACGAGAGACGGCCCAGGAGCACACCAACGGTTGGTTGCAGCACAATGCCGCCGGCGCCCTGGCCCCCGAGGTTCATATACGCCCAGCGCACGACGCCGCCCAGGTACGGTGTGAAGTCCTCGCGCAGCAGGGGATAGTACCCTCCGATAGAGGCGGCGTAGGAACCGTGGCCGTCCGCGACCCCCAAGTCGACAGCGATGTCAGCCATCCACGAACGCGCGTCGTACAGCCAGAAAAGTCCGCCGCCCGGAAGTGCGGTCATGGAGCCGGTCGGTGTGTTGAACGGCAAGTAGGTAAACAGGTGAAGGCCGAACGACTTGTTGGCCGTGCGCCGAGTGAGCTGGTTTGTTTCCTTCTCGGTCACCGTGTCGATTTCTGCGCTGTCGCGGACCGGCTTGCCGATTTGCATGGCATGAACCAGTCGCTGGATGACCGTGTCCAACTCGTCCGGACCTCCGGAGATGACGGTGCTGTCCCAGTAGACGACCTGCCCTGAGCCGGCGGCGTATGCGGTCAGCCGCACCCGCGCCGACGTACCGAAATGGATCAGTCGGAGGACGAGGGCCTGGTCGGCACCGAGCGCGACGGCCTGGGCTGCCGCCTGGGCGGCGGTCGGCTCCTCGGTACTGGGCGCGCCGGAGGGCTCTACCACGGTATAGGCCCCGGTTCGCTGCAGGTGGTCCTTCAGGATGTCGCGCGACGCGCGCAAGATCTCCGGGGCCACATTGTCCCCCGAGGGCGGCAAGAGTGCGACTACGCGTGGGGCCGCCCCAGATGCAACCGGCGACACCCAGAAAGCGATGGAGAAGGCAAACCAAGGAATGAAAGACAGCGACTTTTTCATGAGGTTGTTCCAGTCTTTTGGTGTTTCTGCAAGCGAGGGAGCAAAGGCATCTGCGCGTTCAGGGGCGGCGATCTCGACAGACTTGATGAAAATCGGACACGAACGTCAGGGTTTCAACGTTCTTCCCCAATGCCTTCACCTTATGGGGCACGGGGAGGGTTCGACTTCGGGGCGGGCGCTGGTGCGCCCGCGGCCGGAGGGGGAGGCGGAGGCGGTGGCGCAGGCGGCGACGCACCAAGATTGCCCGCGGGCGGAGTAACCCAGGGGTCGTAGGGCGTGGGCGGCTGGTACGGAGGCACCCCTGGCTGCCCGAAACCGAAGCCGGGCGTGGGTTGCATGCGAGTCAGCCGCACCTGAAGCTCGTCGGTCGCTTCGCGACACGCCGAGGCTTTTCCGTATCCGGACACTGCCGACGCCACGAATAGCGCTGCCACAGCACCCACGGCCACAGCCGCTGGTGTCCCGCCCGCGGTGGAATTCGAATTCGCACTGCTCAAGCTGGCCGCGGCGATCGCTTCGATCCCATACGCCGCGCCCAGGACCGTGTCGACTACGGGCCAAGCCCGGCTCGTCGTGCAAACGAAGTAGGGAAGTTGGCGGTGTTTCTCCGGAGGCCCATCGACGAACATGAACGAGCAGGCCCCGCTCCCTGCCGCAAGAAGGAGCGCACACAACACCACAGGGACAGAGACGCGTAGGGGGCTTCTTGCGGGCATGCTTCGCTTCCTAGCAATTGTGGGGCCACCAGCCGGGACGAGAGGTCTGCCGTACCGGTGGTCTGCCCTTGTCAGCGACGAAACGGCTGGCAGACTCGGCAGGGGCCATGTGTCGGTCTGCGTCATAAGATAAGAACCACCTAGAAGACAATATTACGTCAACTGTGTCATGCTTCGCGCGCACTTTTGCCTGAGAATCACCTTGAGGACCCGGGGCCACCGTCGGTGCGCGGGGCTCTTGTGATGGCGCATCTCTGCCGGTCGGGGAGCGGACCTTTGGGCCGCCCTGTGATAAACGTAGGTTTGCCCCCTGCGCAGGANNCCGTGACCGCACCAGAAAACACCTCGACCGTTTCCTCCCCGGCTTCGCCGGCCCCAGCCGGGGGGGTGGGTAGTTGGTTTGACCAACTGAGTGAGTGGCAGATGACCCTGCTGGTGATTGTCGTCGGCCTTCTGCTCTATATCCCGTTCGCCGGCACCTACGGCCTGTGGGATCCGTGGGAAACGCACTACTCGGAGGTCGCGCGCCAAATGACCAAGCGGGGCGACTTCATCAGTTTGTGGTGGCCCGGATCGCCGCGCGACGCTGACGTGTTCTGGTCTAAGCCGGTGCTCACCTTCTGGCTAATGAGCATCGGCATGCATGTCGCGCGCATCGGCCTGCCTGGCAACGACCCGGGTGAGATGGCCTTGCTTTCACGCACCGAGTGGGCGGTGCGCGTACCCTTCTGTCTGTTCGGCGTGCTGGCCCTCTGGGGCGTCTACCTGGTGGTGTCGCGTTTCGTGAACCGCCGGGCCGGGTTCTTGGCGGCGCTGGTGACTGGCACATGCCCCATGTTCAGTCTGATCGCTCGTCAGGCCATGACCGACATGGCCTTCGTAGGGCCCATGACCATGGCCCTGGCACTGGGCACGCTTGCCTTGCTCGATGACCGCGACGAAGTGCTGGCCCGGCGCGGCCGCGGCTGGCTGAGCTGGCCCCATCACCCGCTCTTCTACACCACCATCGGCGTGTTCCTGCTCATCGTCTTGCCGCAACTGCTGGTCGATTCGGTCCAGCTCAAGGTCAGGGTACCGTGGGGCGGGGGCGAGATTCTGATGTACGGCGCGGTCTTGATGATCCCCTACTACCTCGGGGCGGCCGCTTTCCTGTTCTTTGCGGCACGCGCCCGCTACCGCGCCCCGCTTTACCTCTACATTGCGGCCATGTTGTGCGGCCTAGCGGTGTTGGCCAAAGGCTTTGCCGGCCTGGGCCTGCCCGTGATCATTTTCCTCGCCTACCTTCTTTTCACTTGGAACTGGAAGCGGCTGCGGCGCGCGCAGCTTCTGCCCGCGGTGTTACTATCGATCGTCGTCGTGATTGTGGTCGCGGCGCCCTGGCACCACGCCATGATTGCGCGCCACGGGTGGGCCTTCTGGAATGAGCTCTTCGGCGACAACCACTGGCGGCGCATGATGCTGGGCCGTCACGGCGATCGGGGCTCGTTCGAATACTTTCTGCGCGAGCTGGGCTACGGCACCTTGCCCTGGGTGGCCCTGGCCCCGGCTGCCATCGCGACCATGGTCATGCGCCGGGCGGACGATGTGCGCCGGCAATCGGTGTACTGGTTGGGTGCCATTTGGTTCGTGGCGGGCTACGCCGTGGTGTCCATGTCCATGACGAAGTTTCACCACTACGTCATGCCCGCCATTCCCGGGCTGGGGATCGTCATCGGGTGCTTTCTCGATGACCTCCTCACCCGGCGAGATGCGCGACGGGGCTTTCTCGCGATTCTGCCAGGGGTGCCACTCCTGCTCCTGGTGATAGCCGATCTGGTGAACGCCAAGGATGCCAGCGAACGCTTCCTGTGGCTGTTCTCATACGACTACGTGCACAGCCCAACCGGGAGGCCTTGGCCCGCCGAGCTGGACTTCCGCGCGCCGATCACTGTCTTTGCGGTGTTGTTCGCCGTGAGCTTGCTGGCGCTGGCCTGGCGCCGATCGCTGCGCGCCGCCGTAGTGGGTTTGTGTGGGGTGGCCGTGCTCTTTACCTGGTTCCTGCTGGACGTGTTCATGCGGGACGTGGCTCCCTACTGGTCACAGAAGGAAACCGTGGCCGAATACTACAGGCACCGCCGCTCCCCCGACGAGCGGCTCATCGCCTATTCCATGTA
>PMIX01000336.1 GCA_003158395.1 Myxococcales bacterium | reverse complement strand
GGCCGACGCGGACTGCCCCATGTGTTCCGGCGCCTCTGGCAAAGCCACGGCCGGCGCGGACGGCCCATCACGGCTGCCGACATTCGCGCCGCTGCCGAGTCCGTCGGGCGCCTTTCGTTGGGGCCATATTTCTCCCGCTTTGTCGATGGAACCGCAGAGCTGCCCATTCCCGCTTGGTTGCGCCGAGCCGGCCTTGCCGCCCAGGCCCGCTCACCGGCGCAGGCGGAACGCGAGGACCGGGTGAAAGCGCGCCGGCAGCAGGGCTGGGCCGGACTCAGCTTCGCTTCAGGCGAGGCCGCCGTAGTCAAGAACGTGATCCCAGACTCGCCGGCTTGGCGGGCGGGCCTGACCTTCCGGGACGAGATCGTGGCGGTCAACCAGCATCGGGTGGACGCCGCGACCATCGGCAGGCGTTTGGCCGACTGCGCTCTCGGCAAGGCCGTGACGATCGCTTTCTTCCGCCAGGAGATCCTGCGCACGACTAGCCTGCGCCTGGTACGCACGCCCGAACGCAAGTGGACCTTTGCCATCAATCCCGGCGCGTCACCAGCCCGAAGGCGGATGCGCGATGGCTGGCTGCGCGGCTTCTAGGCACATAAAGCAATGGCCGATCCCAAAGGACCGGCCATGCGAATCAGCTGGAAACGTAGCGAGTAGGAGGTGTCCCTATAGGCCGTACGCGTCGCTAGCCGAATGCGGATGGTAGCTCTACATGAACGCCAGGTCGTCGACGTAGATCGAGCCGTTCAACTGGCCGGCCCAGCCGCTGGTTCCACTGCCGCTGCTGTCGTTCTTGAAGTTGATGGTCACTATTGCATTCTGCTTGTCGGTGCACACCGTATAGCCCGACCAACTGGGCTGAACGAAACTAGCCCATGCGATGTTGAACTGCTGCCACGACGTCGTCACGTTGATCGTGTTGGCGAATCCAATATCGCACTGAACACTAGCGGTCGGCACGCAGGCGCCCCCTGGCCGAGTACTTGGAACTGTGCACACGGTGCCCAGCTCGACGACCACCGACCTGGCCGAATCGCCCTTGGCCCAGAACGTGATTCCGTTCTTCGCGCTGGCGTTGGTACCGTGGGCCTCGGTCGCGCTCGGCGAGTCGAGGCCGAGGCCCTCTTCCCAGCCCCAGTCCGTGTAGGTCGTCGCAGTGGCATTCGGCTGGAAATTCGTGGCCGTCACCTTGGCGCAGCAGTTGCCGCCGTGAGCGTCGCCGGTGCCGCAGTCATACGTGAAAGCACTGCCTTGAGCAGGCGAGAGCGTCCCGCTGCCATCACCGGTCGCGTACCACGCGCCGACCATGCAGCCCGAGTGGAAGAAGGATGTGCCGGTTTTGGTCGTTTCTTCCATGTCCGAAATCGTGGTGTCGCTCGCAGACACCGTGCAGGAGCCGGGGTCGGTCGACGTGCTGGCCCCACCCTGGCCACCGCCGCCGGTTCCGCCGGTTCCGTTGGTATCCTTATCACTGCCCGCGCAGGAGGTTCCGAAAATCGCGAAAGCGCCACATGCGACCAGTGAAGTCAAAGCAAGACTGGCCCTAACGATCGAACTATTCTTTGCGTTCATGTCACCCTCTTGGTTGGTGTTCGCGTATTCCATAGCAGAACCGCCTGAGATGGGAAAAGAATATCTGAGGTTAGCCTCGGTTCTTGCGCATAACGCCTTGCGCCCCTTCTCGCCCAACCACCACGCCGCTGAATGCTCGCGCGGTCTCGGCGCCGTGACGCAATCTACGCTGTCGCGGTGAGAGGCGCGTCGATGCCGCGTGAAATCCGCCGCTGTCGGTAGCCAACAGCAGCCAATTGCCGCCGTTGTCGCAGCCGCGGCACCACGCCGCGCGCCCACGCGCGGCTTTCCTGCTTTCGTGCGCAACCCTCACGCCGACACGCGCCGGCTGGTAGACTCCGCCCCCACAATGAAACTATCTGCCAGCCTTCATGATCGCGTGCTGGTGGCTGCGGAGGCGGTCCGCCAGCACCTGGGCGCTACCGGCGCCCAGGTGGCCATCGTCCTTGGCTCGGGCCTGACCGCGGCTTCTGCGCCGCTGGCTGACCTGCGCTCCATCGATTATGCCCAGCTCCCATGCTTTCCCGAGACCACGGTGGCGGGCCATCCAGGCCGACTCCTCTTTGGCAGGATGGCTGGCAAGAACGCGCTTGTCCTGTGTGGCCGGGTGCACGCCTACGAGGGGTATGCGCCGGCGGAGATTGGTTTTGGCGTGCGAGTGGCCGCAGCGCTGGGAGTAGGGACCGTCGTGGTGACCAACGTGGCCGGGGGCATTGAGCCAGGGCTGGCGGTGGGAGAGATCGTGTGCATCCGCGACCACCTGAATCTGACCGGCCTGTCATCCTTGGCGGGTGCCAACGATGAGCGTTTGGGGCCTCGCTTTGTGGACATGACCGACACCTACACGCCTGCCCTGCGCGTCCTGGCGGCACAAGCGGCGCAAGCTCTCGGTGGCAAGCCCTTGCGTGAAGGTGTTTACGCGGGCATGTGCGGCCCCTCCTACGAGACGCCTGCAGAGGTGCGGATGCTGCGCATCCTGGGCGCGGATCTGGTGGGCATGTCCACCGTCCACGAAGTCATCGCCGCGCGCCACGCCGGCCTGAAGGTTCTCGGCCTGTCGCTGGTGGCCAACCCGGCTGCCGGCATCCTAAGCACGCTGCTGCGGCACGAGGACGTGACCAGCGCAGCAGCCGACGGCGCCGCGCGCATGGGTGCATTGCTGGAGGCGGTGGTAGCGAGATTGTAGCTGCCCATCAGGCTCTGGGCAGTGCTATGGTGGCGGCCCATGTCTGCCATCCGCACCGACGAGCTGATGGCCCGCATTGCGTCCTACGAGGAGGGCCCCTTTCCGCAGAAGGACCACTTCCACGCTGCGTTGGCGCCATGGAAGGATCGCCTGGACGAGAACGCTCTCTTCGTACTGACCGCCGCTCTGCGCAAGAGCGACCGGCGGCGTGCGCGCCTGGTGGCCGAGGCGCTCGGCTGGCTGGCAGGGCTCCCCTGCGGGCCGCTGCTCGTGCCCGTCATGCTCGACCCCGGGGCGCCGCTGCATCAGCGTGCCGCTGCGGCTGCCGCCATCCAGGAATATGCCGCGAGCACGACGCTCTCCCCTGACGAGCGGGGCGTGTTGCTGGAGCTTCCCGTACGCGAGATGGTCTCCGAGGCAGGCGACGATTCTTTTGCCGCCGAGGCCATTCGCGCCGCCTACCGCAGCACACCGGCACAGGACCGCAGTGGCTTCTCCCAGGCTCTTGTGCACCTGGCGGGCTCCGACGCGGGCCGCGTGACCGTGGTGCTGGGTCACCTCCTCGCTGTCGAGGACGACCCCGAACGGCGCCGCGAACTGATTGCCCTTCTCGGCGCCAACCCCAGCCAGGAGGCAGCGGACTTCTTGGCTGGGCTCGCGGCGACAACCAAGGACGCGAACGAGGCGACCGTGACCACGCGCTTGCTGGAGGCGTTGCGCACGCAGGGTTTCTCGGGCGAGGTCAAGTCGCTCTGGCGAGAGGCGACCTGTTTCGCCACGGGCTCGGACGGGGATTCGTGCTTCGCCTTGACCTTCGTGATCCCGCGGCCGCCTGCCTTCACCTTGGCTCACTTTCTCATTAGCCTGGTGGATGGAGTGCGCGACGCCCTGGTGCACGCCCCGGCCAGCAAGCGTGAGGCGGAAGAGTTCATCGCGCGCGAGCGCGAAATGATGACGCCCCTGTCAGGCAATCTGCCGGTTGAGGTTGGCCTCAGCATCCTGCAAGAAGCGCGCGACCGCGCGCGGCCGGGCCGTTTGGACGAGGAACCGGACATTGAGGCCGCGTTGCGCGCCATGCAGCCGATGCTGGCCGGCGCGTGCGCAGCCCCCGAGCCCCTGCCCGCACGCAGACAGCTGCACGCGAACGCGCTTCGCGGCCTGCTGACCAGTCCTGGCTTCGAGTACTGGTACCTGGAGCCCGGAGAGGAAGTCATGCGTCCAGCCCTGGCAGCCATCAGCCGCCCCAGCCGGGCCAAGACCAGCCGCGGCCTGGAGAGCGAGATGGCCCGGCGCCTGGACAAGGTGATGCCGGTCCTGCTCGAGCGCATGGTGGCCACCGGCGAAAGCGAGCGCCTCGGCCGGATGCTGCGCCACCAGGCCCGGGTACTGCGCGCGGCCGGGGATGAAAAGCGAGCCAAGCTCTGCCTGCAGGTGGCCGCCAACCTAGCCGCCGGCGATTCCGAATTTCTCGTTCACTTGGCCATGCGTTCGCTGGCCGTCGCCGCAGAAGCCGCCGCGGCCGAGCCACGACGCACGCGCGGACACGAACAAGAGGGTCGAGATTCGCTCCTGCATCGCATCGAGGAAGCAGCCACGCGTATCACGCTGCGCGAAGTGGCTGAGTTGGACCTGGCCACGGAAATCTACCAGGCCATCAACGAGGCCAACCGTGCGGCGCCTTCCGCGCGGCGCTCGTCGCTGGCATCGATCGAACAAGCGGCACTTGCCTTCGCCCGCTTCTTCCTGAAGTCGCTGGAGGGACGGGTTGCCGACGCCGAGCCTTCCGAGCACGAGGTCGTCGGGTTGGTCAGCGGCCTGCGCAACCTTCTGGTGGAGAAGGGCGTGGTGGACTCTGCCTACCGTCTGGACGCCGCGGGTGAGGCCGCTGCGGCGGCCCTGAACTTCGTCGAGCATCATTGCCGAGGCGGCTGCCCGCATCGGTGCCTCGACCGCGGCGATCAGGACGGCCGACTCCTGTTCTATTCGCGACCGCCCTTGTGGGAGGTCCGTCCCGAGGATCTACGGACCCACCCGAGCCTGGACCGAAGCAAGCGGCCCCAGGCGTGACAGTTCCAGCCTGAGATATCCGCCGCCCTCGCACTCGCCTTGAACCTGCCGCCGCACCCCGCGACCGCGAATTCCAGAAAGACCAGGTAACTTTGCGGCCATTCGTGTCATCCTAGTCACGCAAGGAGGAGGACCGTGGAACACAAGCTGCCTGAACTTCCGTANNTGTGGCCAACCTGAACAAGCTCATCCCTGGCACCGAGTTCGCCGATCTTCCTTTGGAGGAGATCATCAAGAGATCCTCGGGCGGGATCTTCAACAACGCGGCCCAGATCTGGAACCACACCTTCTACTGGAACTGCTTGTCGCCCCAGGGCGGCGGTGAACCGAGTGGCCCTCTGGCCGACGCCATCACCGGGAGCTTCGGTGGGTTCGCCTCATTTAAGGAGAAGTTCACCAACGCGGCGGTCACATTGTTCGGTTCGGGCTGGGCCTGGCTGATCAAGGGCGCGGACGGGACTCTCAGTATTCGGCCGGCAAGCAATGCGGCCACGCCTCTCAAGGAGGGTCAGCAGGCCATCCTGACCTGCGACGTTTGGGAGCACGCCTACTACATCGACTACCGGAACGCGCGGGCGAACTACGTCGAAGCGTTCTGGCGACTGGTCAACTGGCGATTTGTGACGGACAATTTCAAGTAGCCGTCACGCAACCTGCGGGCCGAGGTCCACAGCGCGTTTCTCGGATGGCGCGGTGGGCGCCGCCGCTTGCATGCGCGAGGCGGGCGCCGCGGGCATGCGGTTGGCAGCGACAAACTGCTCGATGAAGGCCAGGGACGGGTCCACCTGGTCGACCTGAACCAGGATCAGGTCCCCCGGCAACAACATGCGCAGCCCCGTCTCGATTGCGTGCTGCTCGCCCCGCGTTTCGATGATCTCAGCCACCCGCGTGCTGCGCGCCAGCCCGCGGTGCATGAGCGACACCACCTCCCCATCGGGCCGGCCGCGCGTGCACTTATCCTCGTAGATGATCACCTGGTCGAAGCCGTTGCCGATGATCTCGGCCTGGCGAATGATGTCCACGTCGCGCCGATCGCCGGCCGCGGTGTACACCACCAGCCGCCGATCGTGTGGCATGCGGCCGATGGCGTCGATGAGCGCCACAAGAGCGTCGGCGTTGTGCCCGTAGTCGACCACAATGGTTGCCTCTTCGTATTCCAGAACGTTGAACCGCCCCGGCGTGCTGCGGGTGTCGCTGGTGAAAGTACCCAGAGCTGCCCGCATCACCTCACAGGGAACGCCCAGCGACCAACACGCAGCAGTGGCCGCCAGCACGTTGTCGACCTGGAAGCCGATCTTGCCGTCGCGGGTCAGGGGCACTGCGCCCAAGCTGGCGACGCGCTGCTCCCGGTTGCCTTCGGCCAGCACCACCGTCCCGTCACGCACCACCACAGCACGACCGCCGCGTGCGCGGTGTGCGACGATGAGCGGGTGTTTCGGATCGCGGGCAAAGAAGATCACCGATCCAGGACAGTAGGGCGCCATGGCCACGGTCATGGAGTCCGCGGCGTTGAGCACGGCCGCGCCCGTGGGCGCCACGTTCTCCACCAAGGTACGCTTGACCTCGGCCAATTGCTCCGTGGTCTCGATCCCTGCCAGGCCCAGGTGGTCGCCCTCGCCGATATTGGTCACGATGGCCACGTCGCACATGTCGAAACCCAGGCCCTCGCGCAGGATGCCCCCACGCGCGGTTTCGAGCACGGCCGCGTCCACCCGCGGGTTGAACAACACAGCGCGAGCGCTGCGCGGCCCGCTGCAATCGTCGGTATCGATGCGCCGGTCGTCGATGTAGATGCCGTCGGTGCAGGCCAGGCCCACGTGTCGTCCGGATGCCTTCAGGATTTGCCCGACCATGCGCACAGTGGTGGTCTTGCCGTTGGTTCCGGCCACCGCAACCACCGGGATGCGCCCATTCTCGCCCGGCGGAAACATGGTGGACACGATGGCCTCGCCCACCGACCGCGGCTTGCCCACCGACGGATCCAGGTGCATGCGCAGCCCGGGCGCGGCATTGACTTCGACGACAATCCCGCCCTGCTCTTCCAGGGGCCGGCTGATGTCGCGGCAGATCACGTCCACGCCAGCGACGTCCAGCCCGATCACACGAGCCGCGTCCACCGCGCGTGCGGCGTTTTCGGGGTGCACACGGTCGGTCACATCGGTGGCAGAGCCGCCCGTGCTCAAGTTGCCGTTCTGGCGCAAGAAGATCCGCGTGCCCGCCGCTGGGATCGAATCAGGCGTGCAGCCTTGGCCTGCGAGGACGGCGAGGCCGATCGCATCGAGGCGCATCTTGCTAAGCGAGGTGGAATGGTCCTCGCCCCGGCGTGGGTCAGAATTCACGGCTTCCACCAGCTCGGCGATGGTGGACTTGCCGTCGCCGTGCACGCAGGGCGGATCCCGGCGAGCCGCCGCAATCATGCGGTTGCCCACCACCAGCAGTCGGTGGTCAGAGCCCTGGGCAAAGCGTTCCACCAGCACCGACGAGCCCTCGGCCCGCGCGGCCTGGAAGGCAGCCACAACCTGCTCGCGCGTGCTCAGGTTGACGGCCACGCCGCGGCCCTGGTTTCCGTGCTGAGGCTTGAGCACAACCGGAAGGCCGACCTCCTGGGCCAGCTCCCAGGCCTCTTCGGCATCCTTGACCGGGCCGCCTGCCGGCACGGGCACACCGACCGACCGAAGCAGGAGCTTGGTCAGCTCCTTGTCCTGAGCGATAGACTCGCCGATCGCGCTGGTGCGATCGGTCTCAGCCGCCAAAATGCGTCGCTGGCGCGAGCCCCAGCCCAGTTGGACAAGACTGCCCTGATTGAGCCGGCGCGTGGGAACCCCTCTTGCCTCCGCTGCCCGCACGATGGCCCCGGTGCTGGGACCGAGACGCAGATCTTCATCGAGAGAACGCAGTCTCTTGGCCGCGGCATGCACGTCAAAGATCTGCTGAGCTAGCAGGGCGTCGATGACTTGGACCGCTGCTTCCACCGCCGCACGTGCGACATCCTCTTCGCGATATTCGACCACGACCTTGAACACGCCCGCTTCGTTCGTCGTGGTGGTCTTGCTGAAGGACACCGGCACCCGCGCCTCTTTCTGCAAGGCCATCACCACGCGCTCCAATACATGCGCCAGGGTGGCGCTCTCGGCTGTCGCGCCGGTGAGGTCGGCATCTGCCCATTGCGCCCCTGAGAACAGGTCAGGGAGAAGGCCGCGCAGGCGCGTCTCGAACCCCGGGATTTCGGCCACGGCCGCCTTGGCCGGGCCGAGATCGACTGTCACCTCGAGCGCGGTACGACGACTCCAGATATTGGGTCCCCTAAGTGCACGAATTCTTTGAAGTTGCATGGCGGCCGTCTCGGGTTTGGTTAGTTCTTTTTCGAGTCCGGCCTTGACGAAGACCGGAAGGTCACTGGTAGTGCGACGGGCCGCGGATGAGGTTTATTCGCAGCTCCAGCACCACCGCGTGCCTTTTTCTCT
>PMIX01000231.1:16259-18926 GCA_003158395.1 Myxococcales bacterium | reverse complement strand
AATCAGCACGGTGGCATGCCCAAGAAACGGATGCCGGCATGCTTCTGCACGCCGACAATTCTACTCTCGTCCTGGTGACTCTGGTCCGGTATCCAGCAACGCGGCCAACAGCGCATCCACGTCGCCCTGACCGCCCAAATAGTACGGCGCCAGGCTGCGCGCTCTTCGCCCGACCCGCACAGCTAGCAAGGGCAGGCGCCGGGTGAGCGCGAACACATCCTCGTCGGTCTGGTCGTCACCCAAGTACAAAGCGGCCTCACAGCCCAAGCGGCGCAATTCTGCTTGCAGAGCAGTGGCTTTATTGGGCGCACCCACCGGCAATAGATCCACCACCAGAATCCCCTCGATCGCGCGCGCTTCAGTCAGATCAGCAGTGGCAGCCAAAATGGCCCTTAAGGCGACGGGCCGATTGCGTGACTTGCGATAGTGGATGGCCAGGCTCGCGCCTTTGTTTTCGAAAACGATCCCGGCTACGCCCTCAAGTCTTGGCTTCACCCTGGCCAGCCAACCTCGGACCGCACGGCGGGCTGCGGGCAAGATGGGTGACGGCTCGATGCCGTGGTTGCCGAACACCTGCCGCAATGGAATTCCGGTCAAGCGGCGGGCCACATCGGCGCGGCTGCGGCCGGAAATCACCACGCAAGGATACTTCCGCGCCACCTCCGCCAACAAGCGGCGGGTGCGCGGACGCAGACGGGCGGCTGGCGGATCGGCCACGATGGGCGCCAGGGTGCCGTCGAAGTCAAAGGCCAAGAGCACTCGGCCGCGGACCAGACGGCGCAGCACCGAACGATTTTGCGGCGCGAGGAGCGACTTCATTTCACAAGGCCGGGCAGGGTCGTAACTTCGTCGCTGCCGCGGCTTAAGATGCTTCCTTTGCGGCGCAGACGGGCCGCGTCCATCAGCATGCGGCCGGCCCAGCGGTACACGTTGAACTCGGCCAGGAAGGAGCGCATGGCGTGCATGCGCTCACGCTGCTCGTCGGGGGGCATGGCCAGCGCCCGCGCGATGGCGGCGCTGGCTTCTTCCAGGTCGTAGGGATTGACCACCAGCGCCTCCGACATCTCGCGCGCGGCTCCGGTGAACTGGCTCAACAGCAGGACGCCGCGCTCGTCGTCGCGGGCAGCCGCAAATTCCTTGGCCACCAGGTTCATGCCGTCGTGCAGGCTGCTGACGTAGCACAGGTCGGCGGCGCGGTAGTAGCGGAAGACCTGGGGCGGCTCGTGGTGGGCACGCAGGAGGATGATGGGCTGGTAGGCACCCTCGCCGAAGCGCTGGTTGATACGCGCCGCGGTTCGCTCGACGGTCTCGTCGAGCTGGCGGTAGCGCTCGATCAGGGTGCGGCTGGGCGCCGCCATCTGCACGAAGCTGAAGCGGCCGGCAAAGGTGGGGAAGCGTTCCAGGAAGCGCTCCACGGCCAGCAGGCGTTCCTCGATGCCCTTGGTGTAGTCGAGCCGATCCACCCCCAGGCCGAGCAGGGCATCGTCGCGCAGACCCAGCTCCTTGCGTACCCCGCTGCGACACTCGGCCACCGGCGGCGCGGTCGCGACCCAACGGCTGGGCCACTCGATGGAAATGGGGTAGGGCCGCACCAGGGTCGCGCGTCCGTGTTGCACCACCGCGTTCTGTTCCCGATCGATGCGCGCCTCCAGGTAGCGATCCACCGAATCGAGAAAGTTGTTGCAGTGCTGGCGCGTGTGGAAGCCCATGATGCTGCTGCCGAGCATGCCCTGCAGGATCTGGGCGCGCCAAGGGCAGATCCCGAAGTGCTCGCCGTTGGGCCAAGGGATGTGCCAGAAGGTGATGATGGTGGCGCGCGGCCGTCGCTCGCGCACCAGGCGCGGCACCAGNNTCGCACACGGCCTCGGCGAAGCGGCGATTGACAGCTTCGTAGGTGGCCCAGTCGGTGGCGCGGAAGATGGGCCGCGCGTGGGCCAGGTGGCATAGCGGCCACAGGCCCTCGTTGGCCAGGCCGTAGTAGTAGCCGCGTTCCTCCTGCTCGGACAGCCACACCCGGCGCAAGATGTACGATTCTTCACCCGGCGGCACGCGCACGTGGTCCTTGCTGTCCACCACCGCGCGATCGGCGGAGCCACTGCCATGGGCGATCCACACGCCCGAGCAGGCGCGCAAGGCGGGCTCGACCGCCGCGACCAGGCCGCTGGCGGGATGGCGAACCTGAATCGCGCCATCGCTGCCGCGTTCGTGGATATAGGGCTCGCGATTGGCGAGCACGATCACCTTCTCGCCGGGGAAGTGGCGCACCAGCGCCTGCTTGAGATGTTGAGGGTTCCACGCGCTGGACGGCCCGTCCATCTCGCGCTCGGCGGCGATGCGCTCGACCAGCTCACGCACGTCAGCCACGATGGGCAGAAACTCCTTGCGCCGCGACTCCCCCAGGATGAAGCGGCGCAGTTCCTTGCGGAAACCGCGCCACGACAGTCGGGCGGCGATCACCGTGACCAGTGAGGCGCAGAGAGCGAGGCCGGCGAACACCATGAGCAGAAGCTCGCGTAGGCGCGCGTCTCGTCTGTCGATGAAAGATAGATCGTGCACCAGCAGCAACAGGCCCAGCGACGCCCCGTCGCGCAGGACCGGCACGACGCTGAGGTACACGTCGCCGCCCGGTAAAGACCAGTTGGTTCCCCAGACCAGGCCGGGCGCCGC
>PMIX01000231.1:0-16225 GCA_003158395.1 Myxococcales bacterium | reverse complement strand
CATGCGCTGGGCGATGTCAGCTTCGAACCACCGGCGCGTGGTCCTCTGGACCGCGCCCGAGGCTAGGTAGGCCAGCAGGGCCACGCCGGCAAGAAAGACGACCAGGAAGCGGGCCATTCTGCGCATCGGTCCCTCCAGGGTTCAAAGCGGGGCTTGCCCATGCTATTGCAGTCTCGCGTCCCGGCGCGCCACCGCCCCACGCGTAGGCCAGCCTAGCCGGAGGTCGACCGGGCTTCAACAGCGTTGATCGTCGCGTCCACGATCCGCGCCTGCTGTGGCGAAAAAAAAAGGATCTGCCAGGGCCGGCTATTATGATCATTGTGTGATCAGCTTCAGGCTTTCGGTCTTCTGCGCAGCCGCCTTGTTTGCGGCGCGTGTCCTGGCCGTGACGCCCGACACACCGTGGCCCGCACGAGAGCGTCACAACGGAGAAGAATTGCGACCTAGCGGGCACGAATTGAAGGACATCCGGCGCTGGCCTGCCGAGCCCGAGTCCCCGCCCGGTCCGCTGGATCCGGCCCGCTTCCGCATGGCGCTGGCTGCGTTGTGCCAGGGCTGGGCCCCGACGGGCGCCGTAGGCCGTTTGGGCGACAGCGTACGCGAGGCCGCTGCTGAGGCGAGCGTGGATCCGTTCCTCCTCGGCGCCCTGGTCTATAGGGACAGCCGCTGCAAGCCAGAGCTGCACACACGGTTCGGGATCGGGCTGCTGCAGATCCAGCCGCACATGGTTGCCGCCAACGTGCACGGCTCCAACCTGGTCTATCAAGTGCGGGCCGGTGAGGTGTGGACGGAGAAGACGCGGCCCCTGCCGCGGGGGGCCCTCTATCTGGGGCTCCTGAAACAAGTGCGCCACAACCTGCGAGTGGGGGCGGCCGTGCTCGGCATGTGGCAGGACCAACATCCGGACATTGACCAGGCTTTTCCCGCCTCAGTGCCCCATCGTACTGCGGTCGCTCACTTTGGCTGGGGGGATGTGGTGCGCGGCACAGTCGGCGAGGATCGGGCTTTCATTGCCCGGCGGCGGCTCCTCGAGCACTACCTGGGTACGCAGCCGGTGCCGCATCTGTCGCCGTTGGGAATTTCCGTGGTCTCGCCGCTTGAGGGCGCGCCGCGCGTGGCGCCCAGCGGTCCTGGCGAGGACCGCGACCAGGGTGCGCGCGCCCACCGCGGCCTGGACATCGACGCCAATGTGGGCGAGCCGGTGCTCAGCTTGGCGGACGGCGTGGTGGCGTTCGCGGGCTTCGATATGCCGGGGCGGGTGGCGGCCATGCAGGTGCCGGCCCAGGAACTGGCGCGGACGCCGCGGCCCGAGATGGGCCCCGGTGGCCTCTTCGTGTGTGTCCGCCACGAGGTAGGGATCCTGTCCTGCTACATGCACCTGGCCAAGTACCGCGTGCACGTCGACGACCGCGTGAAGGCCGGTGACCGGTTGGGGGCTGTTGGCCGTTCGGGGACCAAGCATGCCTCCAGCCATCTGCACCTGCAGGTCTACGTCAACGGCCATATCGTGAATCCGGCTCCCATCCTGGGACCCGAGCTGGTGATCCCACCCAAGGACAACGTGGCACACGACGTGGCCATGCGGTCGAAGAGGCTGCGTCTCCGGGAGGAGCGGCGCGCGCGCCGGACCGCACAAAAGGAGGCCGCGGCGGCCAAGCCGTGAAGAATCCCTATTTCACCATGCGGCCGCACCAGGTGAAGCAGTCCGAAGGGTAGACGGCTCCTGCTCGAATCATCGAGACACCAACTTCGCGCGGTTCCCGGAATCCGTTCTTCCTGCGCCGCGGGCGAGGGTGAAGGCGATCCCGCTGAGCGCATAGAGCGCCACGACGGTGTGCCCGGTGGGAAGGTCGAGAAAGTACGAGGCAATGATGGCGATGAGGTTGAGCACTGTCCCGAGGCCCCACGCGAGCAGCAGTTTCGCTCTGAACGAGCGGTTCATGCTCGATACGATGAAGGCAGGAGCAACCAGGATGGCGAACACCACGAGAACCCCCGCGAGATTGACGGAGCTTGTGACGGTGAGCGAAAACGTGCCGAAGAACACCATCTCTTTCAACGTGCCCCGCAGTCGCCCCATCCCAACCCAAAGTGCAGCCCCAATGACCGAGTAGAGGACCGCCGTCTTGAGCACCTCTCTCATCGGCACGAAGAGGATGTCGGCGGCGACCAGGTGTTGCATCTCCTCCGCCCCGCGGGGCGCCCGCGACAGGGCAATGACGGCGGCGCTCATTCCGAAGGCGTAGAGGAGCCCGATGAATGCCTCATGGTTCTGCGTTCGTTTGGTCGACAGAGCAATCAGGAAGGCGCCCGCGAGTGAGAAGGCGAGCGACACCGAATACATGTACTTGCCGTCGAAAGCCAGGATGGAGATCGCGGCGCCAAAGGCCGCCATCTGCCCAATTCCAAGGTCAGTAAAGATGATGCCGCGCTCGATGATGTGCAGCCCATAGTAAGAATGGATGCCGAGAAGCACGACCGAAAGAAGGAATGCACTGACGAGGATATCGATCATTTGAGGACACTCGCCAGAAGGGTGTCGTACAGGCCGAAAATGTCCTTGGCAGCCGCAACCGCTCCGACATCTTGTGGCAGCACGGCCCACGGGACCGACAGCTTCTTTGCCACACCTTCAGGGGACTTCTTTTCGTGATACGGATCGGTCACGACCATGTAGACCGTGCCGGCCGCATTCACCTCGATCAGCTCTTCCAGGTGCCGGCTGGTGGGAGGAATGCCGGGCTTCGGCTCCAGCTCGCCGACAATCTTCATTCCCGTTCGCAGGGCGAAGTAGTCGAACAGGCGGTGGTATTGGATGATCGCTTTACCTCGGAGCGGTTCGGCCTGCTTGTCCCACGCGTCGGACCGCGCCTTCCACCGCGCCAGGAATGCGTCGAGGTTCTTCTGGTACGCGTTGGCACCGCCACGGTCGGCGCGCGCAAGCGCATCGGCGATAGCCCGCGCCACCCCAGGTACATTGTGCCAGTCGGTGATGAAGTGCGGGTTTCCTTCTGGATGGATGTCGCCCTCCGAGCGGCTCACCTTGTCGGGCTTCTCGATCAGGTTAACGGACTGGGACAGATCGACGAAGCCTTCGGCTCCCGGCATGATCTTCGGGTTGTTGGCTTGCCGGATGAGCGGCGGCACGAACCCGATCTCCAGCGAGGCACCATTGATGATGATAAGGTCCGCTTGGCGAAGCTTGCCGATGAAGGAGGGTCGCGGCACCACGAAGTGCGGATCTTCATCACCCTTGGCCAGGGTGGTCACATCGACTCGGCCCTTTGCGACTTCCCCTACCAGAGACGCGATGTACGGATAGGTGACCACGACCTTGGTCTTGGCTTGTGCGGGGACAGCGAGTGCGAAGCTGATCGCTGTTGCGGTCAGAAGGTTTGTCATCATGAACTTCATTGAGCTTCTCCTGTTAAGACGGCCGCGTGGTGGTTTCTAGAATGAATGAGCCCCGTGGGGGCCGACGGCAATGTTCATCTGGAGCAAGACTTCGTGGACATCCTTCTGCACCCCGTCTAGGGAGCGAGACCTGTCGTAGGCATACTGAAGTCGGAATCTGGAGAATTCCGTGGGGCTGAACTCGAGCATGGTGGTGTAGCGCTGGAGCATGTTGTCCAGCGGCTGCCCCGCGCCATCAATAGTGAGGGAATTCTGGGCGAGCAGGTCGAAGCGCTCCCCCACCCTCCACCGGCCCGGCTGGTCGAATCGCCAGATGATCTGGGTGTAGAAGCCACCCTGGTTCTTGGATTGGTGGTGGACGAGCCCGTCCGAGGCCAGCGCGAGATCCCCGGATGACACGCGTCCCAGGTACTCGCTTTGCCAGGTGATGCTTCGGTAGGAACTGATGAGGTACTTGTAGGTCAGCTCGCCGTTGTACAAGACGGTGCCAGGAGCGCTGAAGGCCATGTCGGTCGACGTCTGGGTCGAATGGCCGTACATCACTGACGCACCCAGGAGAAAAACGTTGTCCCCGAAATCGAACGAGGTCTTGAGCGAGCCGACGTACAAGGCCGGGACGAAGGGAGCGGTGGACGAGAGTACCGTCCCGTTTGCGGCGGTCAGGTTGTAGCCAACGGCGTTGAAGGTCCGTGATTCATCGGAGACNNGCACCCATGAAGGCCTCGTAGACGAGAGGTTGGTCGTAGAAGTCCCAAAAGTGCTGGTGCATTCCATTGAGTCGTCCGAAGGCCGAAAGGAACTTCCCGAGGCGAAGCTGAAAGCCGAACGGGAGTTGGCGGGTGTCGACGAAGGCCTCCTCGACGTCAAAGCCCTCAGGTGCGAATGTGACCACGCCGAAGAAGTCAAAGTACGGGTCCACTGACGAGGCGAAGGCCAACTCGAGGTAGTTGAAGTTGATCCCGCGCAACTTTCCAGTCCGGTCCGATTGGTCAATGAATCCCGGGACAGCCAGGCTCTGGGCGGTCTTGTCGCTGACATTCGTGCCGACTGCGGCGAAGTCGGCAATGATGGAAAGATCGGGGTTGAAGCGATTCTGAGTGAATACTCCCGCGGTTGACCGTGGCGCGGGTGGGGGAGCACGCTCTTCCGCCGCCTTTTCCAGCGCCTCGATGCGCCGAAGAAGGGCGTCGCAGGAAGGGGCGGTTTTCGTTTCGGGCGCGGCCGCCGCCCCGGCGGGTGCCGGGATGTCGGCCGCAGTCGGCGCGGGGACTGGGCCCTCGGCCGGTTGTGCTAGTAGCAGGGCTGTGGTCAGAGCAAGCGAATTCATCACTCGTCCTCCGTCGGTTCGCAGGAAGGGGAACGTCGCGATGAAAGCGAGGAAGGCGGGACGCTCCCGATACCCGGCCTTCCCTGTGCGCCCCTGGCGCCTTGCTTGGACTACGCCCAGGGAGGCGAGGTCTTGGGCGCGAGCAGGAGCACGGCCACGGCTGGTGCCGTACCGACGGCTGACAGCGAAGGCAGTGTTGCGGCGGCGAGCACCGGGCCGGGCATTGAGTCCAAAGCCGGCAACAAGGCGAACCGTTCGCGCGTCTTCGCCTGGGCCAGACAGTGGTCGTGGGAGTGCGCGGCTGGTTGGCCGCCGCCGGCAAGCGCTGGATCGGCTGGCGCAACCTGATGGGTCGGACGCAGCGCCTGAGCTCCGCCGGGCGATCCCGAGTGAATCGCCTCACCATGTTCGCGACAGATCGTGTGTCGCACGATCGACAGGTGGCCCAGGGTTGCAAGCTGGGCAGCCAACAGCAGGGTGCTCGTGGAGCGCATGCCAGCGCGCCGCGCACGTCCGCTATCAATCGCCC
Source organism: Myxococcales bacterium (assembly GCA_003158395.1). Taxonomy (GTDB): domain Bacteria; phylum Myxococcota_A; class Polyangia; order Fen-1088; family Fen-1088; genus Fen-1137. The sequence goes on along the minus strand of PMIX01000231.1, from coordinate 10,955 downwards.
AAGCCATCGCCTCTACTTACGGGACGGCGTTGAAGGTGTCAAGGTGAGGTCTGGCTATTGAGTCATCTTGAGTGACAGGGAGAACACAACGTCGGCCGACCACGCAACTTTCGGGAGATTGCCGGTCGCGGTGACGGTCAGGTAGAGTGAAGTGCGTCCCCAGACCGGCAGCATGTCGACCGGCGGGGACAGGGGTAGCGACAACACAGCCCCGATCGGCACTCCATAGGGTGCCTCGTAGTCGACGATCTGGACTACGGGCCGGCCGGGGCTCGACTCGGTGGCAAGAGCGACGTTCGCGGCGTTCACAGTCAGCTGGTCGAGGAAGGAAAAGTCCTCGATGCCCGTGTTGGCCCTGAGGACGACCTGGGTGATCAGCAAGCGCTCGATGTGCTTGAGTGTCCCGGCATCAGGATTGTTGGTCGCACCGAGCTTGGCAGTGCTGAGCTTGAAGGAACCAATGGCCTGTGTACCCGCCACGGCACCGGCCGGGGCCGCAGGAAACTGCAGGTTGGGCTGGGTGATCTCGATGTCAGGCGCATCGATTTCTACCAGGGGGGTGCAGCCAAAGGCCAGCGCGCCGGCGAACGCGGTCAGGGCAGGGTGCGGCTGAATTATCATGGACCTCCGAAGAACACGATGAGTCCCGCCTTGGCTGACATCGTGAACACCCGGATCTTTGCGTCCTGGGCCAAGATCAGCTCCGCAGGATCGATCGAGGAACCGGTGGTCCCGGTAGCAATGGTGACGGGCTTGGGCGTGCGCACGGTGCCGTCCACGTAGCTGCCACCGGCGTGCAGGAAGCCCGTGACATTGCCCCGACCGAACTCGAGCCCAAGATGGACATTGTAGTAGGTGTAGCCAGCCTGCTGCGCGTAGTCCGTCATCCAAGAAGGGATCTGGAAGAACGTGCGAAGAACACTGTTGACGTCCCCTACCCGGCAGTAACCGGCTTCTACAGTGACCGAAGGTCCGAAATGCCAGAACCAGTGCGGGATGGCAGTGGCTCCGCCGCGGAAGCCCAAGCTGGCCGAGTTGGTGCCGACTGCGCCATGCAGGCGGACCCAAGCAGCCGGACGAAGGACCAAACCGAGGTTAGCCCCGTCAGGCAGACCGACGTCGGTCGCGAGGCCAAACAAGCGCGGTGATGCGGGCGCGGCGGGCGCAAGGGTTGCTGTCTCCGCGACAGCGACATCATCACGCGCAGCGGTTGCCGCTTCCGCGCGTGCGCTTGGCGGGGCGAAAGCAATCGGTGCGGGCTGGTTGGCGGGCGGAGAAACGATTGGAGCGTACACAACCGGCCCTGGCCGGGCGGCGGGCGGAGAACCGATCGGCGTGTTGACAACCGGTGCTGGTCGATTCGCTGGCAGAGAAACCGTGGGAGTGTCCACAGCTGGCGTTGGTCGAACCACTAGCCTAGAAGGCATCGGAGTGTATACAACCGACGCGGGTCGATCCGCCGCCGCCGGGAGATTCGCCGGCGCGGAAGGTGTCGGAGTGCGCGGAGCAGGTCGAACCGCTGGCGCAGGAAGCATCGGAGTGTACACAACCTCCGGAACCCCAGGTGATGACACGGGAGGCAGATTCGCTCCTTCAGCCGGCGCAAGACCCCCGCTCCCCAGCAGCGCCAGGCTTAAGAGAGCGCTGGCCAGGTTCCTCATCGCCAGATCATACCTCGGACCTGGCGGGTTCGCCGCCTGAAACACTTCAAGTCGGTCATTCTGACGACTCAAGAATTCGGCTTTTCAGCCGTATTTCAAGAGAGCCAACGTGCGCCCACCAGGCCCGGCGCCGTTGCGCCCTAGGGAGACCGCCTATCTTGGATTCACCCGCCATCCACCACCCGCGCCGCCGCACGACGATTGCGGTGCTGCTCGACTACATGGACCTTTTCGGAGGCGGATACGCCTCGCAAATCCAGAAGGAGCTCTCCAACCGGGCCGCGACGCTCGATCTGAACTTGCTCATGGTCTTCGGGCGGGGGCTCGAGGAACCCAGTCTGGGGTGTGCCGCGCACAACGCGATCTTCGAGCTGGTCGGCCCCGAACGCGCTGACGGGGTCATCGTTGTCTCCTCGGTATTGTCCGGGTTCTGCGGTCCAGGGGGGCTTGCGCGCTTTGTTCGCCGCTATTCCGCAATGCCCGTCTGCAGCATCGGCGCTGAGATCCCAGACATTCCGAGCCTGACAGTGGACGACGGCTTGGGGATGCGCACGGCCTTGGAGCACCTCGTACAGGAGCATCACTGCCGGCGCGTGGCCTTTCTTGCGGGAGCACCCGGCAAGGTCGACTCCGAAGCTCGGATTCTCGCCTATCGCGAGGTGCTGGCGCGGCACCAGATCGACCTCGACCCGGCTCTGGTGGTCGCCGGCCATTACATGGCCGGCGACGGATTCGACGGCGTCGAGGGGCTGTTGAAGCGGGGAATCGAATTCGACGCTGTCGCGGCAGCCAACGACAACATGGCCATGGGCGCAATCGCCGCTCTTCACAAGCAGGGACGCAACGTGCCCCGCGACGTTCGGGTCACGGGCTTTGACGATCTGCCGCTGTCCCGCTTGGGCAATCCAGCCTTGACCAGCGTGGCACAGCCGTTCGCCCTCATTGCCGAGAAGGCGATTCAGATCGTCCTCGATCAGTTGGAAGGCAAACCGGTCGCCCCGCGAACCCTGCTCGCGGCCGAATTCATCGCCCGCCGGTCATGTGGTTGCGGGCAAAGCCCGCATCGGACGAAAGCAGCGGGTTCCGCCACCGTGTCCGCCTCCCCACAGGAGTATGTGCAAGCCCATGGCGCCGACTTTTCGAGAAGCCTCGCACCTATCCTTCAGGCTGCTGGCATGGATCACGAGCACGCCGCGAACGCTCTCGTCGCAGCCCTACAAGCCGAGTTCAACGGGCAACCGCTGTCCTTTGCTCAGGCCCTGGAAAGGCTTCTCGACCAGGCCGGCGAAGACTATCTGCAATGCCGGGCGCTTCAGGACGCCGTTGAATGGCTGCGCGAGGAGTTGCGTGATTTCGTCGATCCAGAGTCCGATCGGTTGTGGGCAGATGCATTCGCCTTGATCGCAACGGCCGATGCGGCCATTCAAGTCCAGCACCGTGTGACGATAGACCAGAACTACGGCAAGCTCCTTGTCACGGGCGAGCAGGTCGGCATCGCGTGGGACTGGGAATCACTTGAGCGGTTGCTGCTCAAAGCCCTCCCCGGCACCGGTATTCGAACCGCATACTTGTCGCGATTCACCGATGGCAGCGCGAAAGAGCTGCTGCCCGTCCTCTGCATGTTGGATGGCCGGCCCGAGTCCCCTCTGCCGTTTGCGTTTCCTGCGCGACAGCTCTTTCCACCAGGCAGCCATCCGGAATCGCGCAGCAGCACTCTGGTGGTATTCCCGCTGGTCTTCGAAACCCAGCGCCTGGGGATTGCCGTGTTCGAGCGTTTGCCCGAAGTTGAGGGCTACCAGGTTCTGCGTGATCAGCTCAGTGTGGCGCTGCGGAGCATCCAGATTCACCAAGAGTTGCAGGAAAGAACGCGCCTGCACGAGCGGGATGAGTTGGAACGCGTGGCAACCCGCAAGCGTCTGGAATCGCTCAGTGTTCTTGCGGGCGGCGTTGCTCACGACCTCAACAACGCGCTCGGGCCCATCGTTGCGCTTCCCGATCTTCTCCTGGCTGACTTGGAGAAGTTGGATCCCGACGGGCGGGCCAGCGAGATGCGCGCCGACTTGAGAAGCATCAAGGCCGCCAGTCTGCGCGCTTCGCAGACCATCAAGGACTTGTTGACACTGGGCCGGCAAGGCCGGGTCAGCAAGGGACATCTAGATCTGCGTGCGGTGGTTTCGAGATGCATCGCCGAAAACTCAGCGTGGGTCACCTCCGACACAGGCCGCCGCGTGAGAATCGCGGCCCACCTGCCGCCGAAGCCGCTTGGGGTGCAAGCGTCAGAGGCACATCTGGTCCGCGCGATTTCCAATCTGATGCGCAATGGGGTCGAAGCCATCGAGGGGGATGGACAGTTGACAATCCACGCCGGGGAGCGGCGACTCGCCGAAGCTATCGTTGGGTTCGAACGCATCGAACCGGGCAATTACGCGGTCCTTTCGATCAGCGATACCGGCAGGGGGATCCTGCAGGAAGACCTGGGCCGGGTCTTCGAGCCCTTCTACAGCACGAAACCCTTGGGCGAATCGAGCGGCACCGGTCTTGGCCTCGCCATCGTGCATGGCGTGGTAAAAGAGCATGGCGGCTTCGTCGACGTCACCAGCGTACGCGGTCAAGGCACGACCTTCACGCTGTATTTTCCCTGTCTCCCGTCGGAGGAACAGGCGGATGCTTCGCCTACCTCGCCGTCGCTGCCGCTGGGTCGGCCTACCATCCTGCTGGTGGACGATTCTCCGGTTCTCTTGCGCACCGGGCGACGGGTCCTCGAGCACCTGGGATACCAGGTCGAAACGCTGGAAAGCGGGGAGGAAGCCTACCGGCGGTTCGAACGGGCCGCGGCCACGGGCGAAAGTCCGTGCGACCTAATCATCCTTGACATGAGCCTGCTCGAAGAACGCGATGGGCTTGAGATCTTCGAGCAGATTCGGCAACTATTCCCTGGCCAGCGCGCTCTTCTGGCGAGCGGACACGCGCTCAACGACCGCGTGCAGGCTGCGATCGAGCGGGGGTTGGGTTGGCTCGCGAAGCCCTACACGATGGAGTCATTGGCAGAGACAGTCGCCAAGGTGTTGGAAGCCAGTCCGCCGGACAAGAGCTAACCAGCATCGCGTGGACTGCGGATCAAGTTAGCTGTTTCTCACGGAGAGCGCAGAGGCCACAGAGCCGGATGAGAAAGGGACGGGTTAGATCCCCTCCGCCCCCTGTCCCTCGGCGTTCTCGACGGCCGGTAGCTGACGCGATGAACCACCTCGCCCGCTGCGCTTGCGACCGTTACGCGGCTCTGTGCTTTCTGCGTGGAATAGGTAACCAGCACCCTATTGGATCGCGCTCTAGGAGATCCCGGTCAGTTGGGGGGCTGGCGCACGCGGTCGCGGGCCGAGGGGGCGAACACGCCGACGTTCATGCGTCCACTGACGCAGGTTTGCGGATGTTCCGGCAACGAACCGCTTTCCCGTTCCAGGCATCTGAGTAGCTGAGGGCCCAGCAAGAAAAGCGGGGCGGGAGGTTTTCCATGCTAGCTCAAGTCATCCTGGTGACGTTGGCACAGGCCGAGATACCTTCGATGCTGGAATCTTGGGAAGTCCCCGGCTTTGAGGTCCTAGACGAGACCCCCCAGGTCTTCTTGGTTTCTCGCGCCCAGAAGCTTGACTGTCCTCAGCTCGGCTCCGTCTGCGTTTCCCCGGGGGGCAGCGCAACCATCGTTGGCATAGAGGTCTCGGAGGATCGGCCGGATGTGACGGTTCTGGCGCGCGGCACCCAGGTCGCGGCGAAGGGAAGCCTGGGCACGGCGGGTCCTGACCAACCATGGCAGGTGGAGATGGTGGCCCGTTTCAGGGCGCGATCGGAGCGGGGCCCGATCATCGTTGGTGTCTTCGATAGCGCCGACAGGGAGAGCATCGAGCGCAAGGAGCCAAAGGCTCTGTGGAATGTGAGCATGAATCCGGGGCGCGATCTAGGCATGCGCTTCTTGCTGTCGCCCGAAGACGGATTCGAGCCTTCGCACACGTATGTCTTGCGCGTGGTCCAGGTCCAGGGCGTGCGCGATCGGGTCCTGGCCGAGGGCTATGTTCACCTGGAATGACCGAACACAGGAGGATCCCATGTACCTGATAACGGGCGTATCTGGAAACACAGGCGCTGCGGCTGCGACGGCGCTGCTGGAAAAGAGCCAACCAGTGCGCGTCCTGGTGCGCAGCGACGAGAAGGGCCGACCGTGGCGAGATAAGGGGGCCGAGGTGGCGGTGGCTTCGCTTGACGATGCGGCGGGGCTGACCCGGGCCCTGCAAGGGGTCAAGGGTGCCTATCTGCTCGTTCCCCCAGACCTCACGTCGACCGACTTCGTGGCCCGCAGCCGGCGTTTTCTGGGGGTCATGTCTGAGGCGCTGGGCAGTGCGCGCGTGCCCCACGTGGTCTTCCTCTCTTCAATTGGTGCCCAGCACGCGAAGGGCACAGGGCCGGTCGCACTCCTACACGAGGGCGAGGGGCGGCTGGCTGGTCTACGCGCGACCCGCGCGACGTTCATCCGTGCGGCCTACTTCATGGAGAACATCGGATCCTTGGTGCCCGTGGCGCGCAGCCAGGGCGTTCTGCCGTGCCTTTTCGATCCGAACCGTCGCATCTCGATGATCGCCACTGCGGACATTGGTCGTACCGCGGCCCAGGCACTCTTGGAACCGCCTATGCACAACGAGATCATTGAGCTCGAGGCGCTGCAGGAATCGTGCTACGCCGACGCTGCGCGCATCCTGGCCAAGCTCCTCGGCCGGCCCGTCGAGGCTATTCGCGTGCCCGAGGAGGGCGTAGTCCCGACGTTGACGCAGGCGGGGTTCTCCGAGGACATGGCCGGACTGTTCAAGGAGATGGCGCATGCCCTGGACACTGGGATCATGCGCTTCCAGGGCGGCGACGCCCGGCACGTGCGCGGGCCCGTCACGCTGGAAAGCGTGCTCGCCAAGCTGGTCTAACAGATTTCTGACTGGAGGCGCCAAAGGATCACAGCTCGTGCGGGTGGCTGCTCTCTGCTTTGCCTGCTAGTACCCAATTCCATGGCCACGTGTTTCGGCTCCATGCGATTGATGGGCGTGGTGGCCGTGTCGCTTGGGTGCGTGCGCGTTGACTTACCCCGGGCTGTTGACGCAGGTCCGATCGAGGTTCCGGCCCATTCCCCACGGCGCGGACCGGATTCGGCGCGTGTGACTCTGGTGGAGTTCGGGGATTTTCAATGCCCGGCCTGCGGGGCAGTCGAGCCCACGGTGAAAGGCGTCCTGGCGACGTATCCCAATGACGTGGCGCTGGTCTTCGTGAACCTGCCGCTGAGTATTCACGCAAATGCCCTGGGCGCGGCTGAGGCTTTCCTGGCCGCAGCCCGCCAGGGCCAGGCGTGGGAGATGCACGACCAGATGTTCGCTCATCAGCAGGCCCTGTCGGACGCGGATCTCGATCAGTACGCCCAGGTCATCGGCCTCGACCTCGTGCAGTTCGATGCCGATCGGTCGAGCCCTGAGATCGCCGACGAGGTCGCCCAGGACGAGGCCCTGGCGGCCTCTTGGGCCGTGTATGCCACGCCATCGTTCTACATCGACGGGTACTGGATCGTGGGGAGCCAGCCCTTCTCGGCGTTCCAGCAAGTGATCAATCTGGTGCTCGCTCAGCCCGCACGCGACGCCGCAGTTGATGTGCAGTAGCTGAACCCGCGGGGCGAGCTCACCAGCGCCCCGTGGGTGAGCCATCCTACGATCGCGCCCCAGCCGAGGCCGCCGCCGTTGGGGACTACGGAAACTGTCCCGCGGCCGCCAGCAGATCGAGTCGTGCTTGGCGGACGTTGTCTTCGGCGATAACTGCAGCGGTGTCGGCGTCGCGCGCCCGGCGCTCGGCATCGATGACTTCGAGGTTGGTGGTGGCGCCGGCCCGGTAGGCTCGATTGGCCAGGTCGAGCGCCTCCCGCCCCAAACTGGCGGCACTGGCCGCGGACTTCATTGCCTGGTCGGCGCGACGGATCTCTTCGACCGCCACGCGAATATCGGAGCGGGTCTGGCGCAAAAGGCCGTCGTACTGGCTGCGCGCCTCGGCCACCAAAGCTGCGCGCTCCTGGGATTGGCCTCGGCGCAGGCCGCCTTCCACCAGTGGAAAGCTGAGCACGACCAGTGCTTGCCAGCCGGTTTCCGGTGTGCTGATGGACGGTGGGTTCTGGTAGAAGGGTATGAATTGACCGACCAGGCTCGGGGTGTAGTCGGCCCAGCTCTCGCGTTTGACTTTCTCGGCCAGGCGCACACGAGCCTTGGCCGCCGCGATGTCTTGTCGTTGCGCGATCGCTGCCTCGGGATCGGCGCTGGAACTGGCCAGCGCAACGTCGTCGTACACGTCCATGGGTTGCGCCTCGCCAACCAGCACTGCCAGCGCCTCGCGCGCGCGTGCCAGCCCGGTGTAGCTCGTCTCAAGCTGCGCCTCATCTGAGGCAACCTGCTGCGCGGCCCGGACATCGTCGACGCGATTGCCAACCCCGCCGACTAGGCGAATGTGCGTGTAGTCGAAGTGCGCATGATCAGTGGCCAGGGCTCGAGCGTTGATTTCGACCACGCGCTTCTGAGAGACCACGGCCAGATAGGCCCGCGCCACGGCCAGAGCCACGGTTCGGCTGACATCCCGATTACTGGCCTCGGCCGTGCTGACGTTCGCCTTGCCCTGAGACCACTGCACCCAGCGCTGCGGCGCAAGCAAGGGAACCGCCAAAGTCAAGTTGGCCGAAAGCTGGTTCTTGGCCGCGATCGTGTTGGTTCCCAACCGGCGATAGTTGTCGAGGCGGGTGTAGCCGCCGTTGGCGGTAAGGTAGGGCAGCGAGGCGGAGCGTGTTTCCTTTAGCAGCGCATCGGCGCGATCAATCTCCAAAGCAGCCACCTGCGCGCTCGGGTTGCGCAAGAGAGCGCGGTGCACTGCCTCCGTCATCGTGATCTTTTCATAGGTGCCGCCCGCGTCGGACGCAGCTTCCTGAAGCTTGGGCACAGGCGGGGGCTCGCTGGCTTCCTGAGCGCGAGCGGTCTGTGCAGCGGCCAGAAGAGCCGCACAAACAACCAGTCGCAGACACTTGCAACTGAGGCTTGTCGGGAGAATCCCGGTCAGCGGAAGGCGGCCAGCGTGAGCGGTAGCGGTAGCGTGAGCGACCAGCGNNCCGCGAGCCGGCCTTTCGGGCGGCCCGCACCTTCCCGACAAGCTGGAACTAAGCATGGGCCGGATCCTCCGCCGCCTTCGGGCCGCTGCCAAGATCCTCGTCGTGGGGCGAGACGCGCTTGGCGAAACGATCGAACACCGTGTACAACGAGGGCACCAGGAAGAGCGTGAAGACGGTGGACACCATGAGGCCGCCGATGACTGCGCGGGCCAGCGGCAGATTGGTTTCGCTGCCTTCGCCGATACCCAGCGCCATGGGAATAAGGGCGGTGATGGTGGCGATGGTGGTCATCATGATGGGCCGCAAACGGGTGCGGCCTGCCAGCACGGTGGCCTCGTGCAAGGGCTTGCCCCGCCGGCGGAGCACGTTGGCGAAGTCGACCAGCAGAACCCCGTTCGACACCACGATGCCCACCATCATGATGATGCCCATGAAGCTGTTCACGCTCAGCTTGGTGCCGGTCAGGTACAGCATGATGAACACACCTGATACGCCTAGGGGCACGCTGAACATGATGACCAGCGGGTCGATGAGCGACTTAAACTGGCTGGCCAGCACCATGTACACCAGGGCCAGCGCCATGATGGCGGCGAAGATCAGGCCGCGAAATGCCTTTTGCTGTTCCAGGGTCTGGCCGCCCAGGGTGGCGGAGAAGCCCTCGGGCGGCGGCGTGTTGTCGACCACGCGCTGAACCGCCGCGCTGGTTGCGCCGAGGTCCGAGGTGGGCGCGACGTTGGCCGTGACGTGCACGATGCGCTGCAAGTACTTGCGGTCGATCATGACCGGACCGCTGTTGCGCTCGATGCGCGCCAGGGTGTCCACCGTCACGATCCCGCCGCTGGGCGTGCGCATGAACATATCGCCCAGGTCCGCCACGTGCTCACGGTGGGCATCTGCCATGCGCACGTTGACGTAGTACTCGTTGCCGGTCTTGGGATCGGTGAAGGGAACCGGGGTGATTTGCGTGTTGCCCAGCAGGCTGATCAGGATGGTCTGCGCCACGTCCTGCTCGGAAACGCCCAGCATGCCCGCCTTCTGGCGATCCACCACCACGTCCAGCTCCGGGCTGTTCTCTTCGCGCGACGACTGGACATCCGTCAGCAATGGCCGCCCCTGCGCGTCCGTCAGGCCGCGCATCTTCGTTAACAGGCTTACTCCGTATTTGGATCCATCGTCGAGGTCGTAGCCCAAGACCTCGACATCGATGGGTGCGGTGGCCCCGAAGTTCTGGATGCGCTTCACGATGCCGCCGATGAAGAAGTACAACTGTGTTCCGGGCATGGAATCGCGCAACGCCGCGCGCACCCTTTCGGCCGCCCACACGTCGGAAACCGGACGGTCGGCTCTGGTCACCAGGTTGACCGATAGACTGCCCGAATGGGTGCCGGTGTTCTGGCTGAAGATGGCGGTGCGCCCCAGGGGCAAGCCGGTGTCCGATAGGAGCGTGGTGTAGATCCGCTGTGCCTTGTCGCCGCTGCCTATGGGTGCCAGCTCCTTCTGCACGATATGTTCCAGCCGCTCCGTCGCCTGTTCGGTGCGCTCGACCCGGGTTCCGATGGGGGTCTTGTAAGTGATGCTGAATTGCGACTCGTCGCTGTCAGGGAAGAACTCGCTGCCGATTCCGCGCTTGACGAACATGCTGCCGATGAAGAACAGCAGGATTCCCACCACGGTCAGCAGCCGATGCAGCAGCACCCATTCAAGCGAGCGGCCGTAGGCTGCATCGACCCGGTCGAACCAGCCGGTCACCCTGGCGGCGAAGCCCTTGTCTTCTTGGGTACCTTCTTTCAGCCAGTAGAAACAGAGCAGCGGTGTCACGGTCCGCGACACCCAGAAACTCATGAGCAGGGCAAAGGCAATGGTCAGGGCCAGCGGCATGAACAGGTAGCGCCCGATCCCGGTCATGAACAGGACGGGGAAGAACACCACGATGGTAGTGATGGTCGACACCAGGATGGGCATGGCCACTTCCTGCGCCGCCATCAGCACGGCATCGCGCCGGTTCTGGCCCATGGCAAGGTGGCGGTGGATGTTCTCCAGCTCCACGATCGAATCGTCCACCAATCGTCCCACGCCCAAGGCCAGGCCACCCAGGGTGAAAACATTGAGTGTCTGGTTGGTGAAGTAGAGCA
>PMIX01000381.1 GCA_003158395.1 Myxococcales bacterium | reverse complement strand
GCCCTTCTCGTCGGCCTGATTGGCCTCCATCAGTCCACTGACCAGCTCACCGGGCAACTGACCCGACAACTTCTTCAAGAGAACCTTGGCGTAGTCGTTCTGCTTGTCGATGGTCACCCGGAAACCGAGCGAAAACTCGGCGGTGTCCTCGAAGAGCGAGTTGTTCCAGGCCGGGCCGCGACCGTCCTTGTTCTGGGCATAGGGCGTGGTGGGCAAATTGCCGCCGTAGATCGACGAGCATCCGGTAGCGTTGCCGATGATGGCGCGATCGCCGAAGAGCTGGGTCAGCAGCTTCACGTACGGGGTTTCGCCGCAGCCGGCGCAGGCCCCCGAATACTCGAAGAGCGGCTGCAAGAACTGGCAACCCTTGACCGTGTCGACCTTGACCAGGCGGCGGTCCACCTCGGGCAGGTCGAGGAAGAAGGCGTAGTTGTCACGTTCCTGGACGCGCAGCGGAATCTGCGGCTCCATCATGATGGCCTTCTTGCTCTTGTCCTTCTTGTCAGTGGCGGGACAGACCTCCACGCACAGGGTGCAGCCGGTGCAGTCCTCGGGCGCGCTTTGCAGCGCGTACATCACATCGCCGTATTCCTTGCCCTTGTACTTGGTGGCCTTAAAGGTCGCCGGCTTCTTCTCCAGGAGCTTGGCGTCGAACACCTTGGCGCGAATCGAGGCGTGCGGGCACACCAGCGTGCACTTGTTGCACTGGATGCAAAGGTCCGGATACCACACTGGGATCTCCAGCGCGATGTTGCGCTTCTCCCACTGCGCAGTGCCGGTCGGGAAGGTTCCGTCGACCGGGAAGACGCTGACCGGCAGCTTGTCACCGCGCCCGGCGATGATCTCCGCGGTCACCTTGTGCACGAACTCGGGCGCCTCCTTGGCCACGATGGGCGGCATCTTGAGGCTACTCGACACCTTCTGCGGGTAGTTGACCTGCTTCAGGTTGGCCACCGTCTGATCCACTGCGTTGAAGTTCTTCTGCACCACCTCGGGACCCTTGCGCTCGTAGGTCTTCTGGATGGTCTTCTTGATCTTGGCGATGGCCTCTTCCGCGGGCAACACGCCCGAGATGCTGAAGAAGCAGGTCTGCATGATGGTGTTGACACGCGCCCCCATCCCGGTTTCCTTGGCCACCTTGTAGGCATCGATCACGAAGAAGCGCAGCTTCTTGTCGATGATCTGCTTCTGCACTTCCTGCGGCAGCTTGTCCCAGACCTCGTCCGGGCCGTACACGCTGTTGAGCAGGAACACGCCGCCGGACTGGCAGTACTGGAGCATGTCGTAGCGCTCGAGGAACGACCACTGGTGACAGGCCAGGAACTGCGCTTCGGTGATGAGGTAGCTGGAGCGAATCACATCAGGCCCGAAGCGCAGGTGCGACACGGTGACCGCGCCGGCTTTCTTCGAGTCATAGACGAAGTAGCCCTGGGCGTAGAAGCGGGGCTCGTCGCCGATAATCTTGATCGAGTTCTTGTTGGCACCCACCGTGCCATCCGAGCCGAGTCCGTAGAACAGGCAGCGCTTCACGCTGTCGGTCTCGGTCGAGAAGCTGTAGTCCACGGGAAGCGAGGTGTGGGTCACGTCGTCATTGATGCCTACCGTGAAGTGATTCTTGGGCGCCGGCTTCTTCAGGTCGTCGAACACCGCCTTGACCATGGCGGGCGTGAACTCCTTGGATGACAGACCGTAGCGGCCGCCCACCACCTTGGGCATGGCGAAGGGAAGCGTGCCGGCAACCTGGGCCTCGGCCAGTGCCGTGATCGCGTCCTGGTACATCGGCTCGCCAGCGCAGCCCGGCTCTTTCGTGCGATCCAGGACCGAAATGGCCTTGACCGTCTTCGGCAGCGCCGCCACGAAGTGCTCCATCGAGAACGGACGATACAGGCGCACCTTAACCAGGCCGACCTTCTCGCCCTTCTTGGCCAGCAGATCCACGGTCTCGTGGACGATCTCGGCCCCGGTTCCCATGACCACGATCACGCGCTCGGCATCCGCCGGGCCCACGTAATCGAACAGGTGGTAGGCGCGACCCACGATCTTGGCGAACTTGTCCATCTGCGCCTGCACGATGGCCGGGGCCGCGTCGTAGTACTTGTTGCACGCCTCGCGCGCCTGGAAGAACACGTCAGGGTTCTGTGAGGTGCCGCGCAAGATGGGCCGATCGGGCGTCATGGCACGCGCGCGATGCGCGTTGACCAGGTCGTCGGTGACCATCGCCTTGATGTCGTCGTCGGTGAGCTGCTCGATTTTCTGCACCTCGTGCGACGTGCGGAAGCCGTCGAAGAAATGCACGAAGGGCACGCGCGCCTGCAGAGTCGCGGCCTGCGCAATCAAGGCCATATCCATGACCTCCTGCACGGAGCCCGTGCAGATGAGGCCGAAGCCAGTCGAACGCACGGCCATCACGTCGCTGTGGTCGCCGAAGATCGACAAAGCGTGGGTGGCCACGGTGCGCGCCGAGACGTGCCAGACCGTCGAGGTCAACTCGCCCGCGACCTTGAACATGGTCGGGATCATGAGCAAGAGGCCCTGCGCGGCGGTGAAGGTGGTGCTCAGCGCGCCGGACTGGAGGGCCCCGTGGGTCGAGGCAGCAGCCCCCGCCTCGCTCTGCATCTCGACGACGGACGGGACCGTGCCCCAGATGTTGGTGCGACCCATGGCCGACCACTCATCGGCCCACTCACCCATGTTCGACGAGGGGGTGATGGGGTAGATGGCGCAAACCTCGTTGGTCTTGTGCGCCACGTAAGCAGCGGCTTCGTTGCCGTCAATCGTGACTTTCTTGCGAGCCATGTCGTGGTCCTCCAGGGGGGTAAAACTTAGCAAAAACGCAGTCTTCTTACGTCCGCTGTGTCAGCGAAGCAACAGGAAGTTTCGCAGGAACAGCGCTATGCTTACGCCCCACGCGAGAGTCAATTCGCAGGCCCACTAACGCGACGCTCTCCGACCAAAACGAGTCTATTGGCAGGCAGGCTGGCCCATACGCACCGCACACGAACTCGCCCTCCCCACGCCTTGCGCCCGCCACCCGCGATCCGCGGGCCGGTGGGTCAGAAGATCCGGGCTAGAGGCGCGGGATCGGGAACGGGAAGCCAGGTTTCGCGAACAGGAAGCCCTGGAGAAGGTCTGCGCCCAGCTCGACCAGGATGTTGCGCTCAGCCTCGGTCTCGACCCCCTCGGCCACCAGTGGCGTTTCCAGCTCATGGCACAGGCGAGCCAGCGCGTGCACCATCTTGCGTTTGGTCGGCGTGGTGTCGATCCCGCGGATGAGGGACATGTCGACCTTGACCACGTCGGGTTCAAGCTGCGCGAAGCAATTCAGGCCCGAGTAGCCCTCACCCAAATCGTCGACCGCGATGCGAAAGCCCAAGCGACGCAGATGCGCCACGCGGTCGCGGATATCAGGGATTCTCTCCAGCGCCATGCGCTCTGTGATCTCGAGATGAATGCGCGGGGCAAATTCGGAAAGAGGCGCGTCGGGCGAGTAGAGATCGTCGTCTGCAAGATCAAGCACGTGCAGATTGACGAATACCCCAGGAAGGTTCGGGTGGTCGCGCAACACGTCCGCAACTTGCCTACGCATCTTGCGCCCCAAGGTTGGCATTTCGTCCAGCGCCTCGGCCGTCTTCAGAATCTCCAAGGGCGAGCGCAGTTCATGGTCCGTGGTGCGCATGAGCGCTTCGTAGGCGATCACGGTCTTCTTCGACCAAGACACGATCGGCTGGAATGCCGTCCACATGGAAGCCAGTGCCCTGTCAAAGCGCAAACGCATCGTCTCCACCTCGCGTTCGTGCTCCGCCGTGGTGTGCAAGATGCGTCGCTCCCGCTGCGCCACCCGGTGCATCTGCACCGCGCGCGAGAGCACGTCCTGAAGCTGGGACATGGAAAGCGGCTTGATGAGATAGCTCAGCGCGCCCCACTCCACCGCGACCCGCGCGCTATCCAGACCGGGGCCGCCGGTCATCAGGACCACGGGTATGTCGCGGTCGCGTTCGCGAACCGCACGCAGGATGTCGAGGCCGCTCATGTTGGGGACGTTGATGTCGGTCAGCACGACGTCGAACTTCCGAGCACGCGCAAGCGCAAGCGCCGCGCTACCATCCGACGCTGTCTCAACACCATAGCCCCAGGTTTCCAAGACGCGCACGCATGAGCGCGCGAAGGTCTCGTCATCGTCTACGACGAGGATCAGCGGTCGCGGCTCGGCCTCTAGTGCTGGCCGGGCCTGGGCTGATCCTGCTTTGGCGTCCACGTGCTTCGCTGCCTTTGCGGGCCCAAGGCCCGTCAAGAAGCCTATCGGCACATTGGCGAGCGGCTTAAGGACGTTCTGTGTCTGCCCGTTCCTGGGGCGGGCACGCCCGCCAACTCCCGATTCTCGTTCGAACCGGGCGCCATCGCATGCGTCAAGTTCGACTTCCGTGTAGCATGGCCGGCATGTTTGGGGTGAGAGGACTTCTCATGCTGACCTTGGCCGGCTTCGGCGCGGTCTTCACTGCGCTCTGGGGCCGCGACATCGCTCGCAAACGGCGCGTCATCGTGGACCCGGGTGGGGCGGCCAGCGATAGCGCCGAGATGACCGCGGTACGAGCCGGGCTGCCCTCGCTGGCGCAAACCGTCATCGGGTTCGTCACGAACTTCTTCGACACCTTGGGCATCGGCTCATACGCGACCACCACCTCCATCTACAAGCTGTTCCGTCTGGTGCCTGACCGCCTCATCCCGGGAACCCTGCTGGTCGGGCACATGTGGCCGACCGTGGCCCAGGCGGTGATCTACATCCACATCGTCCAAGTGGANNCGCAAGATCCAGATCGGCATGGGCTTCGCGCTGCTGGGAGCTGCGGGATTGATGCTCGCCAGTGCCTTGCACTATCTGCCCGGAGGGGGAGACACCCTGGGTCTGCACGGCTGGCGCATGGCCGTCGGCCTGGTCGGCAACTTTGCTTTTGGCGCTCTGATGAATCTGGGCATCGGCGCCTACGCGCCCAGCCTCATCCTGTTCGGTTTTCTCGGCATGAACCTGAAAGCAGTGTTTCCGGTGATGATGGGTTCTTGCGCTTTCATTATGCCGACCAGCGGGATTCGCTTCATTGGACGCGGCAGTTACTCGCCGCGCGCCGCCCTGGGTCTAGCTTTGGGCGGGGTGCCGGGCGTCCTGTTGGCGGCGTATGTCGTCCGCGAGCTGCAGGTTCGCCAGCTCCGCTGGCTGGTCATCGGGGTGGCGATCTACAGTGCCCTGGCCATGCTGCATTCCGCGGCCACGCATCGACCGCGGGCTCAATCCTCCGCCAGAGGCGTCGGCTAGTGGGTCATCCCCTGTTCGCCACCAAGAGCCTGGACAAGCTGCGCGCGGACGCGGAGTTTGTCTACGGCCTGAAGCGCACCCTGAGCGCGCTGGACTTGGTGCTGCTCGGCATCGGCGCCATCATCGGCACCGGCATCTTCGTGCTCACCGGCCGAGCTGCCGCGGCGAACGCCGGCCCGGCCGTCGTCCTGTCCTTCACCGTCGCGGGTATTGCGTCTGCCTTCGCGGGCCTGTGCTACGCCGAGATGGCGTCCATGATCCCGATCGCGGGCAGCGCGTACACCTATTCATACGCCACCATGGGAGAGCTGGTGGCCTGGATCATTGGGTGGGACTTGATCTTGGAATACCTGGTGGGCGCGGCCACTGTCAGCGTGGGCTGGTCAGGCTACATGGTGGCCTTCATCACCAACGTGACCGGGTGGAAGGTGCCCGCGTCGTGGGCCAGCTCGCCCCTCGTGTGGAGCGAGGTGCATCGGCACGTACAGTTCACTGGCGCCATCGTCAATCTGCCCGCGGTGTTGATTACCCTGTTCGTCACCGCCATCCTGGTGGTGGGCATCAAAGAATCGGCCCGCTTCAACT
Source organism: Myxococcales bacterium (assembly GCA_003158395.1). GTDB lineage: Bacteria > Myxococcota_A > Polyangia > Fen-1088 > Fen-1088 > Fen-1137. The sequence goes on along the minus strand of PMIX01000381.1, from coordinate 14,567 downwards.
CGGTGATCGTGGTCATCAAGGTCGCTGCAGTCCTGCTCTTCATCGTTGCTGCCGCGCCCTTCATCCGCACCGAGAATTGGCACCCATTCATCCCGGACAACGCCGGTACCTTTGGCCACTACGGCATCTCCGGCATCCTGCAGGGTGCCACCATGGTCTTCTTCGCTTACATCGGGTTCGACGCTGTCTCCACCGCCGCGCAGGAGACACGCAACCCGCGCCGTGATCTGCCCATCGGCATCCTGGGCTCACTCGCCATCTGTACCGTGCTCTACATCACGGTGTCGCTTATCCTGACCGGCGTAGTTCACTACACCAAGCTCTCCGTCCCCAACCCCATCGCCATTGGAATCGCGGCCACGGGCGTGCGCTGGCTGGAGACCGCAGTGGAAATCGGTGCCATCGCCGGGCTGTCGTCGGTCATGGTGGTCATGCTGCTGGGCCAGCCGCGCATCTTCTTCTCCATGGCGGTCGACGGCCTGCTGCCCTCGGTTGCGGCCAAGGTCCATCCGCGCTTCGGCACCCCGTACGTCACCACCATCACCACCGGCCTGGCCTGTGCCGTGGCCGGCGGGCTTCTGCCCATCGATATCCTGGGTGAGCTGACCAGCATCGGCACTTTGTTTGCGTTCGTCCTGGTCAGCCTGGGCGTGATGATCCTGCGGCTCAAGCGCCCGGACATCCCGCGGTCGTTCAAGGTGCCTGGCGGGGCATTCGTCATCCCGATCCTGGGCGCTGTCTCCTCCGGAGGGCTGATGTACACGGCCACCACCCACACGCTCATCCGCCTCTTCGCCTGGATGGCGATTGGACTGGTCATCTACTTCTTCTACGGTCGCAAGCATTCCAAATTGCGAAGGAGCTAACGAAGCCGCCGGGCAATCCCATCTCGTTGGGATATGGAATCGCCGCTTCCTGAGCGGTCATGTCGGCCACCACGACCTTGGGATCGGCAAGCCCAAGCTTCACGGCCTGCTCCACCACCCCCTGGTTGATCAGCTTGCACCCGTCTTCGCCCAGAAGCTTGTGCGCCATGCTCACGCGGCTGGCCTACATGGGCGAACGACCTTCCGGGCCAGCGCAGATCGGCCAGCGTGTGCGGTAGCGGTAGCGGTAGCGACTAGCGAATGGCGGCCTGCGTGGGCGGCCTGGGTGAGCGTGAGCGGCNNGCCCTGCGGGCGGCCCGCAATTTCCCGACAGACTCTAACTATTTCTTCTTGCGCGACGAGGGCTCGACGCCCAGTGCCTTGAGGGCCGCGTCGATGTCCTTGATGATGCAAGAATTGCCCGCGCTGCCCAGCACCCTGCCCAGAAATCCGCCGCGCTCACCGTAGCGGGCCTTGCGCAAAGGCTCGACCGCGCGAAGATCCTTGCTGGCGCCGAGCTGCTCGACCGCCTCGCGCTTCTCTGCGCAGCTTCTCCCCTGCGCCAAGTCCAGGGCGTAGCTCTGCACGCGGTCGACTTTGTCAGGGCAACCCAGGCTGTCGCAGGCCGAGCGCGCATCCTGGCGGAGGTCCATACGGCGGTCCTCGCTGGCAATCTCGGCCAGGACGCTGCAGGCCGGGACGCCGACCTGCCTCACCATGAGATCCAGGGCTGCGCGGCCCAGCTTCTTGTCTGGCAGCAGCCCCCGCAGGTTGACCAGCAACGCGGCATCCCCGCGCAGCCCCGCGTCCATGCGCAGCGCCTCCTCGTAGGCTGCGAGCCCTGCGCTCGGATTCTTCTCGGCGAATTCCAGGTTTCCCAGCAGGTATCGCACCCGCGCCACGTCGGGGTGCGCTGAGATCTGCTGCATGATGAGGATGCGGGCCTCGGCAACGCGCCCCTTGGCCATCGCGTCCTCGATCTGCTTGAGAGGCGATTTCATTTCCTGCGCCACCGGCTTGGGCCGCGGCGGCGACAAGCGCGGGGCCGCGCCGTGACGGTGGCCGAGGATCAGAGCCAAAACCAGACCCACGGTCGCGAGCGCCGCCGCAAGCTTGACCCACGGCCGCGCGGCCCGAGGCAACCGCATGACAAGCGAGCGGGGCGCGCTGACCATCTGGCGCCCCAAGCAACTCGGCGCAACCCACAGTTTGCCCAAGCCGGCCCACAGCGCGGACCGCCTGGCCCATAGCGCCCGGCTTGTGTCCGCCTCAGCCTTCTCCAAAGCCTCGCGGAACTCGGCCGCCGTGCTGTAGCGACGCTCGCGCTGCTTCTCCAGGGCCCGCATGACCACGGCCTCTAGTGAGGCCGGGATACCTGCGCCAGGCGCCACGCGGACAAAAGGCGGAGGCGACGCCGTCACCTGCATGGCCATCAACTTGACCACATCCTCGACGTCGAAAGGCTTCTTGCCGGTCAACATCTGGTACAGGATGATCCCACACGAGTAGAGATCGGTTCGGCTGTCAACCTCCTGCCCGCTGGCCTGCTCGGGCGACATGTAGCTGGGCGTCCCGAAAATCATCACGCCCTTGGTTAGCGGCTGGTCACCCTCGCTTTCCGTGATCTTGGCGATTCCGAAATCCAAGATCTTGGCTGTCTCACCCAGACGAGGATCCGCGCTCTGCACCAGCATCACGTTGGCCGGCTTCAGGTCGCGGTGAATGACCTTCTGCCCATGCGCGTGCTCGAGCGCACTGAGAATCTGGCCCGCCAGCCGGCAGGCACGCGTGACCGACAGCCGGCCCTCGCGTGCGAGCACGTCGGCCAGCGACTCGCCCGCCACGAACTCCATGACCAGGAACAGCTCGCCGGTGTGGTTGCGGCCGAAATCGGTGACTGAGACGATGTTGGGATGGTTGAGCCGTGAGGCCGACTGGGCTTCGCGCTCGAAGCGCCGCGCCGCCTCCTCGACCTGTCCCACCTCGGCGTGCAAGAGCTTCAGCGCCACCACCTTCTTCATCAAGATGTGTTCGGCTCGGAACACCGCCCCCATGCCACCTTCGCCGATGCACCCGAGCACGCGGTAGCGCTCGCCCACCACGGTGCCCACGCGCGGGTCGCGCGCAGCTTCCGCCATCTCGGTGGGGGCCATGCCTTCCTCGCTCATGTCGCCGACGGCCAGAGTACCACTGCCGCAAGCCACGGCCACAACCACGATTGACGACGCGGCCATGCTGGGGTCATGGTTGGCTTTCTGCGCATCATTTCGCGATGGAACCAGAAGTCATCCAACGTTTTCTCGAAAGCGTGGGCCAGAAGGCCGACGTGGACCTTTACCTGAAGCTCTTCCGCGCCCAGCGCAAGGAGAGCTTCGCCATCATCGTGGCGGACGCCCAGATCGTCCGCGCTGCCCTCGATCCCTTTCACTTCGACCTGCGCATCCTAGCCGGCCTGGGCCTCAATCCCGTGGTCTTGGTGGGTCTACTCGACGCGCGCGACGCCGATCGGCAGTCGCAGCGCATCTTGGAATGGCTGTTGGAAGATGATGTGCCGGCCCGGACCATTGGCTCGGGACCCGATCTTCCTGCCGCAATCCGCGAATCGGTGCGCGAGACTCTCCAACAGAACACCATCCCCATCGTATCCCTGGACGCGGCTAAAGAACTGGACATCGAAGACCGCTTCCGCCTGCTGCAAAGCCTCGCCACCGGCCTGGAAACGCGCAAGGTGGTTTTTCTTTCCACCAGTTCCGGCCTGGAGCGAGAGGGCGCGCCGTCGATTTCAGTGGTCAACCTGTCCAACGACTACGAACGGCTGATGGCCACCGGCCACCTCTCGCGCCGCCACGCTTCGTTGCTCCGACACGTCAAGAATCTTCTCGATCAGGGTCCCCAGCGCATGAGCGTCGCGGTTGTCAACCCTTTGCAGCTTCTGCGCGAGCTGTTCACGGTCAACGGAGCCGGGACGCTGATTCGTCGTGGCTCGCGCATCGACACCCACGATGGTCTGGCGTGCATCGACCGCGTTCGGCTACGCGGGCTCCTGGAATCGGCTTTCGGTCGAAGCCTGGTCGCGGGCGCCATGGATTCGGGCGGGCTGATTGAAGTCGACGCCGAGCGCGTCTATCTGGAGGAGGGCTATCTGGGGGCGGCGTTGGTGGGGCAAAAGCCGGTCGCCCCCTACCTGTCCAAGTTCGCGGTCGAACGGGAAGCCCAGGGTGAAGGCATCGGTGGCGAGATCTGGTCGCTGCTGACGCGTGACTATCCGACTTTCTTCTGGCGCACGCAGCCCTCCAATCCCATCTGCTCGTGGTACACGAAGCAGTGCGACGGACTGGCGCGTTTTCCGGAATGGCATATCTTCTGGCGCGGATTGCCGCCGGAAAAAATCCAGCCGGCCATCCAGTACTGCCTGGCAGCCCCGCGCGCGTTTGAACGAGGCTAGTGCCTCCGGTCAAAATTNNCTCTTCTGACCGGAGGCACTAGCGTCTGCGTCGCCGTCTGCGCGCCAGCACCAGAGCAAGCAGCGCCAGCATCCCAGCTCCGGCCTCGCCTCCGACCCCAGCGCCCCGACCACCGATCGCGCAGCCGAACAGACCTCGGCTTCCTGGCTTGACGTGGGCCACGACCACATTGGCGGGGTTGAGCACAACGCACTCCGCGTGTCCGTCAATCTGAACCACGCAATTTTCCCCGCCCGGGCAACGAACCAGCTCACAGGCGCTGGTCTCGCACTTGCCCCTGGCTTCAACGCACACCGTGCCGCCCGGACACGAGAGCCCCAAACACGTCCGTTCCTGACACGTTGCCGTCGAGGCCACCGTCGAGGAATCACAGTAGTGATCCGTGGGACATGCCAGGCGCGCGCAAGGATCGTCCACACACTGACCCGTCCGGCAACTCTGACCCTTGGGGCACACGAGGGTCGCGCAACTTCCCACGCAATTTCCACCATCACAATACTGGTTCCAATCGCACTGCACAGCCTGGCAGGGATCGGGTTCGCACTGGCGGTTGTGGCAGATCTGTCCCGCCGGGCAGCCACGCGAGTAGCAATCCTGGCACAGGCCGTTCTGACAGGTGGCGCCTGGCAAACAGGTGATCCCTGCGCAAGGATCGTGGCAATTGCCTTGGGCGTCGCACAGTTGACCGGCCGGACAAGGATTCACCGCGCAGGCCCGCAGCAAACAGGCTCCATTTTGACAATAGCGGTTGGCCGCGCACGGGACCTCGACCTCTTGGCACCGCGGCACACATTGGCCGTCCAGGCAGACCGCGGCCGGGCCACAATCGGCGTTGTTGTCAATTTCGCCGTCACAGTCGTTGTCCCTGCCGTCGCAGATCTCCGTAGTTGGCCCCACGCCGCCCACGCAGGCCCAGCCGTCCGTGCCCTTGCACTGAAAGTGCCCAGGCTTGCATTCGCCCTGCAAGGGAGCACCAGGGGCCAGACCGGCGGGATTGCAGGCGCTGGCCGGCGGGGCCACGCCATCGTCGACGCTTCCGTTGCAGTCGTCATCCTTTCCGTTGCACACCTCGGGCGTGGGACCAACATCGTTGCACACGATGTGCCCGCCCACGCACGCGCTGACCCCCTGCTGACATTCGCCGATGGCGCTGCCGCAGGTCACGCCAACCCCGGGCATGCCATCGTCCGGCTCATCAATCAGCCCGTCGCAATCATTGTCAATGCCGTCGCAGATCTCGGGCGTGGGAACGAGCGAGCTGACCGTACACTCCACGTCCTTGCCCAGGGCGTTGCAGACGTACTGACCGGCCCCCTGGCAGGACTCGGTGTTGCATGGCAGGCCCAGATTGGGGAAGTCTTCGTCTACGCTGCCATCGCAGTCGTCGTCCTTGCCGTTGCACAGCTCCTGGGTGGGCGTCACCGCGCCCACGCAGGCCAACTCGCCCCGGCCGGTGATGGGGTTGGCTTGGCACGCTGGGTGCCCAAAGGAGCAGACGCCAACGCACTTTCCGCTCGCCACGTCACAGCCGACGGCTCCCGTGGGGTAGCAAGGCGTACTTGAGATGGGGTCGTTCTCGTCAACCTGCCCGTCGCAGTTGTTGTCCCTACCGTCGCATGGAAGCTCCGCCTGCGGCGTCGTCGCGCCAACGCAGTCCTGCCAGGACCCCGCCACGCATGACTGCATGCCGGTCTCGCAGATCCCATGGCAGGTCCAGGTTCCTGCACCGGAGTCGAACGCGCACCCCGACAAGCCCGCCGGAAAACATGCTTGCGCAAAGCCGTCGATCACGCCGTCGCAGTCGTTGTCTTTGTTGTCGCAGATTTCGGGTTGCGGTCCCACCGCACCCTGACACACCGTCTTCTTTCCCCCCACGCCGTCGTCCACGCAGGCCGTGGCCCCCGGCCGGCACTCGCCCACACTGGCCCCACAACTCACCGATGGGACGTCATCGACAACCCCGTTGCAGTTGTCGTCCAACCCATTGCACACCTCGGGCTGGTAGGCACAGTCGCAAGACAGGCCTTCGTCGATCTGTCCGTCGCAATTTTCGTCGGCGCAATCGGCCGGCGTAGGCGCCAGACAGCCCGGCGTGGTTCCGCACACCTCTTGCTCGGGCGCCCCGGGCTGAAGTGGCACCGCCCCACAGGCCGCGGCAGCGGCACACACCACCCCATCGCCAGCCGCGTTGCACGCGTAGACACCTTGCCGCTTGCAGCGCCCCACCCCCAGGGAGCAAGGCTGGCCCTTTTGCGGAAAGGCCGCCGCCTCGTCATAGCAAGTCGCATCACAGTTACACCGGGGCACAGGGATGGAATTTACGATAATGTCGCCCAAGCTAGCCGCCAGGTCAGCCTGGTTGTTGGCGACATAGACGGACTTCTTGCCGCCCGAGCCTGCCGACGCCATGCGGCTCAATGAATCCGAATAGCCGGTGCCGAAGCCGACCACGTAGACGATGATGCCAGCCTTGTAGGCGTCACCCGCTGCCCTCACCGGGTCGTTGCTGGGGTCGAGCGCGCAGGTGTCCTCTCCGTCGGTAACCAGGATGACGTTGTAAGATCGGCAGGCCGCGCGCGGATCATGCGCAGCCGGATCACTCGACAGCAACCCGGCGCCCGGCCCCACATCGGTTCGGTTCGAATTGAGCAACCAGTCGCGCACCGAGTACACGCTGCCCGCCAGGGGCGTCCAAGCCTCGGCCCGAATCTCCCGGTTCGAGGTTACGGTGAAAGGAGGCAGGTCCTCCTGGCCGTCGATCCAGCGGTAGATGTCGGGGAAATTGGAGCCGCTGGCAGGAAATCCGACGATGACCTGTGCCCCAGGACAAGTGCTGGAATAGGCGCAGGGCGTGCTGCAGTCGAGCTGCCGCCATTCGAAGATGCGATCGTTGGTGTCGGCCGGGTTCGCACACGCGACGCAGCTTGCGCCCAACGAGCATTCCTTGTAGGGGTCGCCCATCTGCCGAACGCAGTATTTCTGTGTGGTGGCATCCTCGGGCAGGTCCACGCACGAAGCGCCCGCCACGATGGCGGTGCAGTCAGCATCGGTTTGGCAGGGCTGCCCCAAGAGTACGCGGGCGTAAGTGGCAAGAGCGAACTCAGCCGAGCCAAAGGCCGAGATGGTGTCGATGATGGCTGCCTTGGCCTGATAGAGCTTGCTGTCGTCGTACTTCCAGCCTCCGGTAGACTTTCCGTCGAGGTCGCAGCCCGGCTGGCTCTGCGAGCCATCCCCGTGAGTGGACATCCCAGCCACGTTCGCGCTCATGGAGCTCGAGTTGTCCAGGATGAAGACAAAACGGGGCTTGCCGACCTGGGCCGCCGCTTCGGGCGGTGCCAGGCTTAGGCCAATCAGGGCGGCTGCGGCTAGTCCCACGCGCGTCATCAGACACCTCCCAGATCCCACGGGCATTTGTGACACCCACGGGAATCGTCGTACACCTGTTCGTGAACTGCGGCACCCGCGGCCGCCGCCGGCAGCGCGAGCAACGGGGCCTCCATCACGGCTTCCCCAGTTTGCCGGTGTCGACCACACGAACCCCGGCGGGCGGGCTCCAGCGAAAAACCTCATCGGAGACCTTGGCGTTGATCTTTAGGTCAGAAAACACGAAATGATTCACGTTGCCCTGCTGATCGACGAGCACGCTTTCGCGAACCGAAAAGTCGCCCGCGTCCACCACAAAGACGATGGACTTGTAGGTCGACTGGGGCTGCTTGGGCCGCAGCGACAAACGATAGTCGTCGGGGCGGCCGAATCGGGTGTCGTTGGACCACGTCACCTCGAACTCATCGGCAATTCGGCCCCTGCCCATGAGGAAGGCCAGAGCCCCCGGCAACTGCGAGGTCTTGAGATCCTGCTTGAAGGCCTGCTTCTCCTCTGGCTCATACAGCCAAAGGAACTGTCCGTTGGACAGGAACATGCGCGCCTCGGGCTTGTCGTAGTCCCATCGCATCCGACCCGGTTTCTTGAAATGGACCTGGCCGGCGGAGACGCTCACGCGCCCCACCACCGACCGGCTGTAGGTCTGGGTGAAGTGAGCCTGGAAATCTTTGGCCTGGTCGTAGCGGCTCTGCACGCGCGCGACCACAGCCGGCAGCTCAAGCCGTGCCGGCTGGGCTTGCGAAGCAGCGGAGGCCGGAGCCACGTATCCGGCGGCAAGCAGCGGGATCAGAGAAAGCGTGATCATGGTACGACCTTCCCGCCCAGGCCCCAGCGCGCCGCCAGCACGAGGCAGACTTGCCCTCCCCAATAGAGGGCAAGGGTCATGGGCTGCGCCCAGACGGAAGAGCGCCGCAGGCGCGCCCAAGGCAGCAGAGCCTGCGAAAAGTAGAACAGGGTTGCCCCCACAACGGCCACCGCAGCCAGCTTGAGTGATGCCCGTCCCGCAAGGGTGGAGAACACACCCGCCATCATGGCGGCGAGGCTCACGGCATGCGCCGCGACCGGCGCGCGCAGTCCCGAATCGATCCCGCGCCATTGACGCCGCACAAGCCATGCCGAGCACGCGCCAAAAACCGCCAGGCCCGGAACCACCAGCCATCCACCTGGCCCCGCGCCAAGAAAAGCCAGCCCGTAGCAAAGGTACGCGACCAGAAACAGCGCGAGGCCCACCACCAGCGCCTTGTTGCCCTCGGCCAGCAAGGTGATATCGGCGGCGAGAGACAGGACAATGCCGCTCGACACCAGGGCGCCGAACAGGTCGCTGGGCATGCCGCCCAGGACTGCCAACAACAACACGGTCGCAATGGGCTTGCCGACACCAAGAACCATGGGCTTTTTCGCTGCCGCACCGACCACGGCGCCCGCCACCGCCGCAGCGTAGAGGATAAGAGAAAGCCTGAGGGGAGCCACGCCTTACTTTACAACGGTTCTCAGCAATTCGCGTCTTTCGTGCTGGCCCGGTCGATGGTCGTGCGAGAGCCTACTCTGTGTTCTCTCCTCTCCCCTCTGCGTCCTCGGCCACACCCTCTATCCAGATGCCTGCGCGAACCGGCACGAAGCCACACTAGTCAGCGGCCGCCAGGTACTCGCCGCGCGGAGCCAACACCTCGCGCGGCTTGATGCCATTGGCCGGCCCCACCAGCCCATCCCGTTCCATCTGTTCGACCATGCGCGCGGCTCGGTTGTACCCGATCTGAAGGCGGCGTTGGATGAAGGAAACGCTCGCCTGGCGGGTATCGCATACGATGGCCACCGCCTGGTCGTAGAGCGCATCCGCGAATTCTTCCCGAGGAGCGGCCCCTTCCTCGCCGTCCTCATCACGCTCGGTGAGAATATTCATGTCGTAGACTGGCTTGCCCTGTTTCTTCAAGGCTTCCACCACGCGATGAACCTCGCCGTCCGACAAGAAAGCGCCTTGGATGCGTCTCAACTTCGTCCCTCGATCGGAGAACAGCATGTCGCCGTTACCCAGCAGGGTCTCGGCGCCGGGCTGGTCCAGGATGGTGCGGGAGTCAATCTTGCATGCCACCTGCAAGGCAATGCGACTGGGGAAGTTGGCCTTGATGAGGCCGGTGATCACGTCGACCGAGGGCCGCTGGGTTGCCAGGATGAGGTGCAACCCCGCCGCACGCGCCTTCTGTGCCAGCCGCGCCACTGCTGTTTCCACGTCCTTGGGCGCTGCCATCATGAGATCGGCAAACTCGTCGATGACGATCACGATGTAGGGCAGCTTGCGGGCCGGGGCTTCGCCATTCTCCTTGGCCGCTTGCGTTGCGGCGGCCGCGGCCGAGATCTCCTCAGCCCGCTCCTCGCTAATCGTCCCGTCGCCAGCCGTCAGCGTAGCCACTGGCCCGCTCTCCGCCTCCACCTCGACCTCGCGCTCCACGCCATCTTCCCCCGCGACGAACAACTTGAGCCGCTTGCCCCGCTTGGAACGCGGCTCGGCCGGCGGCGTCGCCACCGCGTCCTGGCTCCACGCCGCCTCGATCTTGGCATTGTAACTGGCGATGTCACGCACGCCACTCTTGGAAAGCAGCTCGTAGCGACGCTCCATCTCGTCGACCGCCCAACGCAGCGCCAGTGCCGCCTTCTTCGAGTCCACCACCACGGGCAGCAGCAGATGAGGAATACCTTCGTAGATTGATAGCTCGAGCTGCTTCGGATCCACCATGATGAAGCGCACCTCTTCCGGCGTGGCCGAGAAGAGGATGCTGGTGATCATCCCGTTCACCGCGACGGACTTACCCGACCCGGTGGTGCCGGCGACCAGCAAGTGGGGCATCTTGCCCAGGTTGACACTGACCGGTGCGCCCTTGGTGTCCTTGCCCATGGAGATCTGCAGCTTCGACGTGGCCTTGCGGAATGAATCATCCTCGAGGATTTCCTTGAGATACACGGTTTCGCGGTTCTTGTTCGGGATCTCCACGCCCACCACGGCCTTGCCCGGGATGGGGGCCACGATGCGCACCGACTGCGCCTCCAGTGCCATAGCGAGATCGTTTTCCAGTTGCACGATCTTGCCCGTGCGCGTGCCCGGAACCGGGGCGAATTCAAACGTGATGATGACCGGCCCCATCTGAATCGCGGTGACGTTGCCCCGAACGCCATAGTTGGCCATGGCTTGCTCCAGGCGCGCGGCCATGGCTTTCAGGGTCTTCTCGTCAATCGCGCCACCGTCGGGGGGGATGTATTCCAGAAGGTCGGTGGAAGGAAGCTGAAAGGCGCCGTCGGAAAGCCGCACGTACCCGAGGCCATCCCCAGCCTCTCCGGCCGCTCGGTCGCTTAGCGGCTCGCCCCTGTCGCCGCGAATCACAGGTTGCGCGATGACCGGCCCCGCCCCGACCTCTTCACCGAGACCCTCCGTGTTCTTTTCGGTCACGCCTTCCTCCAACGCGGCGGTCACTGCCGGAACGATGCACGGCTCGGGCTTTGCTTCGACGGATAGCTCGTGGGGCTCGCCCTTGGGCTCGACCGGAGCAGCGCACTCCACCGCCGCAACCTCGGCGACCAGTGCCGCCATGGCCCGACGTTCCTCATTCTCGTGCACGACGGGTGCCTCACCCAGCATCGTGTCTGTGCCTTCACCGGGCTCGGCGAAGCCGATCATCGGTCCCACATCATCGATATGGGAACCCTGGGAGGGTTCCCATACCCTCCCGCGATGGTGCGCCGGCGGCAAAGCCGCCGGGCTCCCCACATCATCACCAGTGCCATCCACATCGCTGTCGCCTTCGCGCAGGCTTTCGACTGGCGCAGCCCAGGCCGCGAAAGGCTCATCCTCGTCCGGAGTCTCATCCCAGGCGGTCTCGGCCTCGACCCGATCGAGATCCTCGGCCTTCTCGGCCTCCTCCCTCTCTGGGAACATGGCCACAATCATGCGTCCAAAAGAGCGGGCGCCCGCCGCGACCAGCCAGGCCGCGGCACGGGCGAGGACCAGAATTGCGCGACCCGCGCTCCGCGCCGCCCAAGCCAGCACGGCGAAGACCTCGCCGACGCGCACATGGGTAAGCAGGATTAGAGAGACCGAAAGCAGCGTCGCTGCGGCCAGGGCCGTGCCCAGACCGCCGACCACGCTCGCAGCGTTCTCCGCCAGCCACTGCCCGAACAGCCCGCCCGGACCACGCAAGGTGACCGGCTCGCCAGCAAAGGGAAGGTGTAGGAGAACGGCCGTTGAGCAAAGCAACGCCAGGAACCCAAGCACGCCGCCGACATCCTTGATGAGGCGACGAGCGCGGCACATGCGAACCGCCACCAGGAGAACTCCAGCCACCAGGGGGTAGGCGCACAGGCCGGTCAATGAGTAGAGGCCGGTCGCGGCAGCAGCACCCCCTGGACCCATGAGGCGACTGCGTCCAGCCTCCATAGACACCAATGACACCATGCAAAATACTCCGAGACCCAGGAGCCCAATCCCAATGATCTCGTGGCCTCGTCCCGGCGCTTCGCCTTTGTTTCTTGCTGTCGCCATTCTTCTTGCCCCGTTTCGGCCTGGTGCTTTGTCTGCTACCTATACCTACACCACCGTATCCCGGCCGACTCGCCCGTCAAGTTTTCAGCCCGCAACCGCCCTCCGACGGTCAAACCGCATCAAGGCAACCTGACCACGCTCATGAACTGTGGTCTGGATCGCAGAACCATATATACAAAATAGCCAGGGCTGGACCAGAGCGCCGCTCTAGACGCCTGGACGAGGGAACGAAATGGTGAAAATCGTCCCCTGCCCTGGCTCGCTGTGCACATCGATCTGGCCGCCATGGCGCTCGACGATGCCGTGAACAATTGACAACCCCAGCCCTGAACCCTCGCCCACGTCTTTCGTGGTGAAGAAGGGATCGAAGATCCGCGGCAACACATCGGCAGGAATTCCAGGACCGTCGTCACTCACGGTGAGCAACACGTGGGCGTCGCGGGATTGCGCTCCGATGCGAATGGTTCCGCCTCGCTCGCCCATGGCTTGCGCGGCATTGGTCAATAGATTCATGAGCACCTGGTCTATCTGCCCAGGGAACCCGCGAATGCGCACCTCGGGGTCCACATCTTTGACGACTTGCACGTGGCGCAGCCGGTGCTGCAGCAACCCCAGGGTGTCCTCCACGCTGCGAGCGAGGACAACCTCACGCTCGACAGACTCGTCCCCCCGCGCATAGCCGTGCAGGGCCTGCACGATGCTCTTGGTCCGCGCGGCGCCGCGCTGGACCACGGCCAGAATCTCCGAGGCCTCGGCGGCAAGTTTCGCGATCGGACCTCCAGGCTCGGAAGCCGCGATGCGTCCCACCGCCTCGCCCAGCGGCCCGAGTGAGTTGATCACAGCGTTGACCGGGTTGTTGATCTCGTGAGCGATGCCCGCGACCAGCCGGCCCATGGAGGCCAGCTTCTCGCTCCGAATGAGGTTGTCCTGTGCCCGTCGCAACTTGTCGAGCGCGTCCCGTAGCTCGGCGTTGCGTTGTTCCAGGGCCTCGGTGCGCCGGCGCACCTCCCGTTCCAAGTCAACATTGATTGATTCAGTCGAACGCAGCCGATCGCGCAGCGAGCGCCGCATCTCCTCGAAGATCACCGCCAGGCGACCAAGCTCGTCGGCCTCGCCCCAGGGTGGGACCGGCCGGGCGAGTTGCCCCTTGGACATCTCCCCTGAGCGCTCCTCCAAGGCACGCAGCGGGACCACCACATCACGCACGGCGAACAGCGCGAGACCAGCCGCCAGCACGATGCCGATGCCGAACGCGAAACGCGCAGCGCCACCGGGCGGGGCCTGCTCGAAGAGCCAGAGGAACCCCACGCCCAGGACCCAAACCCCGACGAAGGACACCGTCAGCTTCAAGCGCAGCCCGACGGGCGAACTGACCTGGTCCGGCGGGAGCGCATGGCGTGACCCCAAATGGCGAACCAGCGGCCGCAGGATCTCCTGCAATGCGATCCGCTGGTAGATTGCAACCACGCCCGTAACCAGCGCCAGCGTGACCGCCATCTGGCCGACGGTCGGACCATCCAAGCCCAGCCAAGGCCAGGCCGCGGTCAGGGCCGCAGTCCCGGCCAGCCCGACAGCCAAGGCCTGCCAGGCAGAAAGTCGGTAGGGCAACGCTTGCGCCGCCTGGAAGGCCGCGATCGCCTTGGGCTCGTCGCGTGCCGGGCCCTTGCTGCCACGTGCGCGCACGGTCGCGTCGAAGTACTGCTCCAGAGGCGCCGTGTGGCGGACAAAGAAACGCCACCAGAGAAGGGCCGCCGCAACCAGAACAGCCCACAGCGGGAGAACGGTCCGAGCCAGCCCTGGCAGCCGCAACAGCGCATACGCCATGAGCGCTAGCAAGGCGTGCGACAGCGCCAGCGTGGCGAGCGCGGCACAGGCGAACCAGCCGCGGTAGCCCGTCACGAAGGCCTGAATGGCCTGCAGCTGAGGCATGAGGATCGGCCGGACGGCTCCCAAGATGCGGTCGAGAACTAGCAGGCGCACCGCCGCCACCCCCGCCGCCAGAACGACACCGAGGGTGGCCAGCGCCGCAGCCTCCAACGGGTCACGCCCGCCCGAACGGAAAACCGCACCGGCCAAAACCAGCGCCAAGCCGGTCCACAGAGCAAAGTGCAAGAGAGCACTTTCGCGGGGCGCACGGACAAGAGCCCGGCGCGCACCATCCGCGTTCAACGCCCTGGCCTTTTCGCCTCGCTGGAGCACGGCCAGCGGCTCAGTCAATGATCGCAAGAGGTCCACCAAGCGAAACAGCGAGGCGACCCAGGCCGCCAGCAAGACCGGCACCAGGACTTTGGCCCACAGCCACCGGTCCGGCAGAGTTCGCGCGCACAC
>PMIX01000174.1 GCA_003158395.1 Myxococcales bacterium | reverse complement strand
GCCGGCGGGCTCCCCACGCGGTTGCACACCACGGACTACCTGCGCCTACCTCGACGACCGGCCTTCGTTCTGTGCGTCTGCCGTGGTAGCCTGCTTTGTCCGCGAACGGAACCAGATATCGATGCAAGACGNNAGTCGAGATGACGCTGGCCAAGGCAGGCTTCCGCGTGTCGACTGCGGATTGCGGCGAGCTTGGCATCCTGGCAGCAACGGAGCGGCCCCCGGACCTTCTGCTGCTCGACTACCTTCTGCCCNNGCCCGTGGTCGTGATGAGCGCCAAAGGCGAGGAGGCGGGCGCCTGTTTTTCCAACCTGGCCAGCGTAGTCGATGTATTGCCCAAACCCTTTTCGCCAGACGCGCTGCTTGCGGTGGTGCATCACGCCCTGGAGAAGCACCGGCAGCAACCGCCGCCCGCATCCCGCGAATCGTCCGGCAGCCTGGATGTGGTCGGGCTGCTGCCAAAGGCACAAGAGGACAAGCCGGCTGGCTTTCCTATCGGTCCGGATGGTGCCGCATTCCTGGGTGATCTGGCGGTCGTGTCGATCGCCGACGTGCTGCTCTTGCTGCAAGACCGGCAGCATTCTGGTGCGCTACGTCTCAGGGGGAACGATGCCAGCATCGAGATCTGCGTGAACAAAGGCCGCATCGATTTTGCCGGCGCCCAGGGCGTGCCCGATGAGTTCTTGCTGGGACACTTTCTGGTGCGCAGTGGACAGATCGAGCGTGTGAAATTGGATGAGGTTCTCGAGGAGCGGCGCGTTGCTCCGGGCGGCGGATTGCTGGGTGCCGATCTGTGCCGTCGGGGTCTCATCACCGAAGCCGGGCTGCGAAGGGCCATGGCGCAACAGACCACAGCCCTGGTGTTCGAGGGGTTGCGCTGGGGCGAGGGACACTTTTCCTTCCACCCTGCGGCCGAGCCCTCGCCGGCTGCACGCGAGGCGACCCTGGGCCTGCCCATCGACGGGCTCATCATGCAGGGCCTCCGGCGCGTCGACGAGTGGCGCGTGATCGGACAAGAGATCGACAACTTCGACATGGTTTTCGTGCGCAACGAGAACAAGATCGCGTCGTTCGACGAACACCGGTTGCTGCGCGAAGAGGTGGCCATGCTCGAAATCGTCAACGGAAAGAACACCGTGCGCGACATCATCCGGCTGTCCAAGATGGGTTCGTACGATGTGACCCAGGTGCTGTTCCGGCTCCTGCGCTGCCGGTTCATCCGCAGACGCGTGGCGCCGATGGTTGGGTGATTGTGGCTGCGTCGTCCAACCTGGACGTGGTGTTCTTCCACCTGCGCGGCCTTCGCTGTGCTCTGCCCGCCAGCGTGGTGCGCGAGCTGTTGCCCATGCCCGCCCTCACTCCGGTGCCGCTGGCCCCGCCCGTGATGCGCGGGATCGCTCCTGTGCGAGGCCAGGTCCTGCCCGTGCTGGATCTGGGTGTGTACTTTCCGCAGGTCGGCGAATCGCATGACGATGGCACACCCGACCTCATGACGGCGGAGCGGCTCATCTTGATCGAGACCGCACCCGACGCCAACACGCCGGCCATTTCCGCCGCGTTGGCCGTGGAACGTCAGGTGCGAGTGGGCCGAGTCGACGAGCAGCACAGCCGGTCACCGCCCCCGCGGCCGGTTTTTCTGACTGCCACGGTGCTCGACGCCGACGGCCCCGCCTTGCTGATAGATGCCCAGCGGGCCATCGATCATGTTCGCGACGCCATCAGTATGGTGACAAGCCTATGACGACAAAGAGCGGAATAGAGGACCTTCTGCATGTGGTGAGCGCCGCCAAAGGTGGCGATCTGACGGTGCGCGCTAGGGGGACCACCCCCAATCTAGAACCCCTGGCCTGCGCGCTAAACGAGATGCTGGAAGCGTTGAGCCGGCATGCCAGCCAGATCGTGGGCAGCGCCGCCCATACCCTTTCGGCGGCGGAAGGGCTCAAACGCACCAACCAGGTGATAGCCGACGGCGCGTCTCACCAGCAGGCGTCCATCGCAGAAATCGCGCGCAAGTTGAAGGCGCTGGAGGCGCGTTCTGACGAGATCGGACAGATCCTGGAGTTGTTCGACGATGTCGCCTCGGAAACGAATACTCTGGCGCTCAACGCGGCCATTGAAGCCTCGCGCGCGGGCGTGCAGGGCAAGGCGTTCGGCCTAGTGGCCGAAGATGTGCGCAAGCTGTCCGAGCGCTCGGCGGCCGCCACCAAGGACATTGGCGCCTTTATCCAGAGCATCGTGACCTCAACCAGCGAAGCCAACCAGACCATCGAGGAGATCCGTCGCGTGACCGAGACGTTGGGTGCATCAGCCACCCAGGCAGGACGCGACGCCGCAGCTCTTGGCGTGGCCGTGAAGGAGCTGACGCAGGCGCTGACACGGCTGCGCTTCGCCGGCCAAGACGAGGCCGAACTGGCGCGAGCCTTGCGCGAACGGCGCGCTGAGATCACCGGCCTGCTCCAGCCACTGGCGCCCCTCTTGGACAACCCACCGACGCCGCTCGGCGATGCGGTCAGGCGGGTGCTAGCCGTGGCGGCCGATGGCGCGACAGAGAGCGAGCGCTAGTTCCAGCTTCAGCCATGGCATCGTCCGCAAGAAACGGCAGCGACAGCGGCGAGCGCGGCCCGCTTGGTGAGTGGAATCCGAGCGAGGCCGAGCTGCTTCGCGGCTTGTTTCTCGACGAGGCGGACAAGCACCTGCGCCACATCGCGGAGGCGCAGCGGGCGCTGGCGCGCGCCGCGGAGGCCACCTTGGAGGTCGACCCCCAGCTCGTGGACGCCTTGTTTCGCCATCTGCACACGCTCAAGGGTGCGGCGGGCTCGGTGGGCCACGAAGTGATCGCGCGGGCCGCGCATGACCTGGAGGAGCTGTGCGCCGAGATGCGGATCGGGAAGCTTGCGCCAACCTTCGGAATGCTGGAACGGATCGACGAGGGCATCTGCTCTATCCGCGCCCTCCTGACCAGCGCTCGCCTGGCGGCCCCGCCCGGGCGCGGCGTCGATCCACCCGAACCCGTCGCCTTGCCGCAAGGGGCGGCGGAGCGCCGCCGGCAAACCGACCGGCGCGCGGTGGCCGATCGGCGAGCAAGCAGCGATGGCATGCTCCGGGTCGATGCCGAGCGGCTCGATGTGCTGCTCGATGGCGTGGGCGATCTGGTCATCCTGCGCACGCGCCTCGATCGACGCGTGCATGAGCTGGAGAGTGTGCTGCGTGACCTGCGTGTCGCCCGCAGCACCATGCGCAGCTCACTGGGCGAACTGGGAAGCGACCCGCGCAATGCTGACCCCCACTGCCAGGAGAGCAGGACGCGCCTTCTCGACCGTCTGGGAGAAGTGGAAGTCGCGTTCAGCAACTTCGCCTCGTATCTGGACCGCACGGCCCGCGCACTCGCCGCCGATGCGGGCTCCATGGGCCACACCTCGGAGCGGCTCGAAGAGCAGATCCGCCGTGTGCGCCTCGTCCCCATGGAATGGCTTTACAGCCGGCTCGGCTCGGCCATGCGTGAGCTGGAGCGCAGCTGCCGCCGCCCGGTGGACATGGTGGTCACGGGCGGGGAGGTCGAGCTGGACAAGAGCGTCGTCGATCAGCTCGTCGACCCTTTGCTGCACCTTCTACGTAATGCTCTGGCGCATGGAATTGAGTCGCCCGAGGTGCGCGCCGAGCGCGGCAAGCCAGCCCGCGGTCGCATCGAGATCAAGACTGTGCAAGAGGCCGACTGCGTCTTTGTCACCTTTGAGGATGACGGAGGAGGTATCGATCGGGAAGCAGTCCGACAGGCCTTGCGGCGCACCGGGCGCCAAGAGGCGGCAGCCGCGCTGGATGACAAAGGCTTGCTCGCGACTGTCTTTGAGCCGGGCTTCTCCACCCGGTCCCATTCAGACGCGCTGGCCGGCCGAGGCATGGGCCTCAATATCGTCGAGCGCACCGTCGCGCACATGGGCGGCGAGGTAAAGCTGGAGTACCAGGCGGGCGCGTTCACGCGCTTTCGCCTCTCGGTGCCACTGAGTGGCATGATTACGCAGGCCGTATTGTTCAAGTTGGGCGGCCAAGTCTACGCCGTGCCAGCCGCACACGTCATCGAAGCCTTGCCGGTGGGGTCCGACATGCTGGCCGGCAATTCCGTCGTGGCGCGCATGCCGGCCAAGCATCCGGCTGGGAACGCACCCGCGCTGCCCGTTCTGCATCTCCATGCCCTGCTGGGCGTTGAGTTGTCCCCGGGCCGGCGCGCGGCAGGCTTGCACGTGCGCTACGGCGGACGCAACTTTATCTTCACCTGCGACAAAGTAGTCGGCCCACGCACGGTCGTGATCCGTCCAGCGGGTCCTCTTCTGGGGCTCATTCCACTCTATGCCGGGGTCACGGCGTCGGGGGCCGGCAAGGCGCAACTGGTGCTGGACCTGGGCACGCTCGCTGACGCGGCCTTTGGGCCGCCACGAACCGCGGCGCCGGGGCCCCGGCGGGGGCAACCGCGCGTCCTCATCGTCGACGACTCGCGCATGGCACGCGAGAGCGCCTCGCGCTTGCTCGCCGCCGGTGGCTACCAGACCGTCGCCGCCGAGGACGGCTGGGACGCGTGGGAGATTTTGGGCGAGCGGCGGTTCGACGCGGTTGTGACTGCACTGGAAATGCCACGCGTGGATGGGTTCCAGTTGATCGCGCGAATTCGACACGAACCGACCCTGCGCGGCTTGCCCATCGTGGTCTTGTCGTTGCGCACATCGCAGTCGACCCGTCAGCGCGCGCTGGCCGCCGGCGCGAATATCTTCCTACCCAAGTCGCGCCACAAACGCAGCCTGGTGGAAGCCGTCGCCTCCTGTCTGCGCGAACAGGCCTTGCCGCCGGCGGTGGGCGGACGATAGGTCCGCAGATCCGCAATCCCGCGACAAGCGCAGCCGCGGACCACTTGAACGGGCCTTTCCACGATCGAGTCGCTCACCCAATCGGAGCGATCGGTGGTGGTCGTAGACGTGGTCGCAGTCGTCCCCGTGGCCGTGGCCGGAGTGATCACCGACGGCCACGGCCACGACCACGACCACGGCCACGACCGCCGACGGTTGTCGCGGGATGGCGCCTACACCATATGCGGCGGCGGAGTCGTCTCGGCCAACAAAGGGCCCTCGGGGGTCACAATGGTTCCCGCCAGATCTCCCTGCGCGGTCGCGCCTGACCAGACCACGCTGCGGACCACCTGCGTGCCTGCCGACACGCGGCCTCCGCCGCACACCACGGCCCACGGGCCCACCACGGCCCCTGCCTCGACCACTGCCCCGGCCGCGAGGCGAACGGGCGGAACGATCTGTGCCGATGGATCGACGTGCGCAGCGGGATCCACGCCCGCAAGGGGCCCAGGCGGATGGGACAGCAAGGCGGGGTTGGCAACCAAGGCCAGGTTCCCGGCGAGGTAGCTCTCCGGGGTAGAATGCTCGGCGAAGTAACCGGTCATGGTCATGGATCCGATGTGATCTCCGGCCAGCAGCGCCGGAATGAACGCGTCTCCGATGATGTCGGACACGCCTGGCGGCAGGCGGTCGAGCAACGCCGATTCGACCACGTAGATGCCGGTGAACATGCGCGGGGCGAGAAGCGCGGGGCGACCCGCGCACTGGCCTCGGATGCTCATCACTCTGCCGTTCGCATCCACGCCGATGGGCGCCCACAGTTCAGGATGAGGATCCGTGCGCAGCACCATGGTGGCCATTGTTCCGCGAGGCGCCTGGCCGTGGGCCGCGATGACCGCACGCAGATCGACCTCAGCCGCGACTTTGCCGTTGATGATAAGCACCGGTTCGGATGCAAAGAGCGCGCGGGCCTTGCCCACGCCCCCGCCCGTGCCGAGGAGCTCTTCCTCGACCGAGTAGCGCAGGTTGACGCCGAACTGCGAGCCGTCACCCAAGGCCTTGCCGAGCTTGTCGCCGTGGTGGTGCAGGTTGATCACGACGTCGTGCAGGCCGGCTTGCCGACACAACGCCAAGGCATAGGTGACGGCAGGGTAGCCACACACGGGTAGCAGCGGCTTGGGAAGCGCCATGCCGAGAGAGCCAAGACGGGTCGAACGTCCAGCCGCGAGAATCATCACCTGCATGGGTGGAGATTATTCCACACCGCAGCCTTGCGGTCGCAAGACTCGACCATGCTAGGCTAATCGCCTCATGAAAATCTGTGTCATCGGCACCGGCTACGTCGGACTGGTTGCGGGTGCGGGATTCGCGGACATGGGCAACGACGTCACCTGTTGCGACATCGACGAGGAAAAGATCGCCGCGCTCAAGCGGGGCCAAGTGCCTATCTACGAACCCGGCCTGGACAAGCTGATCACCCACAACGTGCAGGAAGGCCGACTCGCCTTCACCACCGACCTATCCTCCGCTGTGGCAGGAGCCGAGGTCGTGGTGCTGGCGGTGGGCACCCCACCCGCGCCCGACGGCTCGGCCGATCTCCGCTACATCTTCCAAGCCGCAGAAACGGCCGCACGCGCCCTTTCGGGTTGGGCCGTGCTGGTGACCAAGTCCACCGTGCCGGTCGGCACCGGCGACAAGATCGAGGCGATCGTGCGCCAGCATGCACACCACGAATTCGCGGTTGCGGCCAACCCCGAGTTTCTCAAGGAGGGCGATGCGGTCAACGACTTCATGAAGCCCGATCGCGTGATCGTGGGGACCAGCGACCCGCGCGCGCTGGCCACCCTGCAGGCCTTGTACACGCCCTTTACCCGATCGAGCGACCGCATCCTGGTGATGGACCGCCGCTCGGCCGAGCTGTCCAAGTATGCCGCCAATGCCATGCTGGCGACGCGCATCTCGTTCATGAACGAAATCGCCCGTCTGTGCGATGCGGTCGGCGCGGACATCGAGCTCGTGCGCAAGGGACTTGGTTCGGACGCGCGCATCGGCACCAAGTTCCTGTACGCGGGGGCGGGATTCGGTGGAAGCTGCTTTCCCAAGGATCTGCGCGCGGTGATCAACACCGCCAAGGAAGCGGGCACGCGCCTGCAGGTCCTGGCAGCGGTGGAAGCGGTCAACGAACGGCAGAAACACCTCCTGGCCGAACGCTTGCTTGAACACTTTCGCGGCGACCTTCGTGGTCGCAAGATCGCCGTGTGGGGGCTTGCCTTCAAACCCGGTACCGATGATGTGCGTGAGGCGCCGGCGCTGGTCCTTATTGAGGACTTGCTAGCCGCCGGTGCCCGCGTGGCAGCCACCGACCCAGTCGCCATCCCGACGGCGCGCAAGCTCCTGGGTGAACGCGTGGAATTCCAGGCCTCCAACTACCAATGTGCCGAGGGCGCCGATGCCCTGGCCCTGGTCACGGAATGGCACGACTACCGCCGGCCCAACTTCGGGCGCCTGGGTAGTCTCATGCGCACGCCGGTGGTCGTCGACGGGCGCAACGTCTGGGAACCATCAGCCGTGCGCGCCGCTGGGTTTACGTACTACGGGGTGGGGAGGGGTCGAGGCTAGCTTTTTTCACCACAGAGGACACAGAGGTCACAGAGCCGGATAGGAAAGAGAAGGGTTGCGTTCTCCGCGGTCCGGATTCTTCCTTCTCATCCGAGCTCTGTACTACTGACGTTGAGTTTCTTCGCAAGCCGCGAAGATTCTCGACAGCGCCGCGATGGCTGCAAGAAGCCGTGGTCGTGGTCGTGGTCGTGGCCGTGGTCGTGGCCGNNTCAGGCTGCGATGTGTTCTCTGTGGTGAAAAGGCTAACTACCGACCGTTCTCGGCGCGCCACCAGGCGACGAAGCGGGGAATGCCTTGCTCGATGCTGACCTGGGGCGCGTAGCCCAGATCGCGCCGGGACAGATCCAAGTCGGCCAATGTGTGCGGCATGTCGCCGGGCTGCTCGGGTTGCCAGTCGATACGGGCCGGCTTTCCCAGGGCAGCGGCGATGCGGTCGACCAGATTCTTCAGGCCGGTGGGACGCGCGCCCCCCAGATTGTAGATGAGAAACGCAGGACTGGTGTGCCGGGCCTGCTGTTCGATGGCGGCGAGCACGCCGTCGAGGATGTCATCGATCCAGGTGTAGTCCCGCGAGGAGGTTCCGTCGCCGAAGAGTTGAATCGGCTGGTCGTCGGCAATGAGCCTGGTGAATTTGTGGATCGCCAAGTCGGGGCGCTGGCGCGGTCCGTACACGGTAAAGAAACGCAAGCAGGTGACCGACGAGCCGTAGAGGTGGTGCTCGGTAAAGGCGAGCAGTTCGCCCGCCCGCTTGGTCGCCGCGTAGGGTGAAAGCGGCCTACTGCAGGGATCCGTCTCGCAAAACGGCACGGAGCTATCCTTGCCGTAGACTGAAGACGACGAGCCGAAGACAAACCGCTTGATACCGCGCGTGCGACAGGCGGAAAGAAGGTGCAGCGTGCCGGTCACGTTCACCGCCCAGTAGCGCTGCGGGGTCTTGATCGATGGCCGCACGCCGGCCAGCGCCGCCAGGTGCACCACCCCGTCCAGCTTGCCCGCGGCATCCAGGGCAGCGGCGATGTCGTGCGGGTCGGTCAGATCACCCTCGACCAGGCGGAAAGCCGGGTTTCGGCGAAGCCCCGCGAGATTCCGTTCCTTGACCGCGCGCGGATAGAACCCGTCGAAGTTGTCGAACCCGGTGACGCGATCCCCGCGCGCGACAAGCCGTTCGGCCAGGTGAGAACCGATGAATCCGGCCGCACCGGTGACGAGAATGTTCATCAGGCACCACAATAGACGGCGGACCGCCTGAGTACCAGCAGGACGATGGGCCTGATCGTGCTTGCCCTGGCGCTTTCCCCGCTAGCGATGGCGAAGATGGAGGAGAAACTCCACGTTGCCCTTGCCCCCGGTGATGGGGGAGGTCGTCTCTCCCAGAACCTCGTAGCCCAGATCGCGTGCGACGGTTTTCACCTGGTCGAGTGCGTGCTGCCGATCCGCCTCGTCGCGTACGATACCGCCCTTGCCCACTTTGGCCCGGCCCACCTCGAACTGCGGCTTGACCAAAGTAACCACGGGCGCGCCCGGATGGAGCAAAGCGGGCAACACGGGCAGCACCAGGCGCAAAGAGATGAAAGAGACATCGACCACGGCAAGCGCGCAGGGCTCGGGAATGCGCGAGGGTGGCATGAGGCGAATGTTGGTGCGATCGACGACGACCACGCGTGGATCCGAGGCGATCTTCCAGTCGAGCTGGCCGTGTCCGACATCGATGCAGTACACGCGCCGTGCGCCGCGCTGAAGCAGGCAATCAGTGAAGCCGCCGGTCGAGGCGCCCACATCGATGGCTACCAGGTCCTTCACCTGGAGGCCGAAAGTCGAAAGCGCATGCGCCAGCTTGAGCCCGCCGCGCGAGACGTAGGGCATGGGTTCGCCGCGAAGGCGCAGGACCGCCTGCGCCCCGACCAGATCGCCGGCCTTGTCCACCGGGCGATCGCCGTCGAGTACCTGCCCCGCCAGGATGAGCGCTCGCGCCTTCTCGCGCGTGGGGGCTAGCCCTTGCTCGACCAGCGCCAGATCGGCGCGTACCCGGCCGGCGCGCACCTTGGCCGCGGCCGGCCTTGGCGTGGTCTCGGCCTTGGGGTCGGGGTTTGCTTTGCGCGCCATGGTCCGGACGAGAATAGACCCCTGGGACTTCCTGGTTGCAAACCCGATCGCCACAAGTACAATCCCCTGACCCGTTTCGGCGGGTTTGGGGCTGTAGCTCAGCTGGGAGAGCGCTAGAATCGCACTCTAGAGGCCGTGGGTTCGATCCCCATCAGCTCCACTGCAAGATCATTCAGGTTTTGGGAGGTGGCCGAGGATGGAGGCGGCGCGTCTGTAGGGAATGTGTAGTAATCCGCCGGATCTGAAGTGGAGAGAGGGTGCCGAACGAACCGTATGGCCCGCCATCCAGCTGGCACAGGCCTCGGGCAAGAAGCGTGATTCACCCTGCCGAGTTCGCGGCCCGTTGGACTAGCGCTTGACCTTCGAGATCAGCTCCACGTCGAGCGCGATGCGTTCATCTGCCGCGTCCCAAAGGTCGCGATGGACCTGCTTCCTGTCTGGCGAGTGAACTATTTGGATCTGGACACCTTCATCTTTCGCCACGGCCACAGCAGGAAGAAAATCCGAGTCGCCGGCAATCAAGACAGCACGATCTATCCTTTGCTTTGATGAGAGACGCACTAGATCCACCGAGAAAAGCACGTCGACGCGCTTCTGCATGTACTTCCAGTCGTTGCGGTCCGTATCCCACACGCGAGCGCATTTCCCTTCCCGCACCTCAAATCGGCTCAGCTTCTTCAGCGACGAGAAGAAACCCTGACGAGCCGAAAACCGCCGGGACTCTTCAGGCGTCGGTGGATTGGATTGGTACGGTGGAGCGTCGTAGTAGTAGGTGCGCAGGAGTTCGTGACCCGCCGACAGCTCGCTGGCCAGGCGGTCGAATGCGACCTGCACCCCGCTGTGGTGGTTCTTGAGGATCTTTCCAAGGTGTGCGCCGTCGATGAAAATCGCTACTCTCACCCGAACCTCCTGCGAGCGACGTCAAAAAGAAACCCCACTTGGTTTTTCGCCAAGCGGGGTCTCAGAATTGACTCCTGACATCCACGTCGGAACGTCAGGGCAAATAACGCTTGGCTTCTCGCCAAGCATGGGTCTTAGAATTGACTCCTGACATCCACAAATGAACGCCAGGGCGAAAGACAAATGCATTGTGCATTTCGATCATTTCTCGATCAAGAAAAAAGAGACTGCTCTTCTGTTCATGTGTTGCACGCCGAAGATGCGCGCGGAGACTCACGCGATTGAAATTAGGCGAAGCATTTCAATCTGTTACTCGATTCTGCGATGTGCCGTGATGGCGGGCAAGATCACTCTCATCGCAGATGAAATAGCTGACGCATCGGTCTGTTTCTCTCTACCCACTATCCCGTGCCTGCCCGACGCTCGGCAAGGTTCGTAACGACGGCCGCGGGCCGCTCGAAGCGTAGGCGGGCGATCTCGTCTCGCATGAAGTCCGGGGCCAGATGGGCGTATTTCATCGTCACCGCCACCGAGGAGTGACCGAGGAGCTTTTGCAGGGTGAGGATGTTCCCGCCAGACATCATGAAGTGACTGGCGAAGGTGTGGCGAAGGCCGTGGAAGGTGACGGCGTGGCACTCGGCGCCGGTCAGCGCGGCCTTGAATCCGTAGTCGCGATCCTTCTGCCTCATGAACCCGCGGGCCGTGGGGAAGACCAAGGCTTCATCCGAGGCCGGGCAGTCATTCCGCCACTGGCGAAGGATCGGCAGCAACGCCGGGTTGATGGGCACCGCGCGCGGCTTGCCCGACTTGGGGGCCAGTCGGTAGGACCGGCGCACCGTGAGCAAACCGCGGTCCAGGTCGCAGTCAGCCCACCGCAAGCCCCACAGCTCGCCCATGCGCAGGCCGGTATAGAGGGCTGTGGCATAGGCCGGATATTCTTTCGGCTGTTTCTCACGCGCCCATGACAGCAAGCGGTCCGCCTCATCCATCGACAAGAAGTTGAAGTCCATCGCCTGCCCGGCCACCGAGGGTTTGTCCACCAGGGTCACCGGATTGGAAACATCGATCAAGCCTTCCGCGCGTGCCCAGTTCCACATGCGTGACGTGTAGGCCAAGACCAGCTTGACCGTAGCCTTCGACAATCCGGCGGCCAGCTTCTCATCCCGTAGCCGGGCCAGATGCAGCCGCCCCACGTCCACGACGCGCATGTAGCCAAGCGAGCCGGTCAGGTGGTGCAGCGTGAAGCCAACAGCCCTCCTGTATCTGGCGGCATCCTTCAACCGCGGCGAGGAGTAGTCACGCAGGAAGGTGTCCGCCAGTTCCTTCACCGTGAGCCGATGGCGGGACGCCTCCTCGGGCGTTCGCTCTGGGATTCCGACGTTGCCGGCCGCGATCCGGGCCTCCACCTTTTCGGCGTATAGGCGCGCTTGTTTCTTCGTAGGCTGGCGGGAAGGAACGGCCTTCCGGCGGCCGTCGATGTCCCGATACTCCACCCACCAGTGCGGCCGATGTTTGGTGCCCCTGTTGTAGACCGAGGCCACCGTTACCGCTCCTTTTCGATTGCCTGTAGCCCGGTCAGCAGGCAGATCCGAAGCGC
>PMIX01000018.1 GCA_003158395.1 Myxococcales bacterium | reverse complement strand
GCCTCGACCATCTGTTCAACTTCCATCCCGGCGGCTTCGGCCTCGGCCATCACGGCGTCAGTGGCCACGTCTGCGGGCTTGGGCGTAGGCGGCGACGCCGCGACCAGACGCTCGAGCACGTGCAAGAGCGCCGACGACCGCTCGAACTTGATCTCGTCGCTCGATCCCTCGAACAAGCCCCGGAACAAGGCGCGCTTGTCAGCCACGATTCCGGCGATGCGCTCCTCGATGCAGGCCCGGCTGACCAGGTTGTACACGTCGATGGGGCGCTTCTGGCCCAGGCGGTGGATGCGGCCGATCCGCTGTTCCAGCACGGCCGGGTTCCACGGCAGTTCCAGGTTGATGCAGGCGTTGGCGGCCTTCTGCAAATTGAGTCCCACGCCGCCCGCGTCGCTGAGAAACAGCACGACGGCTTGTGGATCATCGTGAAAATCCACCAGGTTTTGCGTGCGTCGGCGGGTTCTTTCCTGGCCGGTGAAGAACAGTGCACGCAAGCCCTCGGCCGCCAGCAGGTCGGACACCGACCAGGCGGCCAACTCCAGCATCCGTCGCCACTGGCTGAATACGACGACTTTGCGCTTCTGGGTAATGACCAGGCTCGCAATCAGCTCGCGCAACTCGATCAGTTTGGGTGTGGCCAGTGACTCAATCAGGTTGGGCGAGGGCACGCGTGGGCGGATATCGGGCCAGGTGTCCTCGAAATTGAGTTGCGCCATTCCATTGCTGATCACCCGCTGCGTGGCCAGCAGACTCATCAGACGCAGGAATTCGGCCGGGGCCAGCGGTCGGCGTGCCGCAATGGCGGCGAGCTTGGCAATGGGCTGGTTCAGCCCGTCGTGGGCCTCGCGCTGCTGGTCGGTGAGATCCACTGGAATGACGGTGTCCTGCCGGGGCGGAAGCTGGGCCAGCACTTCCGAGCGTACCCGTCGCAGCAGCACGGGCTCAAGCCGCGCCCGCAGGGTATCCAGGTTGCGCGCGCCCACCACCTCACGCTTGCCATCGGCGAAGCTGCTATGCCATGGGATCAAACGCCACTTGGGCTCCAACGCGCGGTCGTCGACCCACTCGACGATGGACGCCAGCTCCTCCAACCGATTTTCCATCGGCGTTCCGGTCAACACCAGCCGGTACGTCGGTCGCAGGCGCTTGACGGTCAAGGCGGTGCGCGTGGACCAGTTCTTGATCCGCTGTGCCTCGTCCAGAACCACCAGATCTGGATTCCAGGCCGCAATGGCGTCGAAATCGCGCACCACCTGCTCGTAGTTGGTCACCAGAAATCCGCGGCGAGTTGCCGCGTAGAGCGCCCGGCGTGCATCTGCGTTGCCGTCCACAATTCGCAACGGCGATCGACTGACCGCCAGCCATTCGCGTTCCCATTGCGGCTTCAACGACGCGGGGACAATCAACAGACCGCGTTTCACGAGGCCGGCGTCAAGGAGTGCAGACGCCGCCACAATGGCCTGCGTGGTCTTCCCGAGACCCATGTCATCGGCCAGCACCAGTTGTCCCTCGGCCAAGATGCGCGCGACCCCTTGCTTCTGGTACGAGTAGAGGCGGCGCTTGCTCTTGCTGTTCAGCAGGCGGGATTTGGCCTCGCGCAGGCAGGCGATACGTTCCAGTCGCGCTCGTTCGTCGGCCAGAACCGCACGTGTAGCTGGATCTGCGGCGACATCCTTGACGTATTTCTGTAGCTCGCACACCAGGCGCAGCCGTGCCTCTGGATCCGCAGTGTGCAAAGTGGCCAGGTGCAAGCGTCCCCCTTGCCCAGCGTGAAAGAGGCGCGACAGCCCGCTTGCAGGCGACAGAAGCACCAGAGCTGAAAGCGGGTCGAAGGGGCCGGCCGGGACCAGCGTGGCGTCCCATGATAGGTTGGGCGATGCGATCCGTGGAGCCTCTAGCGCCGCCTTCCATTCACGGGGCTTGCGCGCCAGGTGGTCCACGACTGCCAACACGTGCTTGCACAATCCAAGCGAGCTGCGCAAGAAATCCGGACAGTTGCAGCGCGCCTCTATGGGATCGAGTGAGAGCAGACGCAGGTCATAGGGAAGCAATCCTGCGGCCTACGGACTGCCCAAAATGTAGCGCCCAAAGGGACCGCGCCGCGGACTCTCGATCACGGCCAGCTCCTGGCTGCGCGCCGAGGCCAGGCGGCGCAGCAGGGCATCGAACGCCGCCCGGCGCACCGGCCAGTCCCACGGACCCGGCAGTGCCAGCGTGTGGTGGACAAGCATCTCGACGGGAATGGGCAGCGTGCGCCGTCCGGCGATCTGTGTCAGCGTCTCGAACGCTTCGCTATCCGACGTGGCTTCGCTCGCGGCCAAGGTGGGATCAGACATGGCTGTTTTCTATCACGCTGTCTGGACGATGTGCAGCACGGGCTGTCATGGGAGGACATGCACGACCGCGAGGAGACGGCTCACGCGAACCTGCGAGCGCCCAGGCAGAACGATCTCGACATCAACTGAGCGCGGTTGCGGATTGCCTGCGCTCGCCGGTAGTGGTTCTTGCTCCTTGCCGGGCACAGACGCAGCTGCTCAGCGGAACAGCCGCGCAATTCGCATTGCAGCGACTTGCCTCGTTTCGGGGATTGCGGCCATGAGGGTACGTGGTCGGCAATTGACCATCCGATGGGTTTGCCCGAACTGTCCGCGAAGAACCATCGGTCAAGGTGGCTGTCCATCTCTATCAGCAGACCCCCTCTTCGTCTCCAGGGGGCACATTTGGCCGCACCCCGATTTCCCAACTTCGTGCCAGCCGTGCGCGTAAAATGTGCGGCCTCATCTGCCGCTCGCTGGTTTCCGCCCGCTCGCCCTGAACCCACCCTCTGCTGAGACACGATCCATGACCAAGCTCGAAGACCTCGCACCCAACGCCGCCGTGCGCGGAGTCCTGCCGGACGCCTTGGTCACGGTGGTCAACGTGAAGTGGTTTGGTTCGTCGGCTCTCGAACTGACCTACAAAGATCCCGCTGGCCGCGTGGCCAACCAACTCCTCTACCGCCACAACGAACCCGGCCTCGAAGTCGTCGAAGCGGGAAGACCGTGGGGGTTCGACGGGGACGGCGCCTTGTTCCGCCTGGTTTCCGAGGCACACCGAATCAAGCTGGCCCACCTGTTCGATCCGGTGCTGGCGGTTCACACCTCGGTGATCGATCCATACCCGCACCAGATCACGGCCGTGTACGAGTCGATGCTGCCGCGAATGCCGTTGCGGTTCCTGCTGGCCGACGATCC
>PMIX01000017.1 GCA_003158395.1 Myxococcales bacterium | reverse complement strand
CAAGCACACCGACCGGTGGCCCGCTTGCATCCTCGCCCTCTCCTATCTTCTCTATCCTGCCCTTCACGGCGAGAACCTGTTCGAATTTCATTTCCTGCCCCTAGCACCATTCCTGCTGTGGTGGACTTGGACCCTTCTCGAGTCGCGCCGTGATGGCTGGGCCGCGCTGTTTGTTTTCCTGACTCTGACGGTGCACGAAGACGTCTCTGCC
This sequence comes from Myxococcales bacterium, assembly GCA_003158395.1. Lineage (GTDB taxonomy): Bacteria > Myxococcota_A > Polyangia > Fen-1088 > Fen-1088 > Fen-1137. The sequence goes on along the minus strand of PMIX01000017.1, from coordinate 2,552 downwards.
TGGATCGCCGTTCTGGGTGTTTACTTTCTTCTGTCTGGGCGGCGCCCCAAGGCGGGGCTGCTCATTGCTGTCGTAGGCACGGCATGGTGGTACACACTCAAGTTTGTCGTGATGCCTCGCATCGGCGGTGGAGAGAGCCTCACGGACGTTTTCAAGGACTTGATTCCACCCGGTGGAAAGGGTTTCCGCAGCGTGGTGCTCACCGTGCTGGGAAATCCTGCGTTCACCATGTCCACCCTGGCCGAGACGTCCAAGCTTGTCTATCTGCTTCAAATCCTGTTGCCGCTTGCCTTCATCCCGTTCCGGCGGCCGATTGGGTTGCTCCTCGGCATTCCCGGCTTCTTCTTCACCGTGCTTTCGACCCACTACGGTCCTCGCGTCAGCATCAGTTTCCAGTACAGCGCCCCTTGGATCGCGTTTCTCTTTCCTGGCGTAGCGCTTGGGCTGGAATGGCTGAACACGCGCGGCGCCGCTGATGCTCAGCAGGCTGGCCCCGCGGTAAAGCCTCAGTGCGCCGCCCTGGTGGCGCTTCTTTGCCTTGCGGTGCCGGTCAGCTACCAATTCGGCGCGGTATTTCAGCAGCACAATTCCTGGGGTGGTCCCATCCAGTATGTTTTTGGAGTTGGCTCCCAAGGAAAAAGCCGCCACCAGGCTGCCGAGCGACTGGTTCACCTGCTGCCACCCCGCGCGAAGGTGTCGGGCTCGGCATTTACCACACCCTATATTTCGAATCGGCCCAACGCCTACAACATGACCATCGGCATCTTCGATGCTGAGTACATCTTCTTTCCCAGCGAGCCCGCTGATCTTATCGCTGACGAGCGCGGCACGGTCACGCGCCTGTTGCAGAGTGGCGAGTTCGGCGTGGTCGCCATCGAGCCTCCGTTTGCCATGGCCAAGCGAGGCCATGCTAGAGATCTCAACGCCAAGTTGATCGCGCGCTGGAACGGTGGCAACTGACGGCGTGTGAGTGGGAAGGGTTTGTTGGAGCTACGCCCCGAACCCATGTGTTCATGCAAACGGCACCTTCTTGTCGGTCAGGTCGTCGTATGATTGCACAGCATATCCGTCCCCACGGTTGACCTGACGACGACCATGAAACTCCCTCGATTTTCGCTGCGCGATTGGGCGCTGCTGCTTCTTCTCCTGGGCGCCACGTCGGCCATCTGTGTTTGGCAGCTCCGCCTCGCGGGAGATTTCCGCATCGACGATGCCTACATCACCTTCTCGTTTGCAAAGAATCTGGCCCACGGCCATGGTCCCGTCTTCTCCTTGGGCGAGCGCGTCGAGGGCTATTCCAACTTTCTCTGGATGGTGCTGCTGGCCGTTCCCTATCTTTGGGGCGCCGATGATGCCTCCGCCTTCGCGCGCGTCGTGGGCCTGGCGGCACTGCTCGCGCTGGCGTGGGTCAGCTACCGGCTAGCCCGCCGCCACGCCCGGCCTTTGCTCGCCGCGGCCGCTCCCCTGCTTTTGCTGCTCGGCACGGATCTCTTCCGGGCGATCCAGTCGGCGTTGGAAACCGTGCCCTATACCCTAGCCCTCACCACAGGCTTCTTCCTCTATCTGACGGAGGATCGACTCGCCACCGATCGCCGACGCACCTCTCTCTATCCCTTCCTGGCAGCGGCTCTGATACGCATCGACGGCATGATTCCGTTGGCAGGCATACTCGCCTTCGAGCTGCTCGCGGCATGGACCGGACGTCGTTTCTCTTGGCGGGCCTTCCTCCGCTGGGCAACGATTCCTGTCGCTGCCTACGTCATCTACTTCGTGTGGCGCTGGTGGTACTACGGCATGCCGCTGCCCGCGACCTACTATGCCAAGCAACTGGTCAACCTCGTTCCGCGTCGTGGTCTGGGCTACGCTCAGGCGATCCTGCAAGACTGGGGGCTTTGGGCTCTCGCCCCCTTTGTCTCGTTGGCGCTGTGTCGATGGCGCCGCCCTGACGGCGTTCTCCTGCTCTCCTTCCTGGCAGGCTATGTCTTCTACATTATCCAGATGGGGGGGGACTGGATGCCTTTCCAGCGATTCTGGATCCCTGCTCTGCCCCTTGTCCTGATCCTGTTCTCGTGGGGGTTGGAAGATGTCTGGAGGCTAGGCGAGCGTTGGCCTATCTATGCGCGCGCTCATATCGCCGTGGCCATCCTGGGATCGCTGCTCTTCTGCGGCACGCGCTTGTCCGCCGCCAGCATTGACACGCCCGAGGAAGCTGGAAAACTCCAATATGCCGAGGAGGTGATCCGGCACACGAACACGGAGCTCCGCGGGGACGTGCCGTTTCTCCGTCCGGTGATCCGGCGTGCAGGGGCGCGCCTGGTCACGGACTATGCCGGAATTTTCGCCGTATTCACCGACGCGCGAGTCATCGACATGTGGGGCTTGTGCAATGCCGCGATCGCCACCCGCGGCAACGCCGACGGAATCAATCCCATCTACGGCAAGACCTGTGTGCCCTGCTATGCGGAGTTTGATCCAGATTACTTCCACACCGTCACCCCCTTGATCCGCCAATCAAATAGTTTCTCCAACCAAAACGACGTGATTCAGAATAT
>PMIX01000249.1 GCA_003158395.1 Myxococcales bacterium | reverse complement strand
ATGGCCTATCTGGCAATCCGGGGCAGCGGGGCGGTCAACGGCGTGAGTCGCTTGCACGGTAAGGTCAGCCGGCACTTGTTTGAGCCCCTCTTCCCCGAATGGCCAGTTGGTGAAGTACCCGTGGGGCACGTGACCAATGGAGTCCACATGCCGAGTTGGGACTCGGCGGCGGCCGACGGTCTCTGGACGGAAGCCTGCGGAAAGGAGCGCTGGTTGGGAGCGGCGAAACCATTGGAGCAAGACATTCGGCAGATTTCGGACGCCAAGCTATGGCAGTTTCGTGCCGTCCAGAGCAAGTCCATCATTGAATACGCGCGCGAGCGATTGTCCCGGCAACTGGCCGCCTCCGGCGCGACGCCCAAGGCGGTTGACGAGGCGAAACACCTATTTGATCCCAGGGCTTTGATACTGGGCTTTGCGCGGCGCTTTGCGACCTACAAGAGGCCAAACCTGTTGCTGCGCGATCCGGAGCGTTTGCTGCGCATTCTGAGAAACCCTGAACTCCCGGCACAACTCATAATCTCTGGCAAGGCCCATCCGGCGGACCAAGCAGGGCGGGCATTGATTCAGGAATGGACGCATTTCATTCGGCGGCCCGAGGCCCGCCCCCATGTGATCTTCCTCAGTGACTACGACATGCTCTTGACGGAGCATTTGGTGCAGGGAGTGGACGTTTGGCTCAATACGCCACGGCGACCGTGGGAGGCGAGCGGCACCAGCGGAATGAAGGTGCTCGTGAACGGAGGCATCAATCTCTCGGAACTGGATGGCTGGTGGGCCGAGGCGTACACGCCTGAGGTGGGGTGGGCATTGGGGGACGGTCAGGAGCACGGCGACGACCCCGCCTGGGACGCTGTCGAAGCCGAAGCGCTCTACAACCTGCTCGAACGCGAGGTGATCCCGGAGTTCTACGCGCGGGACGGCAACGGCATTCCCACCGCATGGATCAAGCGGATGCGGGAGAGCATGGCGCTGTTGACACCGCGCTTTTCCGCCGACCGAACAGTGCGCGAATACACGGAGCAACGGTACCTCCCGGCTGCCACCGCGTTCCGTGAGCGTGCGGCAAACAAAGGCGCCGTGGGCCGGCAGATCGTCGATTGGCAGCACGCGGTCGAGCGGGGCTGGGGGTCGTTGCGCTTCGGAGAGGTGCGGGTCAACACCAGCGCCGAGCACCACGTGTTTGAGGTCGAGATCTTCCTGAACGGTCTCGACCCGAATGCGGTGCGAGTTGAACTCTATGCAGAGGGAATCAAGGGCAGCGATCCGGTGCGGGAAGCAATGAGGTGCGTGCGACCGGCACCGGATGCGGGGCACGCTCGTGTCCATCAGACAATCGTACCGCCGACACGCCCAGCGGGCGACTATACGGCGCGAGTGGTACCTCAGCGCCCGGGCGTGGCGGTTCCACTGGAATCCAATCGAATTCTATGGCAGCGACGATGAAGACGCCCCGACCCAAGCTGCGCGATCGTACCTCGGTAGATTCCGAGCGCGCCGACGTTCGGGAAGGCTCGCCTGTGCCCGTGGGAACTCAGAAGAGTGGCAAAGGGGTCAACTTCGCCCTTTTCAGCCGTCATGCCACCGGCGTTCAGCTGGAACTGTTCGATGATCCTGAAGACGCAGTTCCCGCACGGGTGATCGATCTCGATCCCGCGCGCAACCGAACCGGCGACGTATGGCACGTCTGGGTGGGGGGAATCGGTTCCGGGCAACTCTATGCCTACCGCGTGGATGGCCCCTACGAACCCAGCAAGGGACACCGTTTCAATTCCAACAGGCTTCTCCTCGATCCTTGCGCTAGCGCGATTTCGCGACTGCCCCCGTGGGATTTCGTGTCGGCACGGGGATACGACTCGTCGGCGCCGGAACAGGATCAGTCCTTTTCAAAGCTCGACAACTCCAGATCGATGCCGAAATGTGTGTTTGTCGACGAGCCCTTCGAGTGGGGTGGAGACCAGCCACCGCGACATCCCTGGTCGAAGACCGTCATTTACGAAACGCATGTGCGCGGCTTCACTATTCATCCCAAGGCGGGTGTGGAGCATCCAGGAACCTACCGAGGCTTGATCGAGAAGATTGGCTATCTCAGGACCCTGGGAGTGACCGCCGTGGAGCTGATGCCCGTGCAGGAGTTCAATGAAGGTCCTGTCACGAAGAGGAATCCGCAAACCGATGAACCGCTCAGAAACTACTGGGGATACGATCCCGTGGTCTTCCGCGCGCCCAAAGCTTCCTACAGCAGCGCGACCGGTCTGGGCCAGCAGAAGCTCGAGTTCAAGGAAATGGTCCAGGCATTCCACAAAGCCGGGATCGAGGTGATCCTGGACCTGGTATTCAACCACACCGCCGAGGGAGACGAGCAGGGCCCCACGCTCTGCTTTCGCGGGATAGACAACACGATCTTCTACACGCTAGCGGCCGATGGGCGCCACTACAAGGACTACACAGGAACCGGGAACACCGTCAACGCCAACCATCCCGTGGTGCAAGAGCACATCCTGGCCGCGCTTCGCTATTGGGCCGCCGAAATGCACGTCGATGGATTCCGATTTGACCTGGCGTCCGTCCTCGGCCGGGACGGTACCGGGGAGCTGCTCGCCAATGCTCCCCTTCTCGAACGGATCGCTAAAGATCCGCCTTTGAAAGACGCAAAACTCATCGCCGAAGCATGGGACGCCGCTGGTGCAAACCAGGTGGGCAGTTTCTCAGAGCGTCGCTGGGCAGAGTGGAACGGCCGGTATCGGGATGATGTCCGCCGCTTCTGGCGCGGCGATGATGGGATGGTCGGCACATTTGCCAGCCGCATCTGCGGCAGCGCCGACATCTACACCAAGTCTGGCAAAGGACCCGAGGCGAGCATCAACTTTGTCACCTGCCACGACGGCTTCACTCTCAACGACCTGGTCAGCTACCGCGACAAACACAACGAGGCAAACGGTGACAGCAACCACGACGGTACGGACCACAATTTCAGCGAGAACTACGGCGTTGAGGGGGAGAGCACGGACGCCCATATCGAGGCTGTGCGGAGAAGCCAGATCAAGAACTTCCTGCTGACTCTCCTAGTATCGCGCGGGGTGCCCATGCTGCTTGGTGGCGACGAATTTCGACGCACGCAGGGCGGGAACAACAACGCCTACTGCCAGAACAACAAAACGAGCTGGCATGACTGGGGGTGTCTGGAACGACACAAGGACATCTTCCGCTTCACTCAGGGGCTGCTCGCCTTTCGTCGTGCCCATCCGATCCTGAGCAAGGAGCAATTCTACACGGAGGCCGAGATCCGTTGGTTTGGCCCCCGCGCGGGATTGCCCAATTGGGCTGATCCGAAGGAGAAGCAGCTGGCCTGCCTGATCCATGAGGACGAAAGGCATGCACTCTGGCTGATGTTCAATGCCGGTTCCGGGGCGGTCACCTTCAGTCTGCCAGCGCTATCTCCAGGCGATCGGTGGTATCGAGCCGCAGACACGAGGCGCCAGGTCCCACAGGATTTCTTTCCTGCCGGCCAGGAGCCGCTTTGGGAAGACCCCCAAGCCTACCTTCTGAGCCCCAGGTCCAGCGCCATACTTCTGGTGCGCCAAGCGTCGGGAACGGAGGGCAAATGAGACGCGCACTCCCGATCACGACTCTGTTTCTGGATATCGGCGGTGTNNTTTGCCACCTACGAGGCAGGGAAGCTGACCCTGGAGGAATACCTGGCTCGGGTGGTCTTCTATCAAAAGCGAGCGTTTACCCGTGCGCAGTTCCGGCGGTTCCTGTTCGCCCAATCGAAACCCTTCCCTTCAATGCTCAATCTGGTCCGCAACCTCAAGGCAAAGTATGGATTGAAGACCGTGGTGCTCAGCAACGAAGCGCGGGAATTGAATGCGTATCGGATTCGCAAGTTCA
>PMIX01000096.1 GCA_003158395.1 Myxococcales bacterium | reverse complement strand
CGGGATGTTGAGTCGCACGACCATTGCCAAATTATCTTGCCACCAGTTTGCCACGACACCCGACTTTTCGGCGGTTTCAGCCGGAAATGCCCGGCTTGGAACGGGTTGCCCCCGCCGGGTCGAACCGTCGAGGATGATTCGGAAAACCAACGCAAGGCCGCTGCGCGCCTGGATTTTTCTGAATGAGCTTCGAGCAGTTCGATTCCCGATGGGTCACCACTTTTTGCGTTTCCGTTACACCCCCTGTGCGTTGCTTGTGCTTCGTCCGTGAGACCGCGTCCGAGCCGAACTTGTCGTGGATGCGGTATGTTTGCCCAGCGCTGCTGCATGATCCTACCTGAAACCCCACCCGCCGACCCATTTGTGGACTCCTGCAGGCACGACGAGCACACAGGGTGAAGAGGAAACTCACTCTCACGGGGCTGGTGGCCGCGACGTACTTCATGGTTGCGGGCGGTCCCTACGGCCTTGAAGAACTCGTGCAGAATGTGGGCTACCGGACCGCGCTGCTGCTCCTCGTGGTGACGCCTGTCCTGTGGAGTCTGCCGACGGCTCTGATGGTGGGTGAGCTGGCCAGCGCCATTCCCGACGAGGGCGGATACTACGTCTGGGTTGAGCGGGCCATGGGTCCGTTCTGGGGTTTTCAGGAAGCTTGGCTCTCCCTCTGCGCCAGCGTCTTTGACATGGCCATCTACCCCACGTTGTTCCTGCTCTATCTGGGACGACTGTGGCCTGCGGCATCCCAGGGAAGCGTCGGCCTGGTCATGGGTGTCGCGATTCTGGTGGCCTGTGCAGCGCTCAACCTGCGCGGGTCGCGTGCTGTGGGTGGGGCGTCCGAACTCATGGCCGTCCTGCTTCTGGGACCGTTCGTTGTCATGGCCATCCTTGCCTTCACTGGGGCCGGCGCACCCGGTCCCGTCCACGCACCCTTGCGCGGCGGCGATTTCTTGGGGGGAACGCTGATCGCCATGTGGAATTTCGCGGGCTGGGACAATGCCTCCACCGTGGCAGGTGAGGTGGACCGACCGCAGCGCAATTATCCACTGGCCATCTTCATCGCGGTCTGCCTGGTGACCTTGACCTACTTCGTGCCCGTGGCCGGGGCTGCACATATGGGGATCGATCCCAGCGGCTGGACCACAGGGTCGTGGGTTACCGTGGGTGACATCGTGGGCGGCCGCGGGCTCGCGCTGGCCATGGGCGTGGGTGGGATGCTTTGCGGTCTCGGCATGGCAAACGCGCTGGTCATGTCGTATTCGCGTTTGCCGCTCGTACTCGCCTTGAATGGCCGCCTGCCGCGGGTTTTTGCTCGCCAATTACCCAGCACCGGGGCGCCCTGGGTTTCTATCCTGGTTCTGACGGCAGCCTGGTCCATGGCCCTGGGGCTAGGCTTGCAGCGCCTCATCGAGCTCTATGCTCTGCTCTACGGTCTATCGCTCATGCTCGAATTCGCCGCCCTGGTGATCTTGCGCGTGCGCGAACCCGACCTGCGGCGACCCTTTCGTGTCCCGGGCGGCCTTCCGGTTGCTCTGTTGTTGGGCGCGGGACCTGCAGCGCTTCTGCTGCTGGCTTTCGCGCGCGAACGGCACGAACACCCGGGTCAGCTCGGGGCGCTTACCCTGGCCCTGGCTCTCGCGGGAGCCGGCCCACTCGTCTATGCGCTGGTTTCTCGAGCACGATCGAGGGCGACAAGCCTACGCAAGCCGTAGCGCCGCGTTCAATCGATTTCGGTCCCAAGGACTGGGGCGCGCAGTCGGTGAACAGCAAGAGGGTCTGAGCCCCCAATCGCTGTCTGAGCCGTTAGTCAATGGTCAGCAAGGGCGCCACGCCTGCTGCAGGTCTGGCCGCGCGGCGCTCGAGTCGAGCCAGCCAGACTGCGACCGGCAGGACCACTGACAACACTCCGGCACACACAAAATAGGGCGTTGCAGCTCCGCCGGCCATGAGGGTGGTGCCAGCGATGGGGCCCAGCACACCACCGGCGTCGCCGCAAAACTGCAGTGCACCGGCCGCCCGACCGCGCCGTTCGGGAGCGACAAACGCAGCCACCAGCGCCAGAAGCGAGGGACCGAGCGCTCCCATTCCCAAGCCGACCAGTGCGATCCCGGCCGAGAGTACCGTGAGCGAATGCCCCAGGCCGACAGCCAGAAGGCCGGGAATGGTGATGGCGATGCCAAACGCTGCGATGCCGGCGTGAATGCGCCGCCGATCACCCAGCCGACCACAAAGCAGCATGGTCGCCGTGGAAATGAGCACCATCCAGCACATGGCGATGCCAGCTGTCCCCTGATCACCCAGGCCATTGAGGCGCAGCCCGCGACCGTGCACTACGAGCACAATCGTTGTCAGCACCACACCCTGAGCCGAAACAAACATCGCGAAGTTGAGCAGGCCGACCGCGAGCAGGCGGCGGTCGGAGAGCATCTTCCACGTCGCCGTTGCGCGCGATCGCTCTTCGGATGGCGCGTGCAGGTCGGGAACGGTCAGGAACGCAAGCACCGCGCCCAGCCCCACCACGGCCATGGCTGCCTCAAAGAGCGACCGCTCGCCGGCGACCGCTGCGAGTAGTCCCCCGGCGGCTAACCCCACCGGCATGCCCGCCGACATCGAGGCGCGCACCATGCCTGCGGCGAGTCCGCCATGGACGGGCCCCCCAGCATGAAGCGCCAGGGTTTGGGCGCCGACAAAGACGCACGCCGAGGCGGGCCCGTGCAGCAGCCGCGCCAGCAGGAAGTAGAGGCCCGGGTTGCCGCCCACGACGCCGACCAAGTAGAGCGCCATCACGACGACCTGGGCGGCCAGGCCCACGATGACCATGCGGCGTCCGCCCCATCGGTCGGTCAGGACCCCAACAATCGGCGCACTCACCATGCGGGCTGCGCGATTGGCGGCCAGGATGGTGCCGATGAACCACATCGGCAGCCCGACGCGGACTCCCAGCAGCGGAATGACCGGAAAAGCGATGCCACCCGCTACGCCGGCCAGGAGCACGCCGGGCGCGATCGAGTATGCCAATCGGCGAGCGCGCCGCTTGCCAGAGACGTCGTCAGGCAAGGGTCCCTCGCAAGAACTCGAGTGTGCGTGCGAACGCTTCCCGCGCCGCATCCACCGCGTAGGGTGGGCGCCTCTCGTTGAAGAAGGAGTGCATGGCCCCGTCGAGGACATACTGGCACACATGCGCTGGCGGCGTCGCCAGGACTCGGCCGTGTCGATGCCCGGTGGGCCTACAACGCGAGGGTGGTCAAGGCCGCGTCGCGCCGAGGGCATCTGCAAGTGAGCTTCGAGCCGTTCGCGCCCTCCTGTGCGCGGTAGTAAGCTTCGGGACGCCGCGGCTCCATCTTCGCGACCCGCGACTACACCAAGGTTGCTGACCAGTGGCTAGTCATCTCTCATGTGGGCTTGCTCGACCACGGTTGGCGCGAGGGTGGCACCAGATTTTCGTAGGACGGCGCAGGGACCTCTTGCCAAAGGGAGGGGGTGAGCACGCCAGCAATCGGCAACCGACGTGTGTTTCGGTGGGAATCCTTCTCATCCTGGGCGCTTGCGGAACCGGTTCGCCGCAGAGGCGGTCCCAGACGGGATCGGACGCCGGCAGCTCGCTTCCCGACGCCTGCCCTGGGATGTGCAACGCGGCCACTGCACGCTATCCGACGGTTCAGACGGAAAGCGGGGAAGGCAACGTGACCATGTACGACACGGCACCGAGCAGCGGCGGAGCATGCAACTATGGCACGACCGGCATTTCGTACTACGCCGCCATGAGCGTCAACGTGCAGCCAGGTGACGGCAAGGGTCAGTGGCAGCGCGGCCGGATTTGTGGCCAGTGCGTTGAGGTCACTGCGCTTACGTCGCAGGGCCCCCTGTCGGTGGTCGTGCGCATCATGGACAAGTGCCCTGACGGCTACTGTGGCATCGACCTCGGAGGATTGGCGCCAGGGGCGGTTATGCTCGACGGTTTTGGCCGCTACGATGGTACGTGGCGTTTCGTCTCGTGCGCCGGTCACCCAGGAGTGTCGGATGGACCTCCCAGCTTGTTCGTGTTCGCCGGGAGCAACGCATTTTGGTCACGCGTGCAAGTCCGCAATCCGCCGTCGGCGGTGGATTCCATCGAATGGCAAGATGCGACGGGCGCGGCGCAAGGGTCGTTTCCCTACGCGGACGCTCCGGAAAATTCGTTCGAAGTGCCGACGGAGGTATTGCAGTCGGCCGCTGCTTGGCTTCAGATCACAGCACGCTACACAGATGGCAGCTCGGCGACAGTGCAGCTCGCTCCAGGACAGCTGGCGGTCCCCAACACGTCCTATCTGCTTGTGGGTTCGTAGGATGCACTCCGTCTCGTCAACGAGTCTCTACCGCCGCTTTGGGGGACCAACGGATATGGCGTAGCCATATCGAGCACCGTTTCATTGGGGGTTGGCGCCGTGCGAGAGCCCGCATCAAGTGCGACGCAACCTAGGGGCGCGAGATGGCGCTCGCATCAAGCGCGCTGACAAGGCATGATGCGTCCCCATTGACGTGAGGCCGCAAGTCCACTACGAAAGGCCAGACAGTTTGTTCTGGCTTCCTTGACGAGGCCCCCCATCACGCGAAGGACGCGTTCATGAAGACAATCACCGAGTTCTCCGGGATTCTCTTGCGACAGGCGGGAGAGGCGCAGCAGGCTTTTCGGGCTGCGCACCCGCAGGCCGAGGAGCAGCCGGTTGAGCCAACAGCCGCCGCCGAGCCCGCAGCCGAGGTAGCACCCGCCGCAGAGACGCCGGAAGAAACGGCGGTCGAGCCCCAGTCCGAAGGGGTTTCCCCTGCGCAGGATGTTGCTTCAGCCGGGGCTGAGGCGGTCGGGGAATCCGCCAGTGACTCGGCGCCCGAGCCAGCCGTCGAAGTGGCAGCGCCCGACCTTGGCACCGGACCCGAGGCTGAGGCTGTGGCCGCGGCGATGCAGATTCAGGGCGACCGGCTGTCGCGTCTGATGGAGGCGCTTGCGGTGGTCGGCAAGCGCGTGGCCGGGGTACGCTTGGTGCGCGTCCTGTCGGGCGACAAGCCCCCTGCCAACGCCCAGAAGAAGGGCGATTTCTACTACGTGGTAGACATGATGCCGAGACCGGAAGCTCGCGACGCAGACCCGCGTGGCGACGATCGGCGTGGCCGCGATCGGGATAGCCGCGGTGGCGGCCGAGGTCGTGGTCCAGGCGGTCCCGGCGGCGGCGGCCGTGGCCCAGGCGGTCCCGGCGGTGGCCGAGGTCCAGGCAGCTTCGGCGGCCGAGGGGGTCGTGGGGGCGGGTTCAATGCCCTCGACCGCGACTCAGAACTACCCCGGGGCGAGCTGGCCAAAGGCGGTGAAGGGTGGATGCTAACCCGCGCTCCTGACGAGCGACGAGGCGGCAATCGAGGGCCAGTTGATCCGACGCGACGGGAGCAACCGGGCCGGCCTCCGCGCGGGCCCCGTTTCGATGGCCGCGGCCCCCGCCCGCCTGGTGAGCGACCGGCCGGCGACCGGTCTCCGGGTGGCCGTCCTCCGCGCGGAGATCGCCCGCCTTTCGGAGATCGCCCGCCTTTCGGAGATCGCCCGCCTTTCGGAGATCGCCCGCCTTTCGGAGATCGTCCGCGATTCGGGGATCGCCCGCGCAGCCCGGCTGGCGGCGAGGGGTCGCGCGCACCGGGGCCAGGCAGCGAGTCAACGCACGCACCGGGGCCGGGCAGCGAGGCAACGCGCGCACCGGGGCCAGGCAGCGGCGGGCCACGTCCGCGCCGGAACGGAGGCGAAGACCACCGGCGTGGCCAGGGCTGGTCGGGGCCAGTCCGCCGACGGGGCGGATGGGACGAGCCGCTGGTTGTTGAACCAAGCCCTGCCGCGGACACCGTGGCTCCCCCGTCTGAACCCACACCGCCGGCGCCGGCGATCGCAGCCGCGCCTGCCGTCGAGTCGGCTGAGGGCAAGAAGGAATAGGCCCTTTCGACCCGTCGCTATCGGACTTCGCACAACTCACTTGGGCACGCCGTCCGCCGGATGCAGCCGCCTGTGCCTGCCGAGCGCTCGCCGAGCCGCCCGTTTCTGGTTAGGGTCCGACTCGACAAGCGAGATGGGCGGAAGGAGCGTGGGCTCGCAGGTGTAGACGACCACGGCCGTGCCGTCGCTACTGGCGACTCGCATGGCGGTCACGATCTCGGCCGGCGGCATCTTGCTAGAGATGTGCGCGGCTCGCTCCATCGGCGCGCTTTCCGATGACATGGTCGGGAGCCGGTCGCCCGGCAGTGGCTCGCCGCGGGCCACAGCAGCGATCGGGCCGTAGATGAAGGCAATGGCAGCACGATCGCTGGCCTTCGGGCTACGGATGCCAGCCGTTCCCCCGCGAGGAAACATGAGCGCGTCGGGATCGTCGCTGTGAGCCAGCCCGAGGACATGCCCCAGTTCGTGGGTGAGCACGGCCTGAAGATCGAAATGGCCATCTTGCGCTTCGTCGGGAGGCAAGAATTGGCGATCGCACTCGTTGATCTCGACCGTGGCTGACGCCACCACGCCCGTAGGGATGTCCGCGGTGAAAACCGCCCTGCCGAGATCGTCGAGAGCGCCCGGCCACTTGCCACGGCAGAACTGGACGCGCACGGCAGGATCGAACGTGGTGACCACTCGGAACCGCGCTGGGAGTTCCCCAAGTTCATTCCACGCCTCGACCGCGGCCTGCAGGGCCGCCTTTACACCCTCGGGCGCGACCGTCCGGCTGGGTGTCCTTCGATCGAGCCCAATGGTGATGTCGTGATCAACCCAGTGCGCCACGGCGCCGCTCCGCGTACGGAGAATGTCACCCTTCGCCGATGCCTGGGAGGCTATGCTCGCGGCAATAGCTCCGAGGAGGAAAAACCGCGCCAGCCGAATGGCCACTTTTGGTCATCGGCTCGTTGCCGTGAGTCGTTCATAATGCGCCGTGGCTTTCCGTCCGGAAGGAAAGTCGGGGGCATTCGTGCTACGAAGGAGCCCTGAGGACAAAGCGGTATGCGAGGAAGAATGTCACCAGCCGCAGGTCGCGCGGCCATTCCGACCATTGGATCTGTGGTGGTTGCGTCAGTGGCGTTTGCGATTCTTGCGTTTGCCGGCCCAGCGCCTGCGCGTGCGAACGAGGAGCAGAAGGCCGCGCAAGTCATCGAGAGGGCGCTGCAGAAGCACGGGGCCGATGTGCATCGATGCTTCGAACGATCGCTGGCTGACCGGCTGGATACCGCGGGCAAGGTGGAGATTGAGGTGGAGGTGGGGCCGGCCGGCCGGGTGACTGCGGCGAAGCTGCTGCCGCGCGGGCAGTCCGCCCCCAGTGTGCTGTCGGCATGCGTGCAGAAGGCAGCCACGGGTTGGACAGTGGAGGGGATCGAGCCTGGTGCCAAGGTCGTGCTTCCGTTCTCGTTCCAGCCGCAGATGAGCCAGTTCGTGGTCAGGGCGGAGGACGTGTCGGAGCGCGTGCTTGGTTCGGCGTCGCCCGGCAAGGCCAAGCCGGGCCCGAAACGCGACGCCCCGTTTACCGTCAAGGTGTTGGCTGACGAGACCAACATGCGCGTGCAGGGCATCTCGCTGACCCAGTTGAACATCGGCCCGGCCAGCCGCGTGGCCATGCACCGCCACCCCCGCAGCGCCAAGGTCCTCTACCTCCTCAAGGGTCATGCCCGCTTGCTGGGACCAGCCGGGGTGGCGCCTGTGAAGCTAGACGAGGGCGCAGTGGCGTTCGTGCCCGCGGGCTATCCCCATGTGATCGAAAACATGGGCCGCCAGAGCACGGCGGTTTTTCTCCAGGCATTCGTGCCGCCGGGGCCGGAGCGCGTGTACCGCGACTCGACCGACGCGCGTGGCCGGGCCGATTTTGAGGTCATTCGCGACTCGGCGACGGCCAAACTCCCCGACGAGGGGAATGGTCACGTGGTGGTGGTGACAGCGACGGAGGCAGCGGCCGTACCCACTCCAGGGGGAAAGGGCACGATCAAGGTTCTGCTTGATCCCAAGGCGACCGGCAGTGAAGCCGTGACCGTCAATCTGCTGGAGTTTCCTCTCGGCACCGAGGTGCCGCGACATGATCATGGCCGATCGATAGAGATACTCTACACGGTGGTGGGAGAGGGCAAACTGAGTGTTGGCCGCGAGGAGTACCCGTTTGGCAACGACAGCGTGCTGTATCTGCCGGCTGGCCAGCCCCACGCCATCAAGTTCATCACTGAGAAGGCCGACAAGACCGAGAAACCACCCGAGAAGATTGTGGCTGTGCAGTTCCTCACGTCGGGGCGCGCGGCCGGAGCTGTGCGCACACCATCGCCGGCTGCGCCGACGAAGCCAGCGGCCAAGACGCGCTGAACGCAAACGGGCTCGGCTTGGTAAGCCTCGTTCCTGGCGATGAACGAACCAACGAAGTACGGAAGATGCGCCGGCGAGGTTCTCAAAGACCTGGTCATAGGATAGGCTCTACGCCATGCGCGGCACCGTCGGGCGCTTCTGGCTTGCATGGCTTGCCGCCGCCGCGGGCGCGGCAGGCGGATGCAGCCTGTTTGACGAAGTGGGGGGCGGGAAATTGAGTTTCGATCTGCCCCCAGCGAACTTCCAGATTGACCCGGCCGATCACCGCTGGTGGCCGTCCCCCCCAGGGGGTGTGCCAGACGTGGTTTGTCGCGGACCGGCCGCGCTGGTCAGTGACTGCTGTCAGCCGCCTCCGCCCATGAATGTGGTGGACTGCCAGGAGTACCCCCTAGGCTGCGACGACGACGGGATGTGTGCCCTGGCTTTTGACTACGACGACGCCGTGTCGATCAATCTAGGGCGTGACGTGCCGGCGCTTCAGGACCAGAGTGGCTGGATACTCGCACAGGCAACTGTCGACGGAATCGACATCGCTGTGCCCGGGGCCGACGCTAGGGCTGACGCCGGGGTTGCCCCCTTGCCGCTGCGCACTCTCGGCCTCTACGTGGCTCCCCAAGGCGCTGTCTCGGCTGGTGCGGCCGGCGCGATGTTCCTAGCCGACATCCCATGGAGGTCGGAGCCTGGCCACGTCGATCTCTCCGCACAGGCGCAGATTGCGCTTTCATCCTTTCTCATGGACTTCAAGACGCCGTTTGCCCTGATCCTTTCAACTCACGTGGTGGTGGAGAGCGGACCTGTGCCCACGGAGGCGGTGACAATCAAGGTGACGGGACGAGTGAAGGCGAGTTTCTAGATATGCCTCTTTGTAGGAGTCCCGACCGCCAAGACAGTGGGCGTCGGAGGATCCATGGCTGGCAACTCGCGGGTGGCGTGCAGGCCGCCGGCGATCCGGTCACGCAGTTCTTTGCCCACCTTGAAATAGGGCAGGCGTTTCGGCTTCACCTGCACGGCTGCACCGGTACGTGGATTCCGCCCTTGGCGGGCGCGGTAGTGCCGGGTTTCGAAACTCCCGAAGCCTCGGATTTCAATGCGCTCATCCCGGGTCAATGCCTGGAGCAGACAATCGAAGACGGTGTCGAGCAACAACCCAGCGCGGCCTTTGGGTAGCTTCTGCGCCTGCGACACGTGCTCAGCAAGATCCGATTTGGTCATTTCGCAAACCCCACGGCAAATCGGCCTCTCGTTGCATGGGGAGTCCGCTGGCCTCCCTTGCGGGGGCTTCGGGAGGGACTGCCCACCCTGGCCGCCCCGCGCCCGGCCTCGCCGCCGGCGGCGCACCATCGTGGGAGGGCACGGGAACCCTTCCAGGGTTCCAAACTCAGGGCATGGACGGTTTCGATTTCCAACGCGGGTCGCCTCATCGCATCAGGCTATCGGCAAGATGGTTGGAGAACTTTACCGGAGGTTCCATCCAACCCCAGCTTCCCCATCGCACGGGCAACCGACCAGTCGCTCCTGCAGGACATTCGAGTGGTAAGATACCAACCGCAGGCCATGGCCATCGTTACTCTCACCACCGACTTTGGGTCGGCCGACGTGTACGCGGCTGCCATGAAGGGCGTGATCCTGTCCATGGCACCCGGCACCGTCCTGGTCGATATCACGCACGAGATCCCTGCCCGCGATGTGGTGGCGGGGGCTCTGACCCTCGCCCAGGCGGCGCCGTTCTTTCCAACCGGGTCAATCCACGTGGCAGTGGTTGACCCTGGGGTGGGCGGCCCTCGCGCCGACGTGATCGTGGAAGCGACAGGCTGCACCTTCATCGGTCCGGACAATGGGTTGCTGACCTTGGCCGCGCGCAACCGGAAGCGCGCTTTTCGCATCGAGAGTCCCGCGTTTCGTCGCGAGCCGGTCAGCCCCACCTTTCACGGCCGCGATGTTCTGGCGCCGGCAGCCGGGTGCTTGGCGCGCGGGCTGCCGGCGTGTGAAGCAGGACCCCCGCTGGCTGGCCTGACCGAACTGCCCATTCCCACCAGCGGGCCGCTTGGGGGAGAAGGGCAGGGCGAAGTCATCCACGTGGACCGATTTGGCAATCTCATCACTTCGTTCGAGGGCAGCCGGCCGCCTGCCGGCGCGTGGGAGCTGGAAATGGAATGGAGCGACCGCCGATTGCCCGTGGTCGCGGGCCGGACCTACTCGGACGTGGCACCCGGCGGATTGGTCCTCTACCCGGGCAGCAGCGGGCAGATCGAACTGGCGGTCCGCGATGGCTCGGCCGCCGAGGAGACTGGGGCTCGACGGGGAACCCGCTTTCGCTTGAGGAGGAGGGGATGATAGGCAACCGGACCGCAGGCCTGGCGCTGGCGGCGCTGACCCTGTTGGGGTGCAGCGTGGGTCAAGGCGTGGGAGTGGCCAGCGGCACGCTCTTCGTGCTCGACTGCTCATCCTCGGGCGACTACTGCGACAGCACGGGGGTATGCGGCACCCCATCGGCGCCGGCGGAATACCGATTGAACCCCGGTTTCTTTGCCGGCGAGCCCATCGACCAGCTCGCCCAGTTCCCGACGAACGGGTTGCCGCTGAGCGGGTCGCAACCTCGAATGAATCGCATCACCATTCGCCTGCAGCGCTCGGGCAAGCAGATCGAGAGCAACGACGCCCTGTTTTTCGACGTGGTGAATTCGTACGAAGTGGCCCGCTGTGTGCGAGGTCGCGAGATCGTGGTTGCCGCCGGCCAGCCCAACCAGCACGACTACGACGACCGCTATTGCTTCCGTGCCTCAACCACCGGGCCTGCGCGCGTCCGCATTTCCGTGGTGGGCGGCATCATCCACTCGACGCTCAGCCCGCGCATGACCTGTACCCGCCCGGTGGACGCGACCGCCGACGATGTGTTTCCGGACGATGGCGTGGTGGGGAACGTGGCCGACGGGGCTTTTGAGTCGTGGATTGAATTCGCGGACTTCGGCTCCGCCGCGCAGAACGGGCAATTGGATCCCACCGCCCGTACGCCCGTCAGCCTCACGTTCAAGATCCAGCTTGAAGACCGCTTGCACGCCACGGCATTCTCGCTGACCCTGCAGGACGAGAAGGTAGTGACCGCACAAGTGAATTTGGTGCCGCCGCCCAACCCCGACATAGGGGGCTCGCTCGCCGGGTGGTTTGATTTCAACCTCCAGCGAGGGCAGGGCGCGCAGATCTTCCCCTGATGGGCCGGCCCTTGCCTGCCGCCCTGCCCATCGCCCCCCTCTTGCCAGGGATCGGGGCGTCGCTGCGCGCGCGTGGCGCTGTCGTGGTCGAGGCGCCGCCGGGCGCGGGGAAGACCACTCGTGTTCCGCCCGCCCTGCTCGACGCCGGCTTTGGCCAACGGGGAGAGATCGTCGTGCTACAGCCCCGCCGTCTGCCGGCGCGCCTAGCGGCCGAGCGGGTCGCCAGCGAACGGGGCGAGCGAACCGGCGAAACCGTGGGCTACACCGTGCGTTTTGCCGAGGAGGCTGGCCCGCACACACGCATCCGCTTCGTCACCGAAGGGATCCTCCTGAGGCGCCTGTTGAGCGAGCCGAGGCTTCCCGGGGTGGAGGTGGTGATTCTCGACGAGTTCCACGAGCGTCACTTGGCAAGTGACTTGGCCCTGGCTCTCTTGCGACGTCTGCAGCTCGCGGAGCGGCCTGACCTGGGCCTTGTGGCCATGTCGGCCACCCTGGAAGTGGAGCCGGTGTGTGAGTTCTTGGGAGACTGTCCGCTGGTGCGGAGCGAAGGTCGACTGTTCGACATCGTGCTTGAGCATCTGGCCCAGCCCGACATGCGACCGCTGGCCGATCAGGTCGCGAGCGCCGTCCGCCGGTTGTACCAAGAGGGTCTTGACGGCGACGTGCTGGTCTTTCTGCCNNACAACGCCGGGCGGTGGAGCCCGCCTCTCGCCGCAAGGTGATTCTTTCCACCAACGTTGCCGAGACCTCGGTCACCATCGACGGCGTGGTCGCCGTCATTGACTCGGGCTTGGCCCGTATCGCCGCGCACTCGCCGTGGAGCGGTCTGCCGGTGCTGGCGGTGAGCAAGATCAGCCAGGCATCGGCTGTCCAGCGCGCAGGCCGAGCGGGCCGCACGCGAGCGGGGCGAGTCCTGCGTCTGTACACGAAACCCGATTTCGACTCGCGCCGGCCCTACGAGATCCCCGAGATCGCGCGTCTCGATCTTTGCGAGGCGCTTCTGACCATGGCCGCCCTGGACATACGCGATCCGGAAGGCTTCGATTGGTTCGAGCGGCCGGCGGCGCCAGCGCTGGAGGCTGCGCACGACTTGCTCCGGCGCCTGGGCGCCCTGGATGATCAGGGTAAGCTGACGGATACGGGTCAACAGATGCTTCGCTTCCCGGTTCATCCCCGGCTGGGGCGGCTGATCGTTGAGGGCGAGCGACGAGGCGTGGGCGAGGACGCCGCGGCGCTGGCCGCCCTGGTCGCGGAGGGGGATATCAGCGACACAGCGCGAACGCGGTTCGGGGGGCAGGGCCCGCGAGCGGGCGCGGCGGAAGGCGCCGACCTTCTCGAGAGGCTAGATCGTTTCCGCCAGGCGCGTGCGGCGCACTTTGCTCGGGAACGGTTGCGTGGTTTAGGTGTGGATGCGCGTGCGGCCGAGGCAGCCGAATTGGCGCGCCGGCAGCTCGCCGCGGCCCTGCGGCGGGATGGGCCAGCAAAACGACCGACGCACTCGAGTGGGGAGCCCGCCGGCCTTGCCCCCTGCGGGGAGTTCGGGTCGGGCCGCCACCCTGCCCGCCCCGCGCGCTTCGCGCG
>PMIX01000225.1 GCA_003158395.1 Myxococcales bacterium | reverse complement strand
GCCTGGAAGGCACGCTTGGGCTTGCCCACCGCGGCCCGCAACTTCTCCTGCAGGTCGATGAGCGGCTGCGCCGCCTTGTGCGCGAACATGAGCGCGTCCACCAGCACTTCTTCCGACACATGCTGGGCCCCGCCCTCAACCATCACGATGGCGTCGCGGCTGGCCGCCACGGTCAGGTCCAGTTCCGAGGCCTCGCGCTGGGCGAAGGTCGGATTGACCACGAACTCGCCGCCCACCCGTCCCACGCGTACGCCGGCAAAGGGCCCGGCCCAGGGCAAGTCGGAAAGGTGAAGCGCGGCCGAGGCGCCGGTCATGGCCAGCACGTCGGTCGGGTTCTCCCGATCGGTGGACAGGACCATGGCGATGACCTGGGTGTCGAAGCGCCATCCCTTGGGAAACAGCGGCCGGCAGGGCCGGTCGATGATCCGCGAGGTCAGCACTTCCGCCTCGGTCAGCCGTCCTTCGCGTTTGAAATAACCGCCCGGGATCTTGCCCGCAGCCGAGGTCTTCTCCAGATAGTCGACGGTGAGCGGCATGAAATCGATGCCAGGCCTCACCGTGGCCGCGCCCACCGCCGTGACCAGCACCATGGAGTCGCCGAAGCGCACCACCACGGCCCCGTCGGCCTGCTTGGCCATGCGGCCGACCTCGATCGAGAGCTCTTTTCCACCTAGGGCCACGCCTTCGCGTACAAACATTTTTCTCACTCCTCTTTGGCGGCCCCTGTGGCTTCGTCCCTCATCGCGCGGGTCCGGATCGATTCTGCGCCAAAAGCCGAACGCGGCTCGAACCGGCGGGAAGAAGGATGAACGCAAGCACCGGGGCCCTCGGTTTACGTGGCGGGCGATGCGTCGTGCGCCGCCCGCCTTCCTGCATGGGAAACTTCGGGCCTACTTGCGAATACCGAGTGATACGATCACGTCTCGGTAGCGCTTGATGTTCTTCTTCTTCAGATAGTCAAGTAGCCGGCGCCGCTGTCCGACCAGCATCAACAGGCCACGACGGGAGTGGTGGTCTTTGGTGTGCTCGCGAAAATGCTCGGTCAGATAGGCGATACGCTCAGACAAAAGAGCTATCTGGACTTCGGGGGATCCGGTGTCAGCCGGACCCCGGGCGTACTTCTTGACAACTTCTGCTTTCTTAACTGCGGCTAGCGCCATGCAATCACACTCTTTTCTGTAACTTTCTCTTTTTCTCTCAGTCTAATTTCCTACATTGCGCGCCGAGAGTCAACCGACGTTGAAGACGCGCAGAATGTGCACGGTACCCTCCGTGCCCCGATCCACCACGGCGATCACAATACCCGGCGGAAGCAAGATACAGAGAGGACCGCTCTCGACGGCGCCAGGCCCGATCTCATCCCAACGCACGCGCTGGCCGCGAGCCAGACGCTGGGCCAGCGCATCGCCGACCGTCACAGCCGGCAGGTGGGCGAGCGAGTCGCGCAACGAAACGAAGGGCAAGGCGCGCCCTTGGTCAACCCAAGCGTCTATGTCGTCCAAGCTCATGGCCTGCGCCAGCTCAAAGGGGCCCGATGCCGTCCGGCGCAACTCGGCCAGATGCGCCCCCACGCCCAGTTGGCGGCCCAGATCCGCGGCGAGCGAACGAACGTACGTCCCCTTCGAGCAACGAATCCGCAGGCGCGCGCGATCGGGCGGCTCGTACGCCAGGAGTGAGAGCTCGTGCACCTTCACCCGCCGGGGCGCCCTCTCGATCGTCTGCCCGGCGCGCGCGTAGCGATAGAGCGGCTTGCCGTGGTGCTTGAGTGCCGAGAACATCGGCGGGACCTGCTCGATCTCCCCGCGAAAAGCCGCCAGGGCCGCTTCCAGCCGGGTGCCATCGAGATCGCCGATCGGTTTCTCAGACAACACCCGCCCGGTGGCATCCAGGGTGTCGGTTTCGACGCCGAAGCGCACGACAGCCAGGTATTCCTTGTCAGCGTCGAGCAAGAAGGGAATGACTTTCGTGGCCTCCCCCACGCACACCGGCAGCACACCCGATGCCATGGGGTCGAGCGTCCCGCCGTGGCCAAGCTTGGGGGCGCGCTCCGCACCGCCCCTGGCACGCACGAGCGTCCGGCCCACCCTGCGCAGCACGGCGAAGGATGTGGGACCGACCGGCTTGTCGACGACCAGAACGCTCACTCTTTCTTGGCCACCTCGCGCAGAAGCTGCTCGATGCGATCCTCCTGGTCCAACACACGGTCAACCTCGAAGTCGAGCCCGGGCGTCGCCTTGAGCCTCAGGCGCTTGCCCACCTGCCCGCGCATGAACCCGGCCGCACTCTGCAGGCCCGCGCGGACCTTCTCCAAGGCCGCGTCGTCGGCGCCGTGCACGGTAAAGAACACGCGCGCCTGGCGGAGATCGCCGGTGATGCGAACGTACGTGATGGTGATCAGGCCTGCGTCGCGCACGCGCGGATCTTTGATCGCTCCGCGCACCACCATCTCCCCGAGAATCTCCCGGATCTCGCCCGCCACCTGTTCCGTGCGTTGACTCATGCCTGCCCTACCCCCTCCAGCCCAGGTCGTTTTCCGCAAGGGGTTGGCTAAAGGTCAGAAGCTCACGTTCCACGTTAGTCGTTTCCGCTAGCTCGCGCACGAAGCGCACCACCTCGTCCAACGCCGATTCCACGAAGCGGCGATCGTTGCCCACCAGCGCCAGGCCCACCACACCACTCTGCCATACATCGTGTTCGTCCACCTCGGCGATGGCGACGTTGAACTTGTTGCGCACACGATCCTTCACCCGCCGCAGAACCATCCGTTTCTCCTTCAGAGAATGGCTCTCCGGAACGAAGAGCGTGATACGGGCGATACCAACGGTCATGCCGGTGGGAAAGACCTCTGCTACTTTCGCGCAGGCGGTGCGGAGGTGGGCTGGTCCAAGACCGCCGCGATGGACTCCACCTCGAAGGCCTCGATGATGTCGCCCTCTTTGACATCGCCGTAGTTCTCGATGCCGATGCCGCACTCGTAGCCGTGGGTGACCTCACTGGCGTCTTCCTTGAACCGGCGCAGCGAACTCAGCCGGCCGGTGTGGACCACCACCGAATCGCGAATCAGGCGCACATGGGATCGGCGCGTGACCTTGCCCTCGACCACCGTGCAGCCGGCCACGGTACCCGCCTTGGTGATGTGGAACACCTGGCGCACCTCGGCCCGGCCCAGGATCTTCTCTTTGGTCACCGGCGAGAGCATGCCCAGCATGGCCTTCTTCACATCGTCGATGGCGTCGTAGATGATCTGGTAAAGTTTGATGTCGACGCCTTCTTGATCGGCCAGCGCGCGCGACTTGCCCGCAGGCCGCACGTTGAAGCCGACCACGATGGCCGCGGACGCCTTGGCCAGGGTCACATCCGACTCAGTGATGCCGCCCACCGCGGCTGCGATCACGTTCACACCCACCGTCGGCGTGGACAGATTGCGCAGGGCGTTGGAAATGGCCTCCACCGATCCCTGCACATCAGCCTTGAGCACGATGCGCACCTCTTTCACCTCGCCCAACTTGATCTTCTCGAGGATGTTCTCCAGCGACACGCGCGTGGTGCTGCTGGCTTCCTTGCGCTTGCGCTGCTCGCGCCGGTGTTCGACCAGCGCCTTGGCCGACTTTTCATCGGCGACGACGTTGAAGATCTCGCCCGCGTCGGGAACGCCATCGAGGCCGAGCAATTCGACCGGCGTGGAGGGCGGGGCCTCGGTGATGTTCTGGCCCTTGTCCCCCAACATGGCGCGAAGCTTTCCGTAGGCTTCGCCGGCCACCACCAGGTCGCCCCCGCGCAGGGTGCCTTCTTCTACCAACACCGTCGCGATGGCGCCCCGAGACCGATCCAGGCGCGCCTCCACCACGTGACCCTTGGCCGCTTTCTTGGGATTGGCCCTCAGTTCCAGCACCTCGGCCTGCAAGGCCAGCATCTCCAGCAGCCGGTCGATGCCCTGCTTGGTCTTCGCGGAAACCTCGACGAAGATGGTCTCGCCGCCCATTTCCTCCGCGACCAGCTGCTGCTCCATCAGGCGGGTGCGAACCATGGCCGGGTTGGCGCCCGGCTTGTCGATCTTGTTGATGGCCACCAGGATGGGAACCCCGGCGGCCTGCGCGTGCTTGATGGCCTCAACGGTTTGAGGCATGGGGCCTTCTTCGGCCGCGACCACGATGACCACGATGTCCGTCATCTGGGCACCGCGCGCCCGCATGGCGGTGNNGCGGTGAACGCCTCGTGGCCGGGAGTATCCAGGAACACGACGTCGCCGTGCGACGTGTGTACGCGATAGGCTCCGATATGCTGGGTGATGCCGCCAGCCTCGCCGCCCGCAACGTTGGCCTTGCGAATGGCGTCGAGCAAAGAGGTCTTGCCGTGGTCCACGTGGCCCATGACGGTCACCACCGGAGCGCGCGGCAGCAGGTCTTCGGGGTTGTCCTCCACCTGTCCTTCGGAGATGACCTCTTCTTCGTTGAAGGCGGTGGACTCGACCTGATAGCCAAACTCCGTGGCAATCAGGCTGGCGGCGTCCAACTCGATGTTCTGGTTGATGTTCACGCCCATCATGCCGAGCGCCCAGAGCTTCTTGACCACCTCGTTGCCCTTGACCCCCATCTTCTGGGCCAGGTCGGCCACCCCGATGGCCTCGCCCATGCGGATCACACGCTTGTGCTCCGCCGGCGTCGTGATGAGCGTCTGCTTGAGCTTCTTGCCGGCCATCGCGACCTTCTTGCGGGGTGGGCCTCCCGGCCGCTGGCCGGGGGCCCCCGGCGCACGCCAGTCGCGGCCACCCGGGCCGCGCGAAACCAGACTCCCCCGCCCCATCCGGCGCAATTCCTCGTCCCGGTCCTTGATCTCGATCTTGGGAACGCTGCCCTCGCGGGCGCCCAAACCGGGCAACTGGATAAATTGCCCAGTCGCTGCTGAACCGGTCACCACCGGTTGCGGAATCTTCACCGGCACCGGGACCGTCGTCACCGACTTGGCGTCAACCGGCAGCAGCGTTGGCTCAGTTTCTGCCTCAGACGCAGCCTCAGCCGGGACAGTGCCGGCTGGCTCTTCCGCCACCGCCGGCATCGGCTCTGGCGCCGCCTGGCTCTCCGCGGGGGCCTGGGCCTCGACCGCGGGCGCCAACGCTTCCGACTCGGCAGGCGCGGATACAGGCGGGGCCACGGGTGGCGTCTCCGGCGGTGGCGCGGGAAACGGTGTCTCCACCACAGGTGCAGCCACAGGGCGAGCCGCAGGCCGCGCTGGTGCCGGACGGGCGGCCCCCGGCGAAGCCGTGCGCGACCGCCGCCGGATCACGGTGTCGCTCAGACGTTCTTCGACCAGGCTTTCCTGGCGCTCGCGCTCAATCGCTCGCCGGACCCGGTCGGCATCAACGCCGTCCAGGTTCGACATGTGGTTGGCCACCTCGACGCCCAGGGTGCGAACCTTGGCGACCAGGTCCTTAGGGGCCATGCCAAACTCTTTGGCCAGCTCGTAGACGCGGATCTTCGCCGCGGACACCGCCGTGCCCGCCGGCTCTGAGCCGGAATCTCTGCGTTCATATCCGCTCATCATGGTGATTCACCCTGCTCGTGGGACGAAGCCCCGATGGCCAGGCGCACGTCGGTCAGGAGCTGGGCAGCGTCCGGACCATCCACCCCGCCGCGGAAGGCCCGGCCGAAGGCCCGCTTCTTGACCGCCGCGGTCACGCATTGCAGTCTGGGATGCAGCCAAGCCCCGCGTCCCTGCCGCGGCATCGCTGCACCGCCCCGCCGTGTCGCGACCGCCACCCGCCCGTCGGGCGCTGCCAGGCGAACCAGTTCGCTGGCCGGGGCCACGCGCCGACAGCCGATGCAAGTTCTTTCGCGAACGCGCCCCATGGTCTTCCCCTTCCGCTACGTCCTCTCCTCAGACGCCACGACCTCAGCCGCAGGCGCTGCCGCGACCTGGGCACGCGCCCTATCTTCCGCACGGCGTTGCTCCTCAATCGCTGCCGCGCGGCCGGCCGCCGCGATCAGGCGAGCGGCCGCCTCTGCACTCCCCACACCGGGCAAAGCACTCAATTCATCCACACTGGCTCGGGCCACGGCCTCGGCCGAGCCCCAACCCGCCCGAAGCAGCGCCTCCAGGATTTCGGGCGTGGCCCCCTCGATGGCGGTGAGCGAGGCGCGCGCACGATCCTCCGCCTCGCGCATCTTGGTTTCCGAGTGGATGTCAATGCGCCAGTTGGTGAGCTGCGAAGCCAGGCGCACGTTCTGGCCCTTCTTGCCAATGGCCAAGGAAAGCTTGTCGTCGGGAACGACCAGTTCCATGGTGTGGTTGGCGGCGTCGATCATCACGCGCGAGACCTGGGCGGGCGCGATGGCGTTGCACACGAAGCGGGCCGGGTCGCTGTCGTAGGGCACGATGTCGATCTTCTCGCCCCGCAATTCCTGCACCACCGCCTGCACGCGCGAGCCCTTCATGCCCACGCAGGCGCCCACCGGATCCACATCGCGGTCGCGTGAGCTGACCGCGATCTTCGAGCGGGCGCCCGGCTCGCGCGCCGAGGCCTCAACCCGTACGATCTTGTCGTAGATCTCGGGGACCTCCATCTCGAATAGCTTCTCCAGCAAGCCCTTGTGGCCGCGCGAGATGACGATCTGCGGCCCACGCGCCGATTTGTCGATGTCGACCACGTAGGCCACGATGCGGTCACCCGCCCGGAACGACTCGCGTGGCACTTGCTCGCGAACCGGCAGCACCGCCTCGGCGCCGCCCAAATCGACGATGATGTTGCCGCGCTCGAAGCGCCGCACGATCCCCGAGATCAGCTCGCCCTTCTTGTCGCGGTACTGGTTGAACACGTTCTCACGCTCGGCTTCGCGCACCCGCTGCAGGATGACCTGCTTTGCGGTCTGCGCGGCGAAGCGGCCGAAGGTCTTCCATGCCCGGTTGAGCTTGAGCAAGGCCCCATACTTGGCGTCCTGTTCCTCGGCCCGCGCCTGGTCCTTCTCGTCGAAGAAGATCTGAAACAGCAGCTCGTCGCCCGCGTCGGCTTGCAGGTTGAACTGCTTGGCCTCCTCCAGCGAGATCTCCTTGGCCGGATTGGACACCGGTTCGGCCACAATGATGATCTGGAACAGGTCGACACGCCCGGTGGCGTCGTTGAACTTGGCCTCCATCTCGCGATCTTCGCCAAAGGCGCGCTTGGCCGCGGTCAGAATCGCCGACTCGAGCGCTTCGACCAGGATCTTGCGATCGATGTTCTTGTCTTTCGAAACCTGATCGATGACCTGACTCAGGCTCGTCCCTTCACTCATGACGCACTCCTGTGTGGCGCATGGGGCGCAGCATCCCCGTCGCGCCGTGTCTTGCTCTCGCCATGGGACTGTTCCCACGCCCTCTTCCGCGCTGGCTCCGGCGGGTGCGGCTCGCCTTCGCCGCCCCGGGGGCCCCCTTGCCGCCGAAACTCGGCGGCCCAGTCCGGAACCAGGTTGGCTCGCGCGATGGTTGCGATGGGCAGTTGGTACAGCCTACCCTCGCAATCGACCTCGACCTGGCCGTTCTGCGCTCCACGAAGCACGCCGGAGAAGTTCCGCCGCCCCTCGCTCGGCTCGATACAACGAATCTTCACCGACTGACCGGCAAAGCGCCGGAAGTCTTGCTCGCGGCGCAGCGGACGGTCGATACCCGGCGAGCTGACCTCGAGCTTGTAAGTGTGATGAATCACGTCCGCCACATCCAAGGCAGCCGACAAATCCCGGCTCACACGCTCGCAGTCCTCGTGGCTTACCACGAGACGCGGCAAAACGTCTGCTGGCGGTTCGCTCGCACCTGGCAGGTGCGGAGGCTCGGGTCGGTCGATGAACACGCGCAGAACCCACCCTTCGCCTTCGCGATTCCACTGCAGCTCGATGAGATCGAGCCCCGCCCCTTGGATGTGGGGTTCGACCAGATGCCAGAGCACATGGGATTCCGTGCGCATTGTTTGCGGTTGTCTTGTTCCGTCTCGTTGGACAAAAAAAAGGCGGGCTCGATGGCCCGCCCACGACTTTTGGGGTGTGCCTGTAAGTGACAAAATTGTCTACCACGGGTGGGCCCACCGTGCAATTGTCGAGAGACACGCCGCATTGCGCGCAAGCCGGCCAACGAAGCGCCGCTGAGAATCTCCGGCCCACGGCAAACCGTTGAACTCCGACGGAAAGAGCGCTAGGTGTAGGCCTGCCGTGGGCGTGTCGCCCGGAAGCAGAACGCCAAAGTGCGGTAACAATCCAGGAGAACTAGTCATGGCGACCGGCAAGTTTGGAGTGGGGGTCATCGGCTGTGGCACCGTGGGGGGCGGTGTCGTGAAGCTTCTCGTCGACGAGGCAGACAACCTGCGTCGCAAGACCGGCGTGGCTGTCGAGCTGCGCAAGGCGGCGGATATCGACCCAGCCAAGCGCAAAGCCACCGGCCTGGCTCCCGAGCTGCTCACGGAAGATGCGCGAGAGATCCTGGAGGACCCCGAGATCCGCGCTGTGGTCGAGGTTATCGGCGGGGTCAAGGCGGCCTACTCCTTGGTGGAAGCGGCGCTGGCGGCAGGCAAGCACGTTGTCACGGCTAACAAGGAGCTCATCGCCAAGAAGGGGCCTGAACTACTCGCCCTGGCGCGAAAACGGAACGTGACACTGCACTTCGAGGCCTCGTCGTGCGGCGGCATTCCTGTCATCCACGCGTTGGGCCAGTCGCTGGCCGTCAACCGCTTCGAGCGCTTGTACGGAATCGTCAACGGCACCACCAACTTCATCCTGACCAAGATGCATCGCGAGGGGGCCGAGTTTGCGGCGGCCCTGCGCGAAGCCCAAGAACTGGGNNCTGGCCATCTTGGCCGCTTTGGCCTTCAACACCGCCGTCGACTACCGCGAGATCCACACCGAAGGCATCCGCGGCATCACCGCGCGCGACATCGAGCTGGCCAAGGAATACGGCTATGTCATCAAGCTGCTGGCCATCGGCATCGAGCACGACGAAAAGAGCGTCGAGCTGCGCGTGCACCCGATGATGATCCGGCGCGACCACCCGCTTGCCGCTGTCAGCGATTCCTTCAATGCCGTGTTCGCGCACGGCAACTACGTGGGTGACGTCATGTTCTACGGCCGCGGCGCCGGTCAACTCCCGACGGCATCCGCCATCCTGGGCGACATCATCGACCTGGCCATGCACCATCCCCAGGGCGGCGCGAGTGCGCGCATGAACTTCGGCGCGCGCAAGAAGCACGTGGTCCCCATGGGCGACGTGGTGAGCAAGTTCTACCTGCGCCTGGAAGTGAGAGACCGGCCCGGCGTGCTGGCGGCCATCGCCCAGATATTCGGCGAGTGCCAAGTCAGCATCGCGGGCGTCAAGCAGAAGGAAGCCACCGGCAAGGAGGCCGAGCTGGTCATCCTGACCCACGAAGTCCGCGAGTCCGCCATGCAGAAAGCGGTGGCGGACATCCGCAAGCTGGACGTGGTGGTGGGTGTGCGTTCGCTCCTGCGCGCGGATAGCTGACGACGTTGCCTCGGCTCTTCGATTAGAGGACGGCGAATGCCTTTCAGTTGGAACCAGACGGGTTCGCGGGCGCCTGACCTCGTAAACGTGAGCGCCTCCCATGTGCGATGGACACGAACCGGGGACCCTTGTGAACGCACACACGATCAGGCAAAGCACGCGGACTTGCTTGTGTCCATCCCCCCGGTAAGATGGCAGCGTGTCCCTCGGCGAACTCACTCTCAAGGGCTGGAAGGGCTTTGACTGTACTGTCCAGCTATGGCCCGTCACATTCCTTGTGGGGCCCAACGGCAGCGGCAAGAGTAGCCTACTGGAAGCGTTCGCCCTGGTGTCCCACCTGGCGCGTCGGGGAACGCTTCGCGAGGATCTCCGGCCGTGGCTGCGGGGATGGCCTGATGGCGTGTTCACCAGGACTGGGACCAGCACGCAGGTCCCAGAGGCCACGATCGCGCTCCGGTGGGCGAAGTCGTCGTATAGCGTCGTTTTCGAGAACCCCCAGCACCCGACGATCCGGGATGAGTCGCTCAAGGTCAACGAAAAGACTTACATTCGCACGGTCGTGCGAGGGGGAAAGCGCTTCCGGTCTTTCACCGGCGAAGGCGCGGGGCGTGGCCTGCAGACCGACAAGGGTGAGGAATCGGCACTCGGCCTCATCGCGCGGTCACCTAAACGCCGCCAGCGGGCTCAGCGTTTCATCGATCTGATCACAGCCATAGAGATGTACTCGCTGGATGCCGACTTCCTTCGAGGCACGGCGGTGGACTCACGTCCCATCCCCTACGCGAGGAAGGGAACCAGCCTGGTGTCTGGCTTCCTCGATGCACGCAGGAACGACGCGATCTGGGACGCTCTTCTGGCCGCCTTGCGTGCCGTCCAGCCCGACCTGGCCGACATCGAGACAAGCGAGCGGCCGCGTGGAGTGCTGCTCAAGTACGTGGATGGCCGGGTAACCCAGCTCGACGAGGAGAGCGATGGCCTTGTGCGAGCTGCTGGCATGTTCTTGGTTCGCTACCGACAGGAGTGCCCAGCCATCCTGGGTTTCGACGAGCCGGAGAACGGTTTCCATCTGTCGCGACTGGTCGATGTTGCCAGTCGCCTGGCCCCGGCAACCCAACCCGGCATTCCTAGTCCCGAGCTGGTGTTGCTGGCGACGCACAGCCCTGAGCTGGTCTACCGGGCCGCACGGAATCTGGGATCTCGAATGGGGGTTCTCACCTTCTGGCGCAGCCGGGAAGGTCACATCGTGGTGAGCCCATGGCCCGGCGCAGAGCTTTCCAGCCAAACCAACTTTGAACTCCTGAGGGCAGAAGGGTTCGAGGGCCGTTGATGTCGTTCCCGATTGCGATCGGCATCTGCGAGAACGATCTCCGGTTCGACTTGACCTTCCTGAAAGAGTTCGCGGCTCCGGCCGTCGACCTGCGCGTCACACCGGTGCGTGGCGGAACCTTGAACGCTAAGACCGCACGCTTGGTCGAGCGCCAGGCCACGGCCATGAAGGCGGCCAGATTGTCGGTCTGTGCCCTAGTCGTACACCATGATGTTGATCGCTCCAGTCATGGCCACCGAATCAAAGCGGTTCGCCGCTGGTTCAAGAACAACGGTCTCGGCAAACATGGTCTGGCTCTCGTGGTCTGCGCGCCCGACCCTTGTCTGGAACGATGGCTGTGCTTGGCCGAGGGAATCCACGGGCGCGTCCGAGGGACCAAGCCCAGTGCCGGAGGCGAGCCCTGGAAGGTGGCGTGGAATCCGCGCAAAGGCATCGCACTCGACCGCGTGCGTGCTGCCGCGAAACGTGCCCGTGAGGCGTTGCGCGGGCAACCGGACTTCGACGCGTTCTTGGCTGAGTGGAGCCAGGCTTTCGGCTCATAGCTGCCCGCGAATTGGGTGCCAGCCGGACGAGCACCCCGGCCGTTCACCCGCGCTTGGGGGCGAAGAGCAGCGATACCGCGGTGGCGAGGGCAAGCAGCCCCATCACGACGCCCAGTGAGATCACGACGGGGATCTCGAGAAACGGCTGGGCCATGATCTTGATACCGATGAAGGCCAGGATGGCCGAGATGGCGTACTTGAGATAGACGAGCTTCTGCGCCAGGCCCGCGACGAGAAAGAAGAGCGAGCGCAAGCCCAACACGGCAAAGATGTTCGAGGTGAACACGATGAACACGTCGGTGGTCACTCCGAAGATTGCCGGGATGGAATCTACGGCGAACATAACGTCCGCCGCCTCCACTACCACCAGCACAGCCAGCAGGGGCGTGGCCATCAGGCGGCCTTCGTGTCGCGCGAAGAAGCGTGCGCCCACATAGTCTGGCGTGATGGGCACCAGGCGGCGGAATAGGCGCAAGACCAAGTTGCGTGAGGGATCGACCGGCTTGTCTTCCTGGGCCAGGAGCTTGATCGATGTGAAGACTAGAAAAGCGCCGAGCAGATACAGCACCCAGTGGAATGCGTGAATCGCCGCCGCCCCCACGCCGATGAAGGCCCCTCGGGAAATGACAGCGCCCACAATGCCCCAGAACAACACCTTGTGCTGCACATCACGGCCGACCTTGAAGTACGACAGGATGACCAGGAACACGAACACGTTGTCAGCGGACAGCGCCAATTCCAGCAGCCAGCCCTGAAAGAACTCCAGCCCCTTGCGGGCACCAAAGCGTTGCCAGACGAAAAGGTTAAAGGCCAGACCCAAGCAGCACCAGACCGCGACCCAGATGGCAGCGTCGCGCGTGCGCACGGGGTGAGCCTCGCGATTGAACACGCCCAGGTCGATGGCCAACGCCGCCACCACAACCAGGACGAACAGGCCCCAAACCAAGGGTGAGCCAATCGAGGTCATCGCGTCGCTGCTTCCGGCACCTGCACGCGCACGCGGATGGGACCGCGGGCGGAGACGTCGCCCCCGTCGGCTGCCGTCCCGGCGCCGCGCGGCTGGGGCAGCATGAAAGTCTGATTCATGCAGCCGGCTATGGCGCTGGCCTTGCGCTGGAGAACAACGACAGCGGCCAGAAGGGCCAACAGGACGAACACCCGCGTGATAGTCCCCCGCGGCAAAGTCGCCCAGAAACCCCTGCGGGATTCTTCGTCGCCATTATGGTTGCGCCGCTCGCTCATGGTGTCCTCCGCAAGATCTGCTTGACCCGCACGCGCGCGCGCCGGTTTCCCCGAAAGCTATCGACCTCGGCTGTGCCGATGATGTCGACCTGCGCCCCTTCGCCCGGATCGCGGTTCGCCATGCCGAAGGCTATCGCCTGGCTGACGGCCGCACCATGCGACAACGTGATCTGCAAGTGCGACGTCCCCACCACGCGGGTCGAGCGCGCCACCACCCCGGGCAGGGCAAACAGCGGCTCGCTGTTGCCCGCCCCAAACGGCGCCAGCCGCTCCAATTCCTCGGCCTGGAGCAAATCGAGGTCAGCCAAGTCCGCCACGGCGTCCACCTCCAGGGCGGGGTCTTCCACGCAGCCGTCCAAATGGCGCTGGGCCTGGGCGACGAACGAGGCCCGAAAGGCCTCCATCTGCACAGCCGACAATCCCAAGCCGGCGGCCGCTGCATGCCCGCCGAACACCGTAAGATGTTGCTGGCACGCTGCCAGCGATTGGTAGAGATCGAGCCCGCCGATGGTGCGCGCAGAGCCCCGGCCGCTACCGTCCTTGAAGCCGACCACAACCACCGGCTTGTGGAACTTGTCGACCAGCTTGGCCGCCACGATGCCAACCACGCCCTGGTGCCAGCCCTCGGCGCCCAGAACCAAGGCTGCGTCGTTGGGGAATTCCTCTGCAGCGCGCAGCGCCTCACCCCACATCTGTTCCTGGATTCTCTGCCGCTGGCGATTCATGTCGTCAAGCTCGCCCGCCAGCCGGGAAGCCTGGGCCGCATCGGAGGCCAGCAACAGATCCAATGCCACCTGCGCGTCGCCCAGCCGGCCGGCCGCATTCAGGCGCGGAGCCAGGCGGAAGCTCACATCGGAGGTGATCACGGATCCGACCTCGACGCCCGCAAGCTCGGCGAGGGCGCGCAAGCCGGGACGCCGGAACGCCGCCAGATCGCGCAGGCCGATGGCCGCCAGGATGCGGTTCTCCTCGCGCAAAGGCACCATGTCCGCGACCGTGCCCAGAGCCACCAGATCCAGCACTTCGCGTGGATCAAAGCCATCGGCTGCCGGGTGAGCTTGTGCGCGCAGACGTGTACGCAGGGCTGCCGCCAGATAGAACGCCACGCCGCACGAGGCGAGGCCCTTGAAGGGAAACTTGTCGTCGCTGCGATGCGGGTTGAGCAGCGCAAAGGCGGCGGACGGCCCCGAGGGTACATGGTGGTGGTCGATAACGATGACGTCCACGCCGCGCGCTCGACAGATCTCGATGGCCTCGCCATCGCTGGTGCCACAATCTCCGGTCACCACCAGCGTGCAGCCTTCGTCGAGGAAACGCGTAGCATCAGCCGGCGACAGGCCGTAGCCCGACGAGCGGCGCGCCACCCGCGCCACTACCTGCGCCCCGAAAGCACGCAGCATCGTCGTGAGAACGGCTGCGGTGGTCACCCCATCCACGTCATAGTCCCCGAACACGCCGATGCGCTCGCCCGCGGTCACGGCCGGCATCAGCCGATCCAGCGCACGATCCAGATCTGCGATCCCCTCAGGCGGCCGCAGATCGGCCAGCTTGGGTGCCAGAAAGCGGGCCGCCGCAGCCGGCTCGTCGAGGCCACGCGCCGCCAGCACCGCGGCCGTCAGGGGACGCACGCGCAGCTCATCGCGCAGGCGCGCGATGGTGGCGTCATCGATCGGACGGACTCGCCAGGTGAGGGTCAAGATTGCGACCTACCGGCGGGCATCGCCCCGGTCCCATCAAGTTTCGACCGGCTCTTCTTCTTCACGTCGGACCGGCCGGCGTGCCGGCCGAGCCGCCTGCCGCTTCTGCGCCGCCACGTACTTCTCGTTCAGCCAGATGAGGATGGGGCTGGCGATGAAGATCGACGAATACGTGCCTACGATGACGCCCACATTCATGGCGAAGGCGAAATCGCGGATTCCCCCGCTGCCGAAGATGTTCATGGCCAGGGTCACAAAGAACACTGTGCAGCTGGTCAAGATGGTGCGCGACAAGGTTTCGTTGATGGCGTGGTTGACCACGCGATCAAACGCCCGATCGCGATAGCGGCTGGCGTTCTCGCGGATGCGGTCGAACACCACGATGGTGTCACTCATCGAGTAGCCGATGATGGTCAAGATCGCCGCCAGGGTGGTGAGCGAGACCTCCTTGTAGGTGACCGCGAACGCGCCCACCGTGAGGATCGCATCGTGCAAAAGAGCCACGATGGTGCCAGGGCCGTAGCGGAAGTCGAAGCGGAAGGCGATGTAGACCACAATGAGCAGAATGGCCCCGAGGAGGGCCCGGATTCCGTCGAGCTGCAGCTCCTTGCCGGCCTTGGAGCCCACCGACGACACCTGCGGGATGCTGGTCACCGCGCCAGCGCCCAGCTTGGCGTCCAGCGCGGCACGTACCTCAGATTCCATGCCGACCAGAGTGGCCTCGTAAGTGTGGTCCTGGGGAGGGCCGAACTGCTGCACGCCCTTGTCCGTGGTGTTCGTGCCCGCGGCCTTGAGCGCAGCGGCCAGTGTCGCTGGATCCACGGACTTGTCGAAGCGGATGTAGACCTTGTCGCCGCCCTCGGAGAACTCGAACTTCTTTAGAATAGCATCGCCCACGCGCGCCAGTGCCACCTCTACCTTCTTGGCCTGCTCGGATGACATGACGGACACCGCCCCCAGGCGGATCATGTAGGCATTGCTCGAGCCGCGCTCCATCGCGCTGCCGTACTTGACCACGTCGGCGTTGTCGAAGCCCTTAGCCGCAAGTGCCGCGCGTACGGCGCCCGCGTCGACCGGCTTGGCGAAGTCGACCACGATCTCGGTGCCGCCGCGGAAATCGACACCCCAGTTCAACATGTGCCCGCGACCCTTGATGAGGTAGGCGTTGATGGGGAGCATGAGGAAGGTGACGAGCAGCAGGGTGATGGACGCCCCGATCCAGTACTTCTGGTTGCCAATGAATTCGAGATTGATGCCGGGCTTGATGATCTCGAAGAACTTCTGATTCGCCGCCATCGGTGATTCTCCTGCCTGCTAGATGGAAAGGGTCGCGGGAACCGACCCGCGGCGGCCCACGATGAGATCGAACATCCAGCGCGACATCCACACCGAGGTGAGCAGGTTGGAAACGATGCCCACCAGCAGAGTGACTGCGAAGCCGCGGATAGGGCCGGATCCGTATGAATACAGGACGATGCCGGCCACGAAGTTGGTCACGTGCGCGTCAAATACGGTCCAGAATGCGCGCTGGAAGCCCGCGTCGACCGCTGTGCGCGGCGACTTGCCGTGGCGCAACTCCTCGCGTATGCGCTCGTAGATGATGATGTTGGAGTCCACCGCCATGCCGATGGTAAGCACCAAGCCCGCGATGCCAGGCAAGGTCAGCGAGGCCTCGAAGGCGGCCAGGATGGACACCATGAACAACATGTTGAGCACCATGGCCAGATTCGCGATGAGTCCGGCCACCCGGTAATAGATGAGCATGAACAGCACGACCGCCACCGCCCCGATGAGCATCGAGAACTTGGCCTTGTCGATGGAATCCTGGCCCATGGTGGC
>PMIX01000255.1 GCA_003158395.1 Myxococcales bacterium | reverse complement strand
CCGCAATGTACAATCGTTGGCGGTAGTACACGTCTTCACAGGAACACTATAACTAACACAATAACTCTGGAGCACTGGATCCCAACAAATTGGCATATCATCCGAGATGGTTTGCTGCCCACCGTCGGATGACTCCCCCTTGAAACTGGTCTGGCATATCCCAGACGTGCACTCGATGACGAGCGTTCCATCTCCATCCGTCGTGCCATCGTCAGCCGTTTCAGGTTCTGTGGGACCGGTGGGTGGGGGGCACGTGTAAGGGTCACATCCTAGGCTAGCGCTCGCCACGCACGTGGACTCCTTCGCAAGGCCGAGCAAGCGTGTGTTGCCACAACAGTCTGACACCGTGATGAGCCGACAGTCGCTGGATACCGCACAGCTTCGCTCTGGCGTGACGACCTCTTGGTCGAAGGCGACTGCACAGGTGCCAGCGTCGCCCATACGGACGGAATGATCGTTCGTCTTGCACGCTGTGACAAGGATGCCAATCAGGGGAACGATTACGCAGGTCCTGGCTGGTATCGAACGAGTCATGGCTGCCTCCGGATCGAGTGGTCAGGGTATCAGCAAGTTCGAGGCCAGGGGGAAGGCCGTTTTTCTGCCGGAGAGCACGCCAGATCTTGGCTGCAATCCATCAGTGTTCTGAGAATATCCTCAGAATTCTGAGGGTTGGCGGACTCCACGGCCATGATCTCCCCCCGGGCCGTAGCTCACATAAACGCGTTTGCCAGACCGACGCGCGTCACGAGCTTGCCGACGAGTAGGCGCGAAGTGCCCGTTTCCACACAAAACGCGCGATCGCCGCAAATGCGAGCCCGCCTGTCCCGGCCAACAGCGCATGCGCAGAGGTGAGCTTGCCGAGCAGGGCCTGCGCCGGATAGGTGGTCATGAGCGCCAGCGGAAAGACCACGGTGAAGATCAGGCGCAGCGCCCCCCTGAACACGTCGATGGGCCAGCGGCCAGCGTCGAAGATGGAAATGAACAGATAGGAGAGATTGTCGACCTTGACCACGCGAAAAGAAACCGCGACCACCAGGATCCACAGCGAATAGAGAAGGATCAGCGCCACCGCGAAGAGCGCCAGCCCCACCATCAGGTCGCCGACGCCGGGCGCGCGGCCCAGACGATGAAAGGCATAGACCAGGACCGCTATGCTGCCGAGAAAATCGAGGATGCGCCAAGGCTCGAAGCGCGCGGTAGACACCAGAAACTGGGCGTCCGCCGGCTTGAGCAAAACGAAGTCCAGTGTCCCCTTGCGCACCCCCTCCACGACGAAGTTGAGGCTGGGGGTCACGCCTCCGTCGAGCACCGCCTTGAGCACAGAGAACCAGCCCACCACCACCAAGGCCTCAGGGAAGCTCCAGCCCGCCACCGACTCCCGGCGCGAATAGACCACCAGGAGGGGAATCAACGTAATGGCCAGCCAGAACAGGGCCAGCGCGCCCTCCAGGAAGAAATCGAAGCGATACTGAACCGCCAAGGTCAACGAAGTTCGCATCTGCACGGCGAGCAGACGAGCATAGTGGCGGAGCGAACGCATGCTCGGCTAGCCCCCGAAGGCCGCGAAGCGTTTCAAGGCNNCCAATCAGGGTCTCGACCGGGAAGCCCAGGATGTAGCGGAAGGGCAGATAGCGCGCGGCCTGCGCCACCCAGGGCGGCAGCAGTTCCAGAGGCACTAGGAAGCCGGACAGGATTGCCTGCGCGCCCAACCAGACATCGAAGATCGAGAGCGCACTTTCCACATAGGCCGCCAGCGTGCCAATGATGGCCATAATCAGGAACAGGAGGACCCACGCCCCGGCGATCGCTGCCACTGCGATGGCCAGACGCGCTGGCTCGTGCAACGGTAGCCGCTCACCCGCGGCCCAGTAGAGAACAAGCACCAACGGCGATACTAAGAGCGCCCGCAGAGGCACGGCCGCCACTTGCATTGCACTGTGCGCCCACAGCGGATGGATGGGTCGTAGAAGGCGCGGCGCCAACGTCCCCTGCCGAATCTCCATGGTCAATTCCCACACCAGCCACGAGCCAGTCAGGATGCGCACCAGGAGCATGCCCAGGTAGTAGGCCACGAACTCGCGCTGCCCAAAGCGACCCACCGGCCCGGACGCAGCCACCGCCGTCCACAATGCCATCATCACCAGAGGCATGTTCATGGTGAGGAGCCAGACCACCAGCTCGGCGCGGTAGGCAAACATGTCGGCAAACCCCACCCGCAGAAGCGCCGGGTACGCCCGCAGCATATGCCGCGCAGTCCGCAACCCTTCCCCGCTGAAGCGCAGACTCACGCCGACCTCTCGCCTCCATTGACGGACTGGCCGCCCAAGAACTCCTGCATGATCTCTTCTAGCGGCGGATCCTCGACCGAGATATCGGAGATGGGGAGCCGGCCGAGAGCCGCCCGCACCGCCTCGGTCACCTGGGCTGCCGGCACGGCCAGGGTGGCCTGCAGTTCCGAACGGGCCACGCAGTTGCCCAGCCTATCCAGCTCCCCCGGCGGTGGCACCGACGAGAAATGCATGGTGATGCGCTTCTCAGGACGAATCCGGCGGGCCAGCGTCCGCAGATCGCCGTCGTAGATCAGGTGGCCCTTGTCGATCACGATGACCCGCGGACACAGGGCCGCGACGTCCTCCATGTAATGGCTGGTGAGCAGCACGGACGCGCCGGTGGATTCGTTGTAGCGGCGAATGAAATCACGCACCCGCGCCTGCATGGACACGTCCAGGCCAATGGTGGGCTCGTCGAGAAAAAGCACCTTCGGCCGGTGAAGAAGGGCGGCCACTAGCTCGCATTTCATGCGCTCGCCCAACGACAGTTGCCGGGTCGGCTTGCCGATAAGCGGGCCAATCTCAAGCAGATTCACGAGCTCTTGCTGGGTGTCGTCCGCCTCGCGCCGGGGCAGGTCGAACAGGGCTCGATTCATCGCGAACGTCTCAGCCGGGGGCAGATCCCAGAGGAGCTGCTGCTTCTGCCCCATGACCAGCGTGATCAGATGCAGAAATTCAGTGCGCCGTTCCTGCGGCACGAAGCCGCCCACCGTTACGGACCCGCTGGTCGGGTAGAGCAACCCCGAGAGAATCTTGAGCGCCGTGGTTTTGCCTGCGCCGTTGGGGCCGAGAAAACCCACCCGCTCACCCGGTGCGATGTCGAAGGTCACGTCGACCACGGCCCGCACCTCCTCGTAGCGACGATGGATGACCGAGCGCAGGGCCGCCAGCAGGCCTGGCGGCCGGCGATGCACCCGGTAGGTCTTGCATAGGTTACGCGCCCGTATCACGGCTGGCAGGGCTACCTTACCAGAGACGCGGCACATTGCTTGCTTGAGCAATTAGCCCCCGAACACTGCGCAGCTTTCCCTTCGCCCTTTTCGCGCTAGGCTCCCGGGTTCCGGCCTTCGGCCGGCAGAACCGGGAGTGGCACCGATGACTCAAGGGGAACCGGCCGACCGAGAGGCGCACGACAACGCAAAGCAAGAAACGCGTGACACCGATCCGCAGGAGACGCAGGAGTGGATCGACGCCCTGGAATCCACCCTCGCCCATGCCGGCGTCGAACGCGCCCATTTTCTGCTTCAGCAACTGGTGGATCGCGCGCGCCGTGCGGGTGCGCACCTGCCGTTTGACGCCACCACCGCTTACATCAACACCATCCCACGCTCGCGGCAGGTTTCTGCACCCGGCGATCCAGCCCTCGAGCGCCGCATCCGCTCGCTCATCCGCTGGAACGCGCTGGCCATGGTGGTCCACGCCAACCGGCGCAGCGCGGAGTTGGGTGGCCACATTGCCAGCTTCGCCTCCGCCGCCACCCTGTACGACGTGGGCTTTAACCATTTCTTCCGCGCCCCCACCGACCAGCACGGCGGCGATCTGGTCTACATCCAGGGACACTCGGCGCCCGGGATCTATGCGCGCGCCTTTCTCGAAGGCCGCCTGAACGAGGACCAGCTCAACAACTTCCGCCAGGAGGTTGGCGGCCAGGGCCTCTCATCCTATCCACATCCCTGGCTGATGCCTGATTTCTGGCAGTTCTCGACCGTCAGCATGGGGCTTTCGTCCATGCTGGCCATCTACCAGGCGCGCCTGATGAAGTACCTGCACAACCGGGGCCTGCAGGGGGCGCAGGATCGCAAGGTGTGGGCTTTCTTGGGCGACGGCG
Source organism: Myxococcales bacterium (assembly GCA_003158395.1). Taxonomy (GTDB): domain Bacteria; phylum Myxococcota_A; class Polyangia; order Fen-1088; family Fen-1088; genus Fen-1137. The sequence goes on along the minus strand of PMIX01000255.1, from coordinate 163 downwards.
AGATGGACGAGGCCGAGTCCCTGGGCGCCATCACGCTGGCCGCGCGCGAAAGGCTCGACAACCTGATCTTCGTGATCAACTGCAACCTGCAGCGCCTGGACGGACCGGTGCGCGGCAATGGCAACATCATTCAGGAGCTGGAGGCCCTTTTCCGCGGCGCCGG
>PMIX01000042.1 GCA_003158395.1 Myxococcales bacterium | reverse complement strand
GGAATATGGGTTCTCAGGGCGTGAGCCACGGCGACCGGTGGCATATAGGCGCTATGGATCCCAACCCGTCCGCCGACCTGTTGGGTTGGGCCATTGGACAGCGCTCGGGATATGACTGGGTTGAGTATAACGCCAAGACCGGCACCGTACTTCGAAAGGTTGGCGCCGGTACCACCGACCTGGCGCGCGGTGTATGCGGAGACGTTGACCCGGGCCAAAAAGGGTACGAATGCTGGACCGGCGGTTCGGTGTACAACATGCTGAACTTGACCGGTTCGCCAATAGGCTCCGGTGCGCCGGCGCAGAACTTCCGCATCTTCTGGGACGGTGATGTGCTGGCCGAAGTCCTGGACTCTAATACCGTATCAAAGTGGGCGTATCCGGGCGCGCCGAGCGGCGGGTTTACCAGTGCGAATCTGGCCGGCCTCGTTCCAACGCGCAACGCGGCCCCTCTGTACGGCGATATGTTCGGCGACTGGCGCGAGGAGGTGCTGTTCGAACAATCCGGAGGTACGTCGATAAGGATCTACTCAACCGCCATTCCAACGGACAAGCGCATCTACACCCTGGTGCATGATCCAGAATATCGAAACAGCATGTGCGAAAAGGGTTATCAGCAATCGCACATGTTGGACTACTACCTGGGCGACGGGATGACCGATCCGCCGGCGCCCAATATCAAGTACCCTGACGGGAGCGGCGCTGCGGGCGCGAGCGGCTCCGGCGGGACCACCGGGGCCGGAGGCTCAAGCGGGAGCGGGACCACTGGGGCCGGAGGCTCGAGCGGGAGCGGGACCACTGGGGCTGGAGGCGCGCGCGGCGGCGGGACCACTGGGACCGCAGGCGCGCGCGGCGGCGGGACCACTGGGGCTGCAGGCGCCCGCGGTGGCGGGACCACCGGGTCCGGTGGCGCTACCGTGGTAGCCACCGGAGGCAGAGGGACGAGTGGGTCGGGTGGGACATCTGCATCAGGCGGGGGACCGGGAAGCGGCGGCATTTCTGCGACCGGTGGCGCCACCGCGGTCGCCACCGGAGGGATAGGGACGATCGCAACAGGGGGGGTGGTGTCTGCCACCGGGGGTGGCACAAGTAGCGGAGCTGGAGGCGCCGTCGGCGGACAAAGTGGCACCAGTACAGCCCATGCTGGGTCCGATTCAGGCTGTTCGTGCGCGATCGGCGCAACCTCCGGACGCGCTTCGGCGGGCTATCTGATTGCGATGCTGGGCATGTCGTGCCTGGCTCTGAAGCGGCGCCGTCGGCGGGGGGGCTTCCGAGACTAGCAGGCCGCTTCACACTCGGGCCCGCTTGACCAGGCTCGACCCGCAGCCGCGAGCGAAGACCTGTCGACGCGGGCGCGATGGGGTAGACTGTCCCGAGTGGTCAATACGGCGTCAACAGGAGCCGGAAACGGCGGCATAGGTGTTGCGCGAACGCACAATTGCGAGGAGGGAGGGTTCCTGAACGCCCGAACCCCCCCTTCGCCTTGACTATGCTCAGGTGACTCACGTGAAAAAACTCCGTTCCGCCGTCTTCGAAGGTGCGCTCTATTGCCTCCTGTTTGTCGCGGCTGCCATCTATATCGAGGTAAGGATCAGGCCGCAGGTTCTCTACTATTGGAATCCCGAACTGTTCCTGAAAACCTTCGCCTTTTTCCGCGATATTGCCCTGCTCCCGGGCGGACTGACGACGTATGCGGATAAGTTCCTTTTCCAGCTCAACGCGCTCCCCTGGTTGGGCACGCTATCAACCGTCTCCCTTGCCCTCTTGGTGGGCATCTTCGCGAACAGGGTCTATTCGGCGCTTACTCGCGTCCGCTCTTCTTCCTTCACCGTTGTCCCGCTCTTCTTCGTGCTCTGTACCCTCAACCAGTTCCGGATCATTCCCCTGACCAAACTGCTTGCGGCGATGGTGGTTGCAGATGTTTTCATTCGTCTGCCGGGCAAGAGTGCGCGTCTAAGGGTCTTGGTCTTCGGCGTGACCTCATGCCTATTCATCCTGATAGTGCATGACCTCTATTGGCTCTTTGTGGCCCTGTGCATGATTTTTGAATTCACATGGGAACCCTCAAAGGGTTCCCAAACCCTCCCGCGAGGGTCCGCCGCCGGCGAAGCCGGCGGGCTCCCCACGCGACAACTACTGCGCCGCGAGGACCGATGGGTCGGGGTCTTGTATGCGGTCTTTGCATTTGCCATTCTGTCGATCGACCACCGATATCTCTACCTTCTGCATACGAAGGTCGACTCCCCTCTTGCCGCTCTTTCGGGTTCGTTCGAACGCGGTTCAGCCATCGAGACGGCCATCTTCGTGGCTTTGGTGCTGCTTGCCGTTGCCGTGGCATACAGGAAGAGATCGCTTTCCGGCCTTGCTCTGCTGCCGATCCTGGTCGCAGGCTATGTCGATCTCCAGACCTGGTTGCCGAGCTCCAAGGGCCTCTTCTGCCTGCTCCTCGGCGCGCCGCTTCTATCGGCGCTCCGTTCCGGTGAGCGGACGTCGAAATCGATCCGGTGGCCTGCCTGGACAAGAGCGGCATTAATCACCTCCCTGTCCCTTCTCGGCGCGATAACGACAAGCCTTGCGTTCAACGAGTATTGGAGTTCCGTCCTTAAGCTCAATTTCTACGCCGCGACGCAGCAATGGCCCGCTGTTTTGCAGGAGGTACAAAAGCCGTCGCTGGCCGATGCCGATCCCATCCTAGTATCGCCGTTCATACTCGAAGCCCTGCATCATACGGGAAAGTTGCCCGACGACCTCTTCAAGTACCGGCAACTCTATCCGCCGTACGCCGCGAATGTCACCCCCGAAACGCTGCGTGAAGACCTGGAACAGGGGAAATACATCGTCAACCTTCAGCAGAACGCCCGGGTGTGCTTTGAGCTTGGGCTCATCAACTACGCGGAACTCACAGCGTACGATGTATTGGAATACCGGGGCGATCTGCTTTCCTCTTACCAGCTCATCGCACTCGTCTATCTGTTGAAGGGCAATTATGAGGCCAGTCGCCCCTTCCTCAGAATCATAAAGCAGAATCTACTCTCAAGCAGCTGGGCGGACCGGTATCTCGTCTACGCCGACGACCCGAAACGGATGGAAAGTGACGAGTATTTGATGTCGATCAAATCGCGAATACTCTTGGCGGACGACTCCGTCGAGTCGCTGCTGCAGCGGCCTCCCTTCTTTGAGGTCGCGTATCGGCTCCTGACGCACAACCCGCAAAACGGCATGGCGCGCGCATACCTGACGTCCTCATACTTGCTCAACGGGCAAGTCACCAAGATATACGAGGCCTTCTTTCAGAAACAGGTCTCCGCGGCGCCGCTGGATACCGGCGCAGTCCCGCGCGTCTGTCAAGAGGCCGCCCTGGTGTATCTGGCGGCTACCGACCAAAAGGCATCGCGTTCGGTTGCAGAGCGGATAGACGAAGCGACGTTCCGTGATTTCGCGGAATACTCTGACATCCTGCAGAGACGCGCCGCCGGCTATCCGGTCAATACCGCGGATTCGGGGAAATTCGATACCACCTACTTATCATATTACACATCTCTTTCTCACAAAAGGCGCTCATGGGCGAATACCGTCGATTCAGCTCACTGATGGTCGCGGCATGCCTGGCCGCACTGTTGGGAACGGGCATCTCGTGCACCGGGTTTGACGAGCACTCGGCCCTTCCGGCAGGAATGCCTCCGACGATCCGGCCGGATTATTCCAACAGCGTTATTCCGCCCAACATAGCACCGCTCAACTTCACGATCGCCGATTCCGGTGAAAAGTACGCCGTGGTGATCAGCTCGGTCAATGGGCCAAAGATCTCCCTCATGAGCGCATCGCCTGAAGTCACCATTCCTGCCAGGGAATGGCGGCGGCTTCTGGAGCAGAACACGGGAAATGAGCTGAGCTTTCAGATCTATGTCAAGCGGAATGAACGCTGGCATTCCTTCTCTGCCATTACAAACAGAATCGCCCCGGAGCGCGTCGACCGCTACATCACGTATCGCANNGGAGCAGAACCCAGGAAATGAGCTCAGGTTTCAGATATACGTCAAGCGCAATAGACGCTGGTATTCCTTTTCCCCCATTACAAATAGGATCGCTCTCGAACCGATCGACCGCTACATCACGTATCGCAAGAGCTACCCGCAATTCTACATGAAGGACAGGCTGGAAATTTTGCAGCGCGACCTGGAATCGTTCGAGGAAAGAGTGATTCTTTCGCCCAAGACAGGCTGTTTCAATTGTCACACCTTCTATCGCCATTCCACCGAGAAGTTTCTGTTTCAGGCGCGTTTTTTCGGCAAGAACTACCTGGTCCTCCATGACCAGGGAAAGACCTCACTCATTACGCCAGTCCTTAGGAGGCCCGGATCATCCTATGCTTCCTGGCATCCCAACGGCAATCTCATCGCGTTTGCTACGGACGCGAAGGTGTCGGTTTCCGTTTTCGCTGCCGGGAAGGGCGCTGAGGAGGTTCTTGAATATACCGATCTGGACGGCGACATAGCGGTCTACAATATTCAGCGCAATACGATGTCGACGACCGAGGCGATTTCCCGGAAGGACCGGGTGGAGAACCAGCCGGCGTGGTCTCCCGATGGGAGATTTCTCTACTTCCTGAGCGCCCCGAAGGTCTCCAAGGAAGAATTCGCGAAGGTACAATACGACCTGCGGCGGATTAGCTACGACGCGGGCAGCGATACGTGGGGTGGGGTGGAAACGCTGGTCTCGGCGAGGGAGACAGGATTGGGCTCCACTTTTCCGGCACCCTCGCCGGACGGCAAATACCTTCTTTTCTGCATGACCGACCGCGGATCGTTTTCCATCGTCCGGCAAGGTACCGATTTGTACTTGATGGATCTTGAGAAGAAGAGCTTCAGAAGGCTGGAGATCAACAGCGATCATTCGGATTCTTATCATGGATGGTCAAGCAACAGTAGATGGATCGTTTTTACCAGCAAACGTGGCGATGGAATCTTCGGCAAGTTCTTCTTTAGCTACATCGACAACAATGGTATCGCACATAAACCGATCGTCATGCCGCAGCAGGACCCCCGCTTTTATGAAAGCTTCACCAAGAGCTATCAACGTGCCGAGTTTACTACGGCGCCTTTCAGAGTCAGCCTTGCTGATTTGAACGAGATCATCGGTGAGACCGGAAAAATCATTACCGCCTCATATGAGGAGGAAAAGCGGTAGGGTTGCTTGAGGAAGTGGCTTTCGGAGTTGGGTGTCTGGGAGTAGAGGCGATGAGTCGGGCGGGCTGGAGTCTTGGAGAGGGCGCGTGGAGGAACTGTGTGTCTTTGTCGGAGATGACGCCCGGAGGGCCGGCATTTCATGAGGGAAGGCGAGTGACTGCGGGCGGCGCATAACCTGTGGGATGAAGTGCGATGTCACCCAAGTAATGCGGTCGTTGCGCGGATCTGGCAGGCGGGTCCGGTCGGGTGGTGCGGGGGGGCAGCGGCGCGGGGTCGCGCTGGAGCGTTTGTAGGTGAGTATCTCGGAACTTTCGTTCGCCAGGTTATCAACTCATTCAGTCGCGCCGATGAACGTCACATGCTGGCGCGTCGATTCCGCCGGGCGATCTTGCCACTGGGCTTCGGCTTGATTGCTGTCCCGACGGACAGCCCTGTCGCCGGGCTTGCGTGGGTCCGGAAATGCGCGGATCTGCGAGGGTCAGTCGACGGCTGGAGCCGCAGAAACCCCGGCGAACTGAGCGGGCAAATAGGGGAAGGCTTTGCGCGTGCTGCGCCTTGTTGAGTTGACGATGAACTCGACTTGCCATTTCATATCGCTCTTTTCGGCAGTGGTCGCAACCCTTCTGTTTGCGGGCTGCGTGGACCTCACGCCACCCTGGGCGGGCCAGCAGAACGCCGTCGACCAGGGAGGCGACCCCGCGTCTCCCGATAACCCGACAGGAGGCGGCGGTGGCTCGACCGCTCTTGGCCCGGATGCTACCGCCGTGGGTGCTTCGTCCGCCCCTGGCCCGGATGCTGCTAGCGCGGATACTGCGAGGGGTGGCTTGGGAGGCAGCGCGGCGACGGGTGGCACGGTTACGGGTGGAACAGCGAGCGGCGGCGCAGCCGGATTGGTTGCAACCGGCGGCGCGGGCGGATTGGCAGCGAGGGGCGGAACGACGGCTGCGACAACAGGTGGAACCAGCGGGACAGGGATGGGCGGGGCGGCGGGAGACGTCGCGCCGGACGCGGGGGCTGCCTCGCCCACGGATGGCCTGATTGACGTTGCGCTCTCTGCCGATGTCAGTCCGCCGTCGGACCGCGCAAGCGGAGGCTCTGATGGCGCTGGGACAGGTGGAGCTGGCGGAAGCGGCGGCACTGGGGCGGGCGGTGCGATTGTGCCAATGATCATCAGTATCGACTTCGTCGGGGGACGGACGGGTGGCAGTCCTGGAATACCCGCGATGACCCCCAGCGAAACTGCGGGAGTCAAGCGGGCGACGCACTGGAACAGCGCTCTTGAAAGGGAAGGGACGCTTACCTCGCTGGCGTCGGCAGATGGCAGCACGACATCCGGGTCCGTCACCTGGAACTCACCGCTGGTGACCGGGGAGCCGGCAGCTATTTGGTACGTTGGCTTCACTGACTCCTCGGGCGACTCGCATATGATGAACGGCTACCTCGATCCAAGGTCGGCTGCCTCGCCCGCGACAGTCGACGTGACCTTGCCCGGATCGATGAGCGGCGGATATGACGTCTACGTCTATTGTTATGCGAACATCAAGGCGACAGCGTCAGACACGCGCACCTACCAATACACGATCGGATCAACAACGCATTTTGCGGTCCAGGCGGGAGCGTCCGCCAGCACCTTCCCGGGATACACGCTGGCGCCTGATGTAGAGGCTGGTGCGCCAGACGCGGGTGGAGCTAGCGAGGGTGACTATGTTGTGTTCCGAAACTTGAGCGGAACCAGCTTCCAGTTGACGGCGCGGCCAGTGGGGTCGATCAACGGGGTGGAGCGCGCGCCGGTCAACGGCATTCAAATCGTGTACCCGTCCGGATCCTAGCATCCCGGAGGTGCGACCCA
>PMIX01000271.1:175-51367 GCA_003158395.1 Myxococcales bacterium | reverse complement strand
GTCAGATGTGGCTGACCCTGGGCCTGCAGGCTCAGGTGCTGCGCAGCTTGACCCTTATGGTGGGCGTCGATCTGGAGCTGCAGGCGGTCGGCTACCCCTACGGCCCACCTCTGGCGCCGTGGAATCTCCTGTTTGGCGTCGGCTACCCGCTGGACGTTGTGCCGCGGGTTGTGACCCGCAAGATCTTCGTTGAAAAGATGGTGGCAGCCCCGGCAGACGGCTTGGTGGCAGGTCGGGTGGTTAGCACCCTCGGCACGCCGGTGGAGGTCGCGGCGGTTGGCGTGACCGGGCGCGACCATTCACGCGTCGTCGCTGAGGCAGACGGGACCTTCCAGAGCGTGCCACTGCCTCCCGGCCTGGCGGAATTGTTCGTGGTGGCCCCCAACTACGAGAATGCGACCGCCAGGGTCGAGGTGGTGGCGGGCCAGACGGCCAGTGTGCTCATCACGATGACGCCGCGGGCCCCGGCGGGTAAGGTCACCGGCCGTGTGGTCGACGAGTCGGGCAAACCCGTGGTCGCCGCGATCAAGCTGGCTGGCCCGCAGATCGCCGAGGCCAAGAGTGACGACGCGGGCAACTTGTCGATCGCGGTCCAACCGGGCAAGTACGTGCTCCGCGCAGAGGCTGACCAGTACCTGGGCCGGGAGATGTCGGCTTCCGTGACGGAAGGGGTGGACAACCCGCTCACCATCGTTATGCAAACGCGGCCTGCAATTCCAGGTGTGGTCTTCAAGGACGGGAAGATCACCTTGCGCCAGCCCATCGCATTCAAGACAAGCGGCAACAAGGCGACGGCCGAACTCGCGCCCGGCGCAGCCCGTGTTCTTGACGAGCTGATCGATCTGCTCATCAACCATCCTGAGATCCGGCAGATCCGCGTCGAAGCGCACACGGACAATAGCCTGCCGCCACCCAAGGCGCAGGAACTTACCGACCAGCAAGCCCAGACGATTGCCAACTACATCAGCCAGCAGGGCCTGCCCAAGGACCAAGTCGTCGCCGAAGGCGTGGGCAGCCAGAAGCCACGCGTGCCCAACCTGGGCAAGGCTGGCAGACTCAAGAACCGTCGGGTCGAAATCGTCGTGACGCAGTAAGAACTCGCCGATCGACAGAGAGCGTCTCTTGCTATTGGCGGCCGCCTAATCCTGCGATAGCCGCAGGAGGTCGCGGCCGTGGTCGGTGTATGATTAGGGTATGAAGTTTGTGGAACGGCTTGCTGGAATCGGGTTGGAGAAGGAGCGGGTGGCGGTGGCGTTGCTGGCATTGAGCTTCTTCTGCGTGGTCTATTCCCTGCTGGCCCTGTCGCCGCCGCCTGGTTGGCGACCTGTCTTCGTCGCACTGGCCGGCTGCTACGTGATCGCGTTCTTGGCCGTTGCTTGCCGGTGGTTCTGGGGGCGTTGGGTTGCTTCGGGTTTGGCCTGGTCAGGCACGATGTTGGGTCTGGTGTCCTTGGTCATGCTGGGCTGGCAACCCGCGCTGGCCGTCTACGGGGGCTTGCACGCCCTCGTGCTGGCCATGCTGGCGGGAGGCCGGATGGCCGCCCGCTACGAGCTGCAGTCAGCTTGGCGCGAACGGTTTGCTATCGACGAGTTTGGCGCCGCTCGCCTGCGGCGCTACGTGATGCGAGCCTCGGCTGCGCTGCCAAGCCTAATTGTGTGGGCATTGGGCCCGCGGCAGGGGCAGGGCGGCTGGATGCTCGCGAGCGTGGCGGCGCTGCTCGCGCTGGGAGGACTCGCCGGCACGCTGTCTATGCGGACTTGGGGCATCCTCGCCACCGCGGTGGCCGGCATCGTGGCCCTCACAGGGTTCGGCCTGGCGCGCCCCGTTCTCGTCGGTGCCATCGGGTGGACCGATCCGGTTACATGGGTGGGAACCGCGCCTGGCGGTATGGCTTTTGCGGCTGTACTGCTCCTCGCCGCCGTCTCGCCCTTTGCTGGGCCGATCGTGCGGACCTGGCGGTCCCTGCCGCGCTACTCGCGGCCCTTCAAGATGAGTAGGCGGTAGTTCGCGTACTCGGCTTGACCGCAGGAGTACAGGATCTCGGTCAAGAGGCGGTAGGGCGTATACCGGTCCGCGACGATGGTCAGCTCGCCATCGAACTTCTGCCCCGTCATTTCTGCCACTTTCTTTTCCTTGCGCGCCACCCGGCTCAATATCTCGACCAGGGGCGTGATGTAGTAGCCGTTGTCGCCATCGCGCTTGAGGGCCGGATCGATTTTTCCGCTGTTGATGGGCGCTACCGGCTCGCCATCGACCAACACCACGCGCTTGGTGACCGTGACCGCGATCGCCTGTTTGGCGTTGAGCCGGCTGGTGGACGTCGGCAGCATCATGTTCTGGTCCTGGTTGACCAACAAGGCCGACGAGGTGAAGGTCTTGAGCAAGAACACCAGGATGATGGTCATCATGTCCATCATCGGGGTGATGTTCAGGCTCGTGATCTCCTCGGGGTCGGCCAGCTTGCGCGCGTAGCTGCGGATCGCCCTCTTGCCCTTGAGACGGTCCGACACTTCAGCCGATGCAGGCACAGCCTGGGCGGTCATCACAAGATCCCCGCTGCGAACACGATGTCAGGGAAGAGCATATGGCCGTCCTTGTCCTCGCGCATGGCGTCCAGGGTCTTGACGACGATCTCGTAGGCCGTGCCGCCGTCTGCGTTGAAGGTGGCCTTGGTCTCCTCCTTGAACTGGTTCTTGACCTCGGTCAGCTTGGTGGTCAGCGCCCCGTAGTCGTAGTCGCCGGTGGGCAGCTTGGGGATGGGTGGCATGACGCCGCCCGAGCCGGCCAGCGTGAAGCCCGAGCTGCCCACGGTCACGGTCAGATTGAGGGCCGGCTTCTCCTCCTCGCCGCCGCCACCAGCCCCCCCGAAAGTCGGCGAAGAAGCGTTCACCGTTCCCAGCGGTACCTGATTCACCACCGAAGCGAGCAGGAAGATGATGATGTTGGTGACGATGTCCATGTACGGGACGAGGTTGATCTCGACGGTCTCCTCCTGCGCTTCGTCGAAGTGCTCCCTCATCCGCCGCATGCGGGCCCGAACTTGACGTCTGGTCATCGCATGTCCGCCTGTTTGATGTGTCCGCTCGCTGGAATGGAGGTTCTACTTGGACGCCGGTGCCCCGCCGCTGCTGTGGGCCGATTCTGCCAAGAGGTTCTCCAGCTTGAGCGAGAAGGCCTCGAGGTCAGCGGCCTGGCGCTTGGACATGGCGCCCAGGATCGCGTGCGCCATGACGCAGGTCACGGCGATGCCCAGACCCATGGCGGTGTTGTTGAGCGCCTCGGAAATACCCTTGGCCAGCAGGCTGCTCCGCTCTTCGGGCTTGGCGGCGGAAACCGCACCGAACGCGCGGATGAGGCCGACGACCGTACCGAGAAGGCCGACCAGGGTGGCGATGTTCGCCAACGACCAGAGCACCTGGACCCGCTTCTTGAGCAGTGGTGTCACGTCCACCAGCGATTCCTCGATGGCTTGCGCCACCGCGATCTCACCGCGATGCATCCGTTGCAGCCCAGCCTTGGCAACTTGAGCCACCGGCGCCGAGGTAGCCGAGCACAGCTTGACGGCCCGGTCCACGTTGTTGGCGAGCACGAGCTTGCGTATCTGCTCGAGGAAGGCACGCGCGTTTACGCTGCTCTTCAGGAGAAAGAAAATCAGGCGGTCAATGATCATGGCGAGCACGATCACCGAAACCCCCAGGTTGACGTACATGAGCGTTCCGCCCTGTTCTAGGAACTGCGCTAGTCCTTGCATCTCATCCTCCGCGAGCCCATCAGCCCGCCTGCGCGAGACCGCACGGGCGGGCTCGCAGCCAACAGCAACGTTATCATTCAGGAAACTCTTCTACGGAGGCGACTATTTTATCGGTCGGCCGCCCAGTGTCAAGAGACGCGAGGCGCCAGCTGGCAATTCTTCCCAGACGCGGTCCTGGCCGCTGGCACCCTGCACGGGATCCTGGAAGGGTTCGTTCACCCTTGGGCCGGCCCAACCCGCCACGCCCACCCCTCTCGCTGCGCTCGGCCTCCCCGGCTTGTCTGGCGCGGCGGCACGCTCTGGATCGGATCGCACGAGGTGACCCCAGGTGGCGCGTTGAAAGCGCGTGCGAAGACCGCGCTACACCGCAGGAGCGGGATACTCTCTCGTCCTCTCAGCGAATGGGACCCGCAGGCTTCACAGCGTTGGCCAATTGCTCTTCCGCGTCGCGAAGGTGAGCCCCGTTGGGGAACTGGCGCTGATAGAGCTCGAAATCCGCTCGGGCCCCCGCCGGTCACCTTCGCGCGCTGGTGCTGCAGCCAAGACTGGCCGCGCAGATCGGCCCACAGGGCAAATCGCCGCCAGCGCCGGCCCGCGCGGAGGCCAGCTTCCAGGCCAAACTCGAAAGAGTTCTGTTGCTGATTCGAGGCAAAATCACGGCGAAACGTGAGGAACCGACCTTCGCAGAATGATGGTGCCGCCGCTGGCAGCCCAGCAAGAAACTGGTGGCTCGTGGCCGAGGGCGCCGCTATCTTCACCGCCTCAACCCATGAGCGCGAGCAAGCAAGAAGCCGGGGTGCGCTTTGCGTTCTTGACGCCGCGGAAGCTGCCCCCGGCTGATACGTTGGCCGGTCGGGTGGTAGTGCTGGACATCGGCTTCGCGTCCGAGGGAGGGGGGTCGTCGTTTGCAGGCGTCACCATCCCATTTATCAACGGCCTGGGAAACCGGCTGGCAGCTTGGGTGGACCATCACGATCACGAGCGCCACGTCGATTTCGTGCGAGATCCCCGCTTTCTGCTGGCCAGCAAGGCTGAGCATGGGGGGTGCCCGGAAATGATCACCCCGGAGTTCGTGGCCGGGGTGGGACCGGTGGACACGGTGGCCATGCATGTGGACCTGGACGGGCTCTATGCAGGCGCGAAGTGGGTGCTGGGTGGAATCGAGCCCTATGAAGGTGCTGACGCAGATGCGCGCGCCGTGGACACGCGGCGGGGTGAGCCGGGCCCCATCGCCACGCGCATTGACCGCGCCTTGCGGGCCCGCTTTCGCGACGAGACCCTCAAGTACCGTGTGATTCAGTATCTGCTGGCGCGGACGCAGGCGCCCCATCACTGGGAGGAGATCGAGCGGGCGGCGCGCCTCATCGACCCACTCTTGGACCGGGCACGCAAGATCGCTGAGCGCTATGAGGTTGAAGGCAATGTGGCGTACGTCGAGGCCCGGTCGAGCGCACCCTACGACAAGACCGAACTGCTGCTCCTGGGCCAGCAGCGCGCGGCTGTGGCGGTGGTGCGGGATTCTGGTTCGCTTTCCATCGCGGCTGACTACCAATCGGGTTTGGATCTGATCAAGTTGTTCGATCTGGGCGGCGGCATGCCCACGCGTGTGTCGGTGCCCGAGGTACGCCTCGAAGAGGTCATGCAGAAGCTGGCCGAGGCCGTGGCCCAGCGTCCCGATCTAGGCCCTGGTGAACCGGTCGAATCGAGGTAGATTCGAACCATGCATGTGAATCACGGCACGCCTCCCAAGAAGTCCCACCAGACCCTCGCTGAGCGCATCCTAAAGCAACGCGGTCGCGGAACGTCGCCGCTCGCGAGTCCGATGCCGTCGCCGGACGAGGTCGCAACCCTGGTGGAGGACCTGCTGTCGGTGATCCTGCCGGGAACCCGACGCACGCGCATGCTGGGGGAAACCTCGCACGCGGCCGCGCGCGAGCGCGTGGCCGAGGTGCTGGGCGACCTGGATCTGCGCCTGGAGGAGTTGGTCTTCCTGGGTCTGCACCGCCTGTGCCCCGATACCTCCAAGAACAAGGACGTCTGCTGGCGGCGTGCCCAGAGCATCACCGCTCGCACGCTGGCCGCCCTGCCCGAGCTGCGCGGGCTTCTGGAAAAGGACATCCAGTTTGCCTTCGAGGCGGATCCCGCGGCGACCGGCCCCGACGAGGTCGTGGCCTGCTATCCAGGGCTCTATGCCATCGCTATCTCCCGGGCTGCGCACCGCTTACTGCGGGAAGGGGCACTGCTAGTGCCGCGCATGATGACCGAGTACGCCCACTCGCGCACCGGCATCGACATCCACCCGGGCGCGGCTATCGGCTCGCCCTTTTTCATCGACCATGGCACTGGCATCGTCATCGGCGAGACCACCCGCATCGGCGACGGGGTTCGCATCTATCAAGGTGTCACCCTGGGGGCGCTGTCGATCAAGCGCAAGAACGGCGCGCGGGCGTCGGCCCCGGGGGCCAAGCAACCTGTGCCCCAGCGCCACCCGACCGTTGAAGACGACGTGATCATCTACGCCAACGCGACCATCTTGGGGGGCGACACGGTGATCGGCAAGGGCGCGGTGGTGGGTGCCAATGCGTGGGTCAGCTACTCGGTGCCGTCGGGCCGGCGCGTCGGGGGCGGAGCCTAGCCCGTTTCGGTCAGAGGGCAGGATGGCGGTTTCCGAGCGTCTGCTCGCCCTGCTGCGCGAGGTTTCCGCCGAGATTCTCGATGCGCAGAGGCCGCTTCGGGTGATTCGCCTCTTGGAGTGGCCCGAGGAGGTGGAGCGCGCTTTTCTCGAAAAGGGCGCCCGCGAGCTGCCGCGCCCGAGCTACCAAGTCCCCCCCGAGGTCGAGGCCGCGGGCAAGCGCTTTCGGGCGTTGGCCGAGCGGGTGGCCGGCGACAACGAGGTCGAGCGCTTTCTTCACGAGACTTGTGTGGCCATGGCCACCGCGGCCCGGATGTTGTGCGCCGTTGGCAGCAAGGACTTCTACTTTCACTCGGTCGAGATCTACGGCCGGCCGGGCAGCCTCTCATCGGATCGGCGGACCACCAATTCCGATTTGGCCCACCACTTCGACGGTGTGATCGCCGGCTACGCTCCACCGCCCGCGGCGGTCGACCAGCCGACCATCGACGCGGAGGAGGCCGCCACCCAGCTTCGCGCGCGCTTCCAGTCGCGTTTCCCCGGGCACGAGGTACGGGTCGTGATCGTGGACAAGCTGGCGTCCAACGCATCGGCCAGCGTGGACGAGATCAAGATCAAGCGAGGCGCTCGGTTTTCGCCGCGCGATCTGCGCCAGATCGAGCACCACGAACTGGGCGTGCACGTGACCACGGCGCTCAACGGCCGGGCGCAGCCGGTGATGCCGTTCATCGGCGTGCCCTCTCCGCGCACGACCCGGACCCAGGAAGGCCTGGCAGTCTTCACCGAGTTTGTCACCCGTTCGACCAGCCTGGCCCGGGTGCGTCGGCTGTGCGACCGAACCCTAGCTGTCCAGATGGCCGAGGAGGGTGCCAATTTCATCGACCTCTTCCATTTCTTTCTTGGTCGCGGGCATGACGAGCGCGCTTCATTCGATTGCGCGCGCCGGGTATGCCGCGGGGGGCTGGTGGAAGGCGGCGCCCCGTTTACCAAGGACGTTTGCTATCTCGATGGGCTCTTGCGGGTCACCAACTTCCTTCGCATCGCCCTGACCAAGGGGAAGAGCCAACTGGTCCGCCTGCTCTTCGTGGGCAAGGTCGCCGTCGAGGACATCCCGCTCTTCGATCGGCTGGTGCGCGAGGGCGTGGCCCAAGAGCCCCTCTTTCTGCCCGCCTGGGCGCAGGACCTTTCCTACCTGACCTCGTTCATGAGCTACACCGTGTTTCTCGGACGCAGCGACCTGACCGCGGAACAGCGCCGCCTGGACGACCAGGTAGCGCGCGCAGCCGCGGAGCTGGTGTGAAGCGAACGCTTGACGACGGTGCGCTGAGGCGGGGCATAGCAAGTCCAACCCGAAGGCGAGGGTCACGGGTGTGCGGATCACGCGCGACCGGGGGCACGGCGAGCGCGGGCGGCACCGGCAGCTCCAGCAGTGCAGCCGGTCAACGCAGCGGATGCGGCTGTCGGTTGATTGGTGCCCGGACGCATCGTCCAGATTGGCTGTCAGCGCTACTCGTGGCCGCGTTGGTCACCGTGGCGCGCGCCTGGCCCGGCTACGAATCAACTCGATCTGGCCATCGGCGTGGTAGCTGGAACGGACCAGCGGACCGGACACGACACGGGCAAAGCCCAGGTCCAACGCCTCCTGTCTGAGTTGGGCGAATTCCTCGGGTGGGACGTGGCGGGCCACCGGAAGATGCTCGCGCGAAGGGCGCAGGTACTGACCCAGGGTCAGGATCTCCACGCCGATCGCCCGTGCCTCGCGCAGAACCGCGCGCACCTCGTCCTGGGTCTCGCCCAGGCCCAGCATCAGCCCGGTCTTGCAGAGGAACCCGCGCTGGCTGGCATGAGCAAGCACCGCATAGGAACGGGGATACCTGGCCTGGACCCGCACCTCGCACGCCAGACGGGGCACGGTTTCCAGGTTGTGGGCGAACACATCGGGCCCGGCGTCGAGCACCTCATCGACCGCGGCCAGATCGCCAGCAAAGTCGCCGGTCAAGGCTTCCAGCACGAGGCCGGGACAACGCTGCTTGACGGCGCGGATGGTGGCAGCCCAGTGGGCCGCACCCCCGTCGGCCAGGTCGTCGCGGCTCACACTGGTGACGACGGCGTGGTGCAAGCCCAGGCCCGACAGCACGGAGGCCACGTGGTCAGGCTCGGCGGGGTCGGGCGATTCGGGGCGGCCGGTGGGAACGTCGCAGAATCGGCAGGACCGGGTGCACACGCCGCCCAGGATCATGATGGTCAAGCATCGCCGGCTCCAGCATTCACCGATGTTGGGGCACGACGCGCTTTCACAGACGGTGTGCAGGCCCTGCGCATGCACGCGCGCGCGCAAGTCGAAGGTGGCCGCTCCGGTGGGAAGCCTCATGCGAATCCACGGCGGATGACGGGGCAACGCGTCCCCGGCCGGCTGGACCAAGCGCACCGCGCGCAGGCGGCGGGATCGCGTGTCCACGACACGGGTCATGTGCGCAATCTGGTCGGATTCGTCGCGGCCCGCAAGGCGGAAACGTCGAGGCGTCGAGGCGCTTCGCACTTGCTTGTCGATGAGTTTCCATGGCCTATGATGGATGAGTCTCATGGAACGAACCATCGTAGTCGGTGACGTTCACGGCTGCTTGGACGAGCTGCAGGCTCTCCTGCGCCAGTGCGGTGTCATTCGGGGCGACCGCGTGGTTTTGGCCGGCGACCTCGTGGCCAAGGGGCCGGACTCGCGCGGCGTCGTGCAACTGGTGCGCGAGACGGGCGCGTTGGCTGTACTTGGCAACCACGATGACTACTGCCTGGACGTATGGCGCAGGCGCCAGCAGGGCGAACCCCGGCGGCCACGTCGCTGGTTACTCGACACATTGGACGAGTCGGATTGGGCATTTCTGGAAGGCTTGCCGCTCTTTCTGCGGCTGGGTCTGGAACGCGAAGGAGGTCCCGAGGTCGCGGTCGTGCATGCCGGTGCCGTACCAGGCGTACCTCTTGAGAAGCAGGAGCGCGACAACCTGCTCAACCTGCGCAGCATGGTGGGGGGGACGGCCCCCACCAGACGGTTGCTGATGCGCTGGCCCTGGGCCGCGGCCTGGCGTGGCTCCGAGCACATCGTGTTCGGGCACGATGCGGTTCGCGGTCTGCAGCAGTACCCGCTGGCGACCGGCCTGGACACGGGGTGTGTCTACGGCCGCGAGCTCACGGCACTGGAATTTCCGGGACGGATCCTGCACAAGCTGCCGGCGCGCCGGCGCTACGCAGCCGTCTAAGCATGCTAGGCTTCAAGAACGCGTGATCGTCGAGCTGAAAAAGCAGTTTCTTTTCGAGGCGGCGCACCACCTGCCCCACGTTCCGGCCGGGCATAAGTGCGCGCGCGTGCATGGACACAGTTACCGCGTCGAGCTGGGGGTGCGCGGACCGGTCGATGCGCAGACCGGCTGGCTGGTGGATTTTGCGCTCATTGAGGACGCCTGGTCGGTGCTGCAGCGGCGGTTCGACCATCACATGCTGAACGAGGTTGAGGGGTTGGAGAACCCCACCTGCGAGAATCTGTGCGGCTATATCTGGACCGCGCTCAAGCCACGGATTCCTCAGCTCTGCGCCGTGACCGTATGGGAAACCGCGGATTCCTGCTGTACCTTCCGGGGGGAGATGGGGTAATTACCAACCCATCGTGCGTCCTTTTCGTTGCCTGACCCTGAACCTGTGGGGAGCCGAGCCACCCCTGCAGCGTCGGATGGAATTGGTGGCCGCCGCTCTGCGCGAGCTGCTGCCCGACGTGGTGGGTCTGCAGGAAGTCCGCGAGGTGCCCGGTCAGCTCGCCAACCAAGCCGAAACCCTGGCGGTGGCCGCCGGCTACCACTACGCGTTTGTGCCCGCCATGCCTTTTGCCGGCGGTCACGAGGGCCTGGCCATCCTGTCCCGCGAGCCCATTCTGGAGCATGTGGCGTTCGGTCTGCCCCACGCGGAGCCCAGCGAGCGGCGCGCCCTGCTGTCGGCGCATGTGTCGTTTGGGGCCATCTCAGTTTGGGTTCACACCACGCACCTCAACTACCGATTGGCCCATGGCAAGCAACGCGAGGATCAGGTTCAAGCCATCGACTCCATCGTGGCTGCACGTGCCGGCGACACGCCATCGGTCCTCATGGGTGACTTCAACGCGCGGCCCGAGGCCGACGAGATCCGTTGGCTGCGCGGGTTGGTCACGCTGAGTAGCCGGCGTACCTACTACCAGGATGCTTGGGATCGCTTGCACCCGGACGAGCGCGGCTGGACCTGGGCCCGTGCCAACCCCTACACCAAGCCCTTGGCTTTTCTCGAGCCCGGCCGCCGCCTCGACTACATCTTTGTCACACCCATGCGACGGGATGGCCGCGCGACCATCCATTCGTGTCGCATCGTCTTGGACCAGCCGGCCGCTGACGGCGCGTACGCCTCCGACCATTTCGGCCTGCTGGCCGAGATCCAGATGGATGGCGTGGCAGCGTGATGTTTCGATTGGCCCATGTGACTGATCTGCATGTCCGCAACTTTGCGGGCGCTCGGTTGCGCGATTTTTTCGGCAAGCGGGCCATCGGCGCGCTCAACCTGGCGCTCATTCGCCGGCGCAAGCACCGCATGGAGTTGCTGGCGGCGCTGGGCGACGATCTCCGGGCCCGGCCGTATGACCATCTGGTGGTGAGCGGCGACTTGGGCAACGTCTCGTTGCTCTCCGAGTGGCGCACGGCCAGAAGCTGGATCGAGCGCACCGGCGCGTCGGTCGAGAACGCAACCATCATCCCAGGCAATCACGACGCGTACGTGAAAGAGGTTGTGGTCAGCGGGGCTTTTGAACAGCTCTTCGCCGCCTACCAGCGCGCGGATCTGCGTCTTGCCGCCGACACCTATCCCTTCGCGCGGCTGCGCGGGGAGATTGCCCTTGTCTTCGCCAATACCTGCGTGCCCACTGGAGATCTGGGCGCGTGGGGCCGCATGGGCGAAGCCCAGTTGCGACGGGTGGAGGCCCTGCTGGCCGCGCCCGAGATTCGCGCGCGATTTCGCGTGCTGGTCATCCATCACCCGCCTGTTATGCACCGGCCTCCTGAGAATCGGAATCTGCGCGACCGCGGGAAGCTGGCCGAGGTGCTGGCGCGAGTGGGAGCCGAGCTGATTGTGCACGGGCACGACCATCGCGATGAGTTCACCGAGCTGGGCGGGCCGGACGGCCGCCGCATTCCAGTCGTGGGCGCCGGCTCGGCCTCCTACGCGGGCGCAGCGGACAGGCGTTCACGCTACAACATCTACGAGATCGATGGCGCGCACGTCGACGTGGTCACCTATGCGCACGACAGCGCGACCGGCGTTTTTGGCGAACTCCGACGGCGGACGGTTTGAACGCGGCGGGCAGGCCTGAGCGTGATTGCAGGCGCGTGGACGCGATTCAGGATGGCTCTCGGCCCAGCGCGGTGTCTACTCCTCCCACCAGTTTTCAATGGCTAGGCCCCGAATCCGACCGAGGTGTTTCACGTTCCGCGTGACCACCACCAGACCGCCGACCAGCGCTGTCGCGCCGATCAGCACGTCCTCAATTCCGACAGGAGTCCCGCGCAGTTCGAGGTCTGCCAGGATCTCGCCCGCGCGGCTCGCCTCGTCTTCGCCCAGCGGGAGGATCTTCACACGCGCAAGGACATCCCTCCGGATTCGCTCCCACAAAATCGAACCCGCGGCGCTCCTGACCGCGCCGAAGCGCATCTCCATGACCGAGACGACCGAGGTGTGTAGGGCGCTCTGGGGAGCATCACGCAAGTGTCGGAGAACAGTTGGCGAGGGTCGTTTCTTGACGACCTCGGACAGAATGTTCGTGTCCAGCAGGTACTTGGGCACGGGTTCAGTGACCTCGTGCCGGACGCTTTAACGCGCGGGGGAGATGGCGCCCGCGAGCTGCGACGATTCCCTCGACGCCAGTGATGAACGGGTGTGTGTCATCCAGCCAACCCGTCACGTCTGCGAGACCATGGCCATCGTCCAGGGACTCGGGAGGAACCAACCTGGCCATCGGCCTTCCCCGGCGGGTGATCAACACCTGCGCGCCCCCGTATGCCACGCGACCGAGGAGTTCCGACAGGCGGTTCTTGGCTCCCGCGACACTCACCTCCTCCACGGCGACTGCCGCCTTTCTGACCATCTTGGACATGATGGCCATTATGGCCTATTGGCCTGAGGAGCGCCAAAGGGCATTCCACAGCCCACGACGCCATCCGCCACTGAAGCTCGCGCAACGCGACGTTTGGGGTACAGAAGTCGGACACGAAGAAGCAATCTGGACGGCACGGAATCCCGTGCTTTCCTCTCCGAGCCGGCTCTACGGCCTCTGTGCTACCAATGTCATGTTTCTTCGCAGGCCGCGAAGATTCTCGACAGCGCCACGATGGTTGCAAGAAGCCGTGGTCGTGGTCGTGGCCGTGGCCGGAGTGATCCCTTTGGTTGCGGCCGTCAGGCTGCGATGTGCTCTCTGCGATGAAGAGAGCTAGCCTAGAGCAAATACGCTGCCAGGCCGATGCCCTGGTCTTTCAGCGCCTTGGCGATTAGTTGGGCGATCTGCTTGGCCCCGGCTAGCTCGAAATGCGTGTGATCTTGGCAGAAGAACTGGCCCACCTTGCTTGTGGTTGAGGTGTAGTCGGCGCTGTTCGGGCAGAGGCCAAGGCTGTTGTACAGGTCGACGCTGAGCTGGCCCAGATCGATGACCGGCACATTGTTGGCGGCGCCGGCGTCGTTGGTGGCGGTGGTGAAGTAGGGGTTGCGGATGTTGACGGCTGTGCTGCCGCCGCCACAGTCGATGGCGCCGACGGGAGGCATGAGGATGGGTTCCACTCCTAGGTCCTTGGCGGCCGTTACCATAAGGTTGAGGTAGCCAAGGTACTTGGCTTGGCCAACGTGCTTCGGACAGGAGGCATCGCCGTCGTTGATTCCAAAAGAAATGAACAAGTAGTCGCCGGCCTTCATCGCAGATGTCCCACTGAGCATGTTGGTCCAGCGCGAGTTGAACGCGGTGTTGGTAACGGCACACTCACCGTTGGCATCAGGGGTCGAGCTGACGCCCTGATAGAGCCAGGTTTGAATGGTCAGACCGCCGACCGCATTGTTCACGACTGTCACGTTGCTGTTGAACAGAGGATCGAGCTGACTCCCGTAGCCGCACGGGCAGGCGGCGCACGCGGTTGTGGGGCCGCCCGCCATAGTGGAGTCGCCGGCCATCCAAACTTTGATCGGGGTTGTGCCGTCGCTGCTGCCCAGGCTGCCACCGATTGGCGTCGTTGTCGTGCCGCCAGTTGAAGTCCCACCAGAGGCCGTCCCGGCCGTCGCAGTTTTGCCGCCCGTCGCGCCGCCAGTCGTAGTGGTGGCGCCGCCGGTTGTGGTGCTGCCGCCCGTGGCTGCGCCGCCCGTCGACACTCCGCCGGTCATCGCGCCGCCGGTGACTCGTCCGCCCGTCGCGCCACCACCCGCCACGCTGCCGCCCGTCGCACCGCCACCGGCCACGCTGCCACCGGTCGCGCTTCCGCCGCCAGCTGTGCCGCCGGTGGTCCTACCGCCCATGGCGCTGCCGCCAGTGGCTGTCTGGCCGGCTGCGCTGGTCGCTGCGCCACCGGCAGCCGCACCACCCTGAGCGCTCGAACCGCCTTGCGCCTGCCCACCAGATGCAGGGGCGCCGCCCTTGCTCGTCGCACCTCCCGCACCAGTCGGGCCCGTCGTGACGCCACCGGCACTCACGCCGCCAGAAGGCGGGATCGCGCCGCCCTGACTTCCTCCAGAACCAGGACCGGGCGGGGAGCCACCGCTTCCGGAGCTGCAGCCTAGTAGTGAGAACGCAGCAAGAGCGAAAACGCCGGCGAAGACTGGAGTAAGAGAAGTTTTCATGGCGGCGAAACCTCCATGGCGAAGTGGCGGCCGAATCCTAGTTGACGAGGTAGGCCGCCAGCCCAATCCCCTGGTCCTTGAGCGCCTTGCCGACCATCTGCGCGATCTGAAGCGCGCCGGCCTTTTCGAAGTGCGTGGTGTCGTTGCAGAAGAAGGCGCCTGACGCGCCCGAGGTCACGCCGCTGCTGGGGCATAGGCCAAGGCTGGTATACAGCGCGGCCGAGAGCACGGTCGCATCAATGACCGGCACGTTATCGGCCGCTCCCGCGGCCTTGGTTTCGGGACCGAATGCACGGTTGGGCTGGGCCGTGCTGCCGGAACACTGCAGGCCGCTCATCGACGTCAGGAAAATGGGTTGCGCGCCTCGTTCCTGAGCCGCTTGCGCCATCGTGGTCAAGTAGGTCTGGAAAAGCGCACTGCCGACATGCCGAGTCTTGCCGGGCTCGCAGGTGGTCGTGGCGTCGTTGATGCCAAACTCGATGAACAGGTAGTCGCCGGGTTTCATCCCCGTGTTCGCGTCGAGCATGGCGGTCCAGCGTGGGTTGTAGGTCTTCGGATTGACAATGCACTCGCCGCTGGCGTCCATCGTGGAGGTCACGTTGGGATCATAGAGCCAGGTCTGAATGCTCCGACCGGCTACTGAACTGTTGACGACCGTTACGTTCTTGTTGAACACCGAAGAGAACTGGGTCCCCCAGCCGCCGCCATCGCAACCTGAGCCCGACATGGTGGAGTCGCCTGCCATCCAGACCTTGATCGGGGTCGTGCCGTCGCTGCTGCCCAGGCTGCCACCGATTGGAACAACTGCTGTCGTGCCGCCAGTTGTAGTCCCACCGGATGCACTGGTGGTCCCGCCAGTTGTCGTCTTGCCGCCCGCGGCAGAGCCGCCCGTGGCGCCCATGGTTCCACCGGTTGTGGTTCTGCCGCCCGTGGCTGCTCCGCCCGTGGTACCCGTGGTCCCACCGGTCTTGCCGCCCGTGGCTGCGCCGCCAGTCGATACTCCGCCGGTGGTGACTTCTCCGCCTTTTGCACTGCTGCCTGCCGCGTTGCCGCCCGTAGCTGCGCCGCCCGTGGCGACTATGCCGCCTGTGGCCTTGCCACCGCCGCCCGTACCACCCTGCGCAACCGAGCCGCCTTGCGACTGAGTCTGCCCTCCAGATGTGGGTGTGCCACCGGTGACCACAACACCTCCCGAGCCTGCCGGAGTCGAGGTGGCACCACCGGCGATCGCGCCGCCCGAGGCCGGGGCTGCACCACCTTGGCTTCCTCCCGAACTAGGACCAGGGGCTCCGCCGCTACCACCGTTGGAACCGCAGCCAAGAATTGGCAGCCATGTGAGAGCGAAGACAGCCAAGATTCGAGCGAAACAAGCGTTCATGGCGGAGAACCCCCAGGTATTGCTGTGAGCCGGACGTCTAGTTCTTGAGGTAGGCCGCGAGCCCAATCCCCTGGTCCTTGAGAGCCTGGGCGGCGGTTTGGGCGATCTGCAGGGCACCGGCTGCCTCGAAATGGGTATGATCGTTGCAGAAGAACTGGCCTACCTTGCTTGTGGTTGATGTGTAGTCACCGCTGTTCGGGCAGAGGCCAACGCTGGTGTACAGGTTCGCCGTAAGCACGGTCATATCGATGACCGGAACATTGTCGGCGGTTCCTGCGGCCTTGGTTTGGGGCCCGAATCCGCGATTGGCCTGGGCGGTGCTGCCGTTACAGGCGATGGCACTGGTTGAGGTCAAGAAGATTGCCTGCGCGCCTCGGTCGCTAGCAGCCTTCGCCATGGTGGTGAGGTAAGTCTGGAATAGGGTCGTGCCGACGTGCCTCGGACAAGTACCATCGCCGTCATTGATGCCGAACTCGACAAACAGGTAGTCGCCAGCCTTCATCCCCGTGTTCGCGTCGAGCATGGCGTTCCAGTTGTCCGAGTAAGTGGTCCCGGTTAGGGTGCACTCGCCGTTGGCGCCCGCCGTGCTGCTCACGTTCTTCTCGTAGAGCCAGGTTTGAATGCTCCGGCCGGCCACTGATTTGTTTACGACAGTCACGTTGCTGTTGAACACCGAACCGAACTGGTCCCCCCAGCCGCCGCCGTCGCACCCTGAGCCCGACATTGTGGAGTCGCCTGCCATCCAGACCGTGATGGGCGTGGTGCCGTCACTGCTGCCTTTGCCGCCACCGATAGGGGTGGCGCCCCCGGTTCCCGTTGTACCGCCGGTCGCTGTTCCGCCAGTGGCGGCCCCACCTGTTGCCGTCTTGCCGCCCGCGGCTGTGCCGCCGGTCCCGCCCGCGGCGCCGCCGGTTGAGGTCTTGCCGCCATTCGATGTTCCGCCGGTGGTCGTGCCGCCAGTGGCTCCTCCTCCCGTCTTGCCACCGCCTGCCACACTGCCGCCTGCGACGCTGCCCCCCGTCTCGCCGCCCCCCGTCGCGCTGCTTCCGCCGGTGGCACGGCCACCGGTGGCGTTGCCACCAGAGGCTGGCTGGCCGCCCGCATTGGTCGCGGCGCCGCCGGTAGCCGCACCGCCCTGAGCGCTCGAACCGCCTTGCACCTGTCCCCCAGATGCAAGCGTGCCGCCGCTAGTCGGAGCACCTCCTGAGGCGATCGAACTCGTGGTACTGCCACCAGAGTTCACGCCGCCGGTAGCGGTGACCGCACCGCCGGCTGTTCCTCCAGAAGCAGAACCGGACGGGGAGCTGTTGGAGCTGCAGCCCAGTAGCGAGAAAGCGGCGGCAGCGAAAATGGCGGCGAAAACTTGGGTGATACGGGTTTTCATCGTGGTGAGACTCCTGTGCAGTAGATCGTCGTGACTTTGGGGGTCGGTTGCATCTTGACTTGAGAAAATGATTCTCGGAATGACCCGTTTTGGTGGCTCACTCCCCCTAAGAAGTGCCCACCTTCAAAGATAACGGCTCATGGAAGTTGGCAACGCATCGGGCCGTTTGGCGCGCACCGACCCGCTCAACCGGCGGCGAATCTCGGCGAGCCTGCTCTTAGTACCGGCCTGAGAGGGCGGGCAGGTAAGCAAGCTTGCCGCCTGCCTCGACAACCGGAACGACCGACAGAGCCAAGTGCTGGCTGCCGGTGTCGGGTGCACCATGGGAGCGCGCGTGCCGGCCCTCGACAAAGCCAAACACTGCACCTAGGACGGCCCCTGAAAGCACACCGATGGACGCGCCTAGCAGGATGTGTTCCGGCTTCTTGGTCGATATTGCGGCCAGCGCGCCCGCGATGCCGCCCACGGTAGCGCCAAAGCCCTCGCCCAGGGCCATGTCGCGCAAGACGTAGCGGGTGCGGCCTGGCTTGTCCTGTGTGACGTCGACAATGCCCAGGGTCAGCCCAACCCCGCTGCCCACCAGCGCGCCGATGCCAGCCCCGTACACCAGGGGCTTCCAGTCTGAACTCTTCCAACCGCCGTCGCGTGCGACCAGGTAGCCCCCGGCCAGGCCGGCCCCAGCTCCGACCACCAGACCCTGGTAGGCGAAGGTGAAGACCGTAGGCTTGTCGTCATCTGCCCGCGCCGTCCCGGCGAGCCCGCAGGCCACCAGAGCGGCCATCAAGAAAGAAAAGCCGATGTTTCTCATGTCTTCACCCTATCGATGACGGCGCGAACCACGGTGTCCGCCTGAAACCCGAACTGCTTCATCAAGACACCGCCGGGGGCTGACGCTCCGAAGCGGTCGATACCGATCGCGACGCCCTCGTCACCTACCCAACGCTGCCAGCCGAGAGTGACGCCTGCCTCGATGGACACGCGTGCCTTGATCGCACGCGGGATGACCGACTCTTTGTACTCGGGACTTTGGGCTGCGAAGATCTCCCACGAAGGCAGCGAAACCACCCGCGCCCGAATGCCTTGCGTCAGAAGCTTCTCCTGCGCGGCCAGCGCCAGCGCCACTTCGCTGCCGGTGGCCATGAGTACGACGTGCGGCGCGCCGCCCGCCGCATCGCACAGGACATAGCCGCCCTTCTGCACGCCGTCGGCTGGGGCCAGCTTGGCGCGATCGAAGGTGGGTGTCTTCTGCCGGGTCAAGATGACCGCCACGGGACCGTCGCTGCGCCTCATCGCGATCTTGTAGGCCTCGACCACCTCGTTGGCGTCGGCGGGGCGAATCACCCACAGGTTTGGAATCAGGCGCAGCGACATGAGCTGTTCGACCGGCTGGTGGGTGGGGCCGTCCTCGCCCACGCCGATGGAATCGTGGGTGAACACGAAGGTCACGGGCAACCGACTGATGGCCGCCATGCGCACCGCCGGGCGTTCGTAGTCTGAGAATACGAAGAAGGTGGCGGTGAAGGGATGCACGCCACCGTGATAGGCAAGGCCGTTGGCGATGGCGCCCATGGCGTGTTCGCGCACGCCGAAGTGGATGTTGCGGCCCAGCCCAGTCTTGCCATCGAAATCACCCTGGCCGGTAAGCGTGGTCAGTGTGGAACATGACAGGTCCGCGTCGCCGCCTACCAGCCAAGGCACCTTGCTGGCGATCGCTGCCAAGACCTTGCCGCTCGACTGGCGGGTGGCCAGATCATCCTTGGGCGAAAAAGTTGGTAGAGCAGATTCCCAGCCCTCGGGCAGTGCGCCCCGCAGGGCGATGTGCCACTCGTTTGCCAGATCGGGGTTTTCCACGGCCCAGGCATCGAACCGTTTCTGCCACGCAGCTTCGGCCTGGGCTCCGCGCTCGACCGCGGTGCGGAAATGGGCCACGGCCTCTTCGGGAAGATAAAACTGCTTGTCCGGGTCCCAGCCAAGATTCTTCTTGGTCAGCTTCACCTCGTCCGCGCCCAGGGGGGCGCCGTGGGCTTCGCTGCTGCCCGCCTTATGGGGCGAGCCGTAGCCGATGGTGGTGTGAACCATGATGAATGAGGGCCGCGTCGTGTCGGCCTTGGCCGCGACCAGGGCGCGGTCGATGGCCTCCAGGTCGGTGTCGCCTTGGTCGACGCGCAAGACTTGCCAGCCGTAGGCCTCAAAGCGTTTGCCCACGTCTTCAGTGAAGGCCAGCGAGGTGGGGCCGTCGAGCGAGACCTTGTTGTCGTCGTAGAGCCACACCAGCTTGCCCAGCCGGAGATGGCCAGCCAGCGAGGCCGCTTCGTGGGTGATGCCCTCCATCATGTCGCCGTCGCCCACCAGGGCATAGGTAAAGTGGTCTACGATGGTGTAGCCGGGTTTGTTGTAGCGTCCGGCGGCAAAGCGCTCGGCCATGGCCATGCCGACCGCATTGCTGGCGCCCTGACCGAGCGGGCCGGTGGTGGCTTCCACGCCTGGGGCGAGAAGGGATTCCGGGTGGCCGGCCGCGCGCGAGCCCCACTGGCGGAAGGTCTTGATGTCATCCAGAGACAGGTCGTACCCGGTCAGGTGAAGAAGCGAGTAGAGCAACATGGACCCGTGACCAGCCGAGAGCACGAACCGGTCGCGGTCCGGCCACTTGGGGTTGCGCGGATTGTGCACGAGGTGCTTCTGCCAGAGCACATAGGCCATAGGCGCGGCGCCCATCGGCAGGCCTGGGTGGCCGGCGTTGGCCTTCTGCACGGCATCGATGGAGAGGATGCGAATCGTATTGATGGCGAGGTTGCTGAGCTGGTCCATGCCCCTAGCGTCGGGTGCTAGCACGTGCAGCGCGGAATTGGTAGCGCTAGCAGACGCGCTTCCTGACCGAAGGAAGCGGGCCAGCGCTGGGGCCGAGGGGTATGTCCCATTCGCCAGTACCGGCTTGGATGAAGGCGAGGGCCAGGCGGTCGACCGTGGCGGTCCGTTTGGCCGAGGGCCGGACTGCGCGGGCCAACACCAGCGCGAGCTGGTCGGCGGCCGCGCGCAGTCGGCGGATTCCGGCAACGGCGATCTGTTCTTGAAAGTGCTGAGCCAGGGGGCTTGCTTGCTGCACAAGGCGCTGGAACGCCCTACGTCTGATCTCAAGGGCCGTGGTGGCGGACACGGATCGCACCGAGGCCGAGCGAAACGCACCCTCGACAAGCGCCGTCTGGCCCACCAAGGTCCCCGGCTGCAGGGTGGCGAGCACATGCTCCTCACCGTCGAGATACTTGACCACCTCCACCGCGCCGGTCGCGATGAAGAAGCAGGATGAGCCCGGGTCGCCTTCGCGGCATAGCCAGGTGCCAGCAGGAAAGCGGCGGCTCCGTGTGGCCGCCAAAAGCTGATCAAGCTCAGCGCTGGAGTAGCCGGACAGCAGACTCCGCAGGGCAGAAGCCTTCATGCGCTTCCTCGCAGGCGGCCCAAGAGGGCCGTCCACGTGCTTGGCCCCGCCAGGCCCATCTTGGAGCTCGTAGGTGAAGGGATGCGCTGGGAGGGGGTGCGCGCAGAGGTGCTAGGCGTCGTTTGTCGCAGCTCCGGGAGCCGCGCCGCCAGGTGGCCAGCCAGCTCACGTTCGATGCGCTCGTCCACGCGGCGCAGGCGCAGGGTCACGCTGCGGACAACCGCAGCCACGAGTGCTGTTGCCACCGTTGGCGCCAGGAGTCGCATGCGGGCCAGCTCCTTGCGCCCGAATTCGTAGGCCGTGGTACGCAGGGCCGCCACTATGGTGGCGCTGCGCGGGGCAGGGTCGATGCACGACGTTTCGCCGACCACCTCACCAACGCCGACCCGGGCCACTTCGATGTTCCTCCGGCGCGGGCCGGGCATGACCACGGAGAGCGCGCCATCGGCGACCACCAGCATGGTGTCACCCGGCTTGCCGCGTTCGAAGATCGTCGCACCAGCCTCGTACTGCCGAATGCGCATGAAGCGCACCAATTCGGCGCACTCTGTGTCGGACAGTGATTCGAACACTTTGACGGCCCGGATGACGGAAATCATCGCACATTTGCAACTATCGGCAGATTCCCCGACGGACTGCAGCCTCGCAAGGGAGGCTCCATGCCTCCCTCCGCGGCTCTACCGGGGCGCCTCAAGAAACGTCAAGCACCCGAGCATGAGCGTCGTGACCCCGATACCCCGTTTCATGGTGCGCTCGTTCAGGTTAGCCAGAGAATCAGGGCGCGAAGACGGTCTGTCATCCGGGGTCAGTGTGCCAGGTCTTGCCCGCGGAACGAAAGAAGCGGGTGAAAACGCACTGCGCAGGCTGGGCGTCAGCCGGACCAGACTGCCAGGTCATCGCCCGTGACGTCCAAGTCATGGGGTACACGGATTTTCGATAGGCAGAGCATGGCGGGTCCCGGTTTTCTGAGGGTGGAGCCCGTCTAGCCCATGCTAGTCGCAAGGAAAGTGCGCGGCATGAGCCTTGCTAGGTTGGTATGGCCGGAGGGTTCCCATGTGCCCATTTTTCAGATTTCTTGCGCTTGCATTCCTAGTCGCGGGTTTCGCGGTGTCCTGCGGCGGTTCGAGTCATTCCGGTCCCGCCGTCGTTGTTCCTGACGGGGGCAATCCGACCCCGGGCGCTGACTCGGGTACTGTGACCCCGGGCGCTGACTCGGGTACTGTGACCCCGGGCGCTGACTCGGGTACTGTGACCCCGGGCCAGACCGAGTTTACGACCGAGGAACAGGGGAATGGCACCCAGGGAACTGCTGCAATAGGCGGAGCGACCAACGGCGCGACGGCTCCGACGTTCGCAGCCGGCCCCAGCAGCACGACAGACAGTGCTGCGGCTCCCGGTGCCCCAAGTGGTCGGGATGCCACAGTCCAGGAAGCGGACATCTACCGCATCGATTCCGACCGGCTCTTCTATTTCAATACCTACCGCGGCCTCATCATCTACGATCTGACCGATCCCAAGAACCCCAAGCAACTTTCGCGCCTGCCGGTCTACGGCTATCCCATCGAAATGTTCGTGGCGGGCAGCACCGTGTACGCCCTGCTCAGCGATGCCCTCTATCTCACCCAAGTCAACGGCAAGCTTCAGTTCGAGCGTCACTATGTGTCACAACTGGTGGCCATCGACGTCAGCGACCTGACGAACCCGCGCGTGCTCAGCACGACCGACATCATCGGTGAGTTGCGCGAGGGCGTTTCCCGCAAGATCGACAACACGATCTACCTAGTTTCCTACATCTCACAGTCCTACTACTGGGGCTGGGGCTACGAAGTGGCGAGCAACCCGCAGCCGGAACAAGCATGGGTCTATTCCTTCGACGTGTCCGACCCGCAGGCGCTCAAGCAGGTGGGCCAGCTTCAGATCTTCCAGGGCGGCAGCGTCCAGGTCAGCGATCCGAAGGGCCTGTACTCCTACAGCAAGACCTTCAGCGACGTGACCATCTCAGCTACCTCCAACGCACTCATGGTGGATGAGAACTGGTGGGTGTATGGCTACACCTCAACCGGTTCGACCAAGAATGGGTACTACAACTGCGGCAGCTACTCCAGCCAGCAGCAGTCAGTGGTGTCGATCATCGACGTGAGCGATCCCAACGGGGCTATCAGCCTGTACACCCGCTTCAGCACCGCGGGCGCGCTGGGTGACCAATTCAAGATGACCTATGTCTTCGACTCGACCAACCAGACCGGCACGTTCTACGGGATCTTTGCCCGCCAAGGGTGGTCGTCGTCCAACTGTATGGGCACTTCTTACACCCAGAATACCCTCGAATCCTGGGACATAACTGATGGCAGCAACCCGGTCATGCAGGCGAGTCTGGACTTTGGGCAGCAGAACGAGACAGTGGCTGGAAGCACCTTCGACGTGGACCGTCATGTGGTCTACGCCGTCACCGCGCGAAACATCGACCCCCTTTACGCCCTCAGCTTTGCCGATCCAAAGAACTTGAAGGTTCTCTCCGCCGTGGACGGTTTGTCCGGCAACATGGACGTGTTCCGCTTGATCGGCGACAACAACTTCCTATTGGGCATCGGTCAGGACACCAGCTCGACCTGCACTGGATTCCAGGACCCGGCCGGCCCCCGCTCGACCAACATCGCGGTTAGCGTCATCGACGTTCGCGATTTGACCAAGGTTCGCTTGGTGCAACGCCAGTGTGTGGCGGTGCAGAACGCCGAATGGGTGGGCTCGGCCATCACCTGGAATCTGGACCAAGCCCACAAGATGATCGGGATGTACTCGGACAGCCAGGCCAACGTGGTGACGGTGCCGGTGTACTTCTGGACCAAGAGCGACCCCAACGATGACTGGTGGTGGTATCAGTACAAGAGCGCGGTGGGGATCATGGCGTGGGACCTGACCAAGTACGACGATACCAAGAGCCCGACCCAGCAGACCGTGTTGCAGAACTACGGCACCTTCATCCACCCCAACGGCGAGGTCCGCCGCACCATCGTCTTCGGGCACCAGGCCACTGGCCAGCGCATGATGGTAAATTTGTCCGACACCCATGCCTCGATTGCCAGCCTGCAGGACCTCGCCAATCCACAGCTGCAATCAGTCATCGAGATTGCGCCCTACTACAATCAGATTTATCAGTTCGGCAAGTACCTGGTGGCCCAGGTTCAGTCGCAGCAGAGCTACTACTATAGCCCCAATCAGGATCTCTCGCTGTTCAGGGTTCTTGCGGCCGGCGGTGACCTCGACGGCGCAACGCCGGTCGCCAGCTTCTCGGTGGGGCAAGTACAGCAGGCGGTCAAGCACGGCAACCAGTTGCTGCTCTTCCGCACCCTTCCGTCTGGCAACACCGGCTACAGCACCTATCAGAGCCAAACCCAGGTCCTGGTCTACGACCTGACCGACCCGACGCACCCACGGCGGGCAGGCTCGACCATCCTGCCGACGAACTGGATTCCGTACTACCCGTACTGGTGCGGCTGGAACGGCTACTGGGGCGGGTATTGGTTCAACGGCTACGGTAGTTGGACCGAGGTTGAAAGTGGCATGGTGACCCTTGACCAGGAGTACATCTACAACTCCTCCACCGGCGCGGGCACATACACGACGAAGTTGGTGTATTTGGATCTGACCAATGCCGACGCCCCCACGGTGAATGAAGTCCCGGTACCCAACCCCAGCAGCACGGACTGGGGCGCGTTCTCGCTGGTTGGCGATCCAGTGGACCCGACCGGGTTCTACCTGGGCCTGCGCGAACAGGTGGCCCAGGTGAAGGGCAACGACAGCTATACCTTCACGCAATACAAGTTCTACGCCCAGCGCTGGAACAAGTCTGGCAGCAGCTTCGCGGCGGCCGAGAAGATCAACATCCCGGGCCCGCTGGTACGCACCTGGGCGCCATCCTCCGGCGCCCGCGACTTCATGACCCAAGACCAACTCTATGTCTACATCCCGCCCACGGGGACCAGCACATACGGATACTACCGGTCTGACACCCAACTGCACCTGCTGCGCCAGGTGAACGTCGGAGGGACGCCGGCCGCGGAACTCCTCGACACCAAGGTGTTCAGCAACGTCACGCTGTCGGGCCTGACCGTCGCGGGCAACACCATGTACGTGACGGCCCAGCAGAACTACTATGGCTACGGCTACTACTACGGAGTCGGGGGTATTGCGGTCCCATCGGGCGGGGGCGTCGCCAGCTCGGGTAGTTCGAGCGCCAGCACTCCGAGCTGGGAAGCCACGTCCGACCGCCTGATGATTTTCGACCTGAGCAACGACACTTTCGCGACGCTCTACGACCAGCCGACCGAGGCGTACAACCTGCAGATCATGGGCGCCAACCAGGGTCGCTTGTTCCTCAACCTGTCGGGCGATGGCATCCTGGCGGTCGACGTATCCAATCCCGTCCAACCCACGGGGAACAAGTTCTTGCGCACGCTGGGATGGGCCAGCTCCATGCAGGCGTTCGGCGATGACCTCTATGTGGCGTCTGGGTACTTTGGGCTGGATCACCTGAGCCTGGCTGCGCCCGCGGCTTTGCCACTCAATTAGTGCCGCTCGCCGTGTTTGTAGCTCGGGTCGTAGCGGCCGTTGTTGTTGACGTCGAAGAAGATGGGATTGCTTAGCGCCAGTGGATAGACCCCGAAAGTCTTCCGGTCGCCCACCACGGGCGCCAGCAGCTCGTTGCCGTCGACGCGCACCAGGGCATAGCCATCGGCAGCCAGAGTGATGTCGTGGCTGGCGCGAAAGCGCGCCACCTTCTGGCTCGGAGGCACGGGCCAACGTTGAGCCTCCTTGCCGTTCACATAGAGGATCACCCGGTCGACGGACACCCAGGGTGCGGCATCGACCTCGATGTCCACGCGGGCGCGACCGCCCGGTGCCGGCACCATGTCGCCGATGTCAGCTTGACCCGCGTGCATGCGCACGAAGGGACCGGTGGTGAAGAAGACATGGTGGGCCCGCACCGCCTGGGCGACGTCCTGTGGCGTCACGTGGCCGATACGGTCGTCGGGAACGCGCAGGTAGTTGCGCGGATAGCCGCCCATATTGAAGGTGAGGTGATGGGTGTCCGAGTTCCCGGTGGCGGTGGCCAAGTGCCCGTGGTTGAGCAGGCCCAGGTAGTCGTC
This sequence comes from Myxococcales bacterium, assembly GCA_003158395.1. Classification (GTDB taxonomy): domain Bacteria; phylum Myxococcota_A; class Polyangia; order Fen-1088; family Fen-1088; genus Fen-1137. The sequence goes on along the minus strand of PMIX01000271.1, from coordinate 25,767 downwards.
GATCATCCGGTCCACGCTGCGGCGGGCTGGGTCCTGGTAGCCGTTGAGCACCTCGATGGCGTCGAAGTCGAACGAGAAACCCTTCGTGCCTGCGCGGTCCAGGTGCGGGTCGAATTCGCCGATGATGAAGTAGCCGATAGTCGGATCGATGCGCGGGTGGTGCACATCGATGATCGCGCCGGGCGCATGGGTGTGCACCTCCTCGAAGATCGCTTTGGGCGTGCGGCCGTGGGCCAGCACCGCGCCCTGGCCGGCCCGTGCCAGGTCCTGCGGCAGCGGGAAGGCGCCGAAATGTCCCCATGAGGCGGTGGTGATCTCGTCCCCTATGATGGTGCTGATGAGGTGGCCCACGCCCAGTGCTTTGATGGTGGGAGCATAGTCAGTGACCACGTTGTGGTCGGTGGAGGTCAACAGGTCGATGCCGTCGGCGATGAATTCGATGACCCGGTGGGGAAGGGGCACGATGGAATCCGGCGAAGGAGCGGCGTGCACGTGGAAGTCGGCCGAGTACCAGCCCCGCGAGTCAATTACGTGGTGCAACTGAGCGACAAGATCCGCGCCTTCGGGCGTGACCTTGAGCTTGCGCACCACGGCCACGTCCCACTCCAAGCCGCGGCTGACGTAGACATCGTAGGTTCCTGGCGGCACCCGCACAGCGCCGTCACCGGAGGCGGAGAACACGCGATGGTAGGCGGCAATGGCCAAGTCGCCCTCGGGCTTGCCGATGTCGTTGTGGGTGAACTCGGGGTCGCGGGTACCCTCGACGCCGACGAAGGTCAGTTTGCATGGGATGGGCGCGCCCGTGTCGGCGTCGCGCACCTCCCAGGTCAGCAGGCCTTCGTAGTGGCGGGCGGGACGCGGTTTCGCAGGTGGCTGATCGCTCGACGGCGCAGCAAAAAGACCGGTGGCGGCGAGAGCGGTGGCGACAAAGGCGATGGTCATAGTGATGCGCATGTGGATCCCATGGTACGACAGCCCGAAAGGAGGCGATATACTGCGTCCGCACGACTGCCATGCTCAACCGGTTTCTGCGTCTCTTCATCCGCTGCCTGCTCTGGTTGCGCTACCGCATCCGCGTGACAGGCCTGGATCGCGTTGCTCCTCCTGACGGTCGCGGCGTTCTGTTCCTGGCCAATCACCCGGCGCTCATCGATCCCATCATGGTGATGACCGTTCTCTGGCCGCGCTTCCGACCGCGCGTGCTGGCGGATCGCGCCCAGGCCCGGCGGCCTGGGATTCACTTCTTGGCGCGGCGGGCGCGGGCGCTCGAGATCGCGGACATGACCCGAGATGGTCGGGGTGCCCGCGAACAGGTGGAATCTATGATCGAGGCCAGCGCCACGGCCTTGCGCCAGGGTGAGGCGTTGCTGCTCTATCCTGCGGGGCGCATCTATCGCCAGCGCCGCGAAGATCTGGGCGGCAACAGTGCGGTCGAGCAGTTGTTGCGGGCGGTGCCTGACGTGCGCGTCGTACTGGTGCGGACCGCCGGACTGTGGGGCTCCAGTTTCAGTCGCGCCTCGGGTAAGCCGCCCGACGTCCTGCGCGCCCTGCGCAGGGGTCTGTGGGGGTTGCTCAAGGGCGGCCTCGTCCTCGCGCCTCATCGCCACGTGGCCATCGACGTCCTTGAGCCTGACGACTTGCCGCGCGCCGCGGACCGGGTGGTGCTCAATCGCTATCTGGAGGAGTTCTACAATCGCAACGCGGGCGGAAGCACCTACGTGCCCTACTCATTGTGGGAGGGTGGCGGCGTACGCTGGCTGCCCGAGCCGGTCAGCAGCACCGAGCCCGGCGTGGCCCGTCGGATCCCGGCGGCCACACGCGCCACCGTGCTGGAGCATCTTCGCCAGCTCACCGGCGTGCGAGAGATCCACGAAGGCCAGCGCCTGGCGCACGATCTGGGTCTGGACAGCCTGGTGCGCGTGGAGATCCAGGCCTGGATTGAGAGCGAGTTCGGCTTCCCCCAGCCGGAGGTGGACGCCATCGAGACGGTGGGAGACGTGATGCGGGCCGCGGTGGGTGAAACCGTGGGCAAGGCTGCGGCCGAGCCTCGGCCGGTGGCGCACGCCTGGTACGGGGCGGCCGAGGATGCCACCGGGCCGCCGGTCATGCCGGCGGGCGACAGCCTGACGGCTGTGTTTCTGGACATGGCCCGCCGGCATTCCGGCCAGGTGGTCATCGCTGACCAGCAGAGCGGGGTGCGCACCTATCGCGACCTTCTCACGGCGCTTCTGCTCTTGCGACCGGTATTCGCCCGCATGCCCGGTCCGTTTGTCGGCATCATGCTGCCCGCCTCGGTCGCCGCTGCCGTGGCCACCCTGGCCGCGCTGTTTGCGGGCAAGACGCCGGTCATGATCAACTGGACCACCGGGCCGCGTGGTGTGCTGCACGGGCTGGATCTACTCGACATCCGTTGCGTGGTGACCGCCCGCGGGCTAGTCAGCCGCCTCGAAGCGGAGGGGTTTGGCAGCACTCGGGGGTTCCTGCAGCGTCTGGTCTACCTCGACGATACCGCCCGGCGATTTTCGCTTCCAGTCAAGTTGCTCGCGGCGTTGCGGGTGCGACTGGGTCTAGTCGGCGCGCTGGAAGAGGCGCGGACACCTGAAGTGGCTGCCGTGCTATTCACTAGCGGTTCGGAGAGCGTGCCCAAAGCGGTTCCCCTGACCCAGACGAATCTGCTGACCAACATCCGCGATGCACTCGCGGTGATTCCCCTGCGCCCGGACGAGGCTCTCTTGGGCATCTTGCCCCCGTTCCATTCGTTCGGGTTGACCGTCGACATCCTGTTGCCACTGCTTTGCGGGCTGCGCACAGTCTACCACGTCAACCCCAATGACAGCGCCACGCTGGCTTCTCTCATCGAGGCGTATCGGGCCACGTTGGTGGTCGGTACGCCCACCTTTCTAGCCGGCATCGTGCGGGCCGCCCAGCCTGGGCAGCTTGCCAGCCTGCGCTTGGCCATTGCGGGCGCCGAGAAGTGCCAGCCCCATGTGTACGATGCCCTGGCGCGTGCGTATCCCGAGATGATTGTCATCGAGGGCTATGGCATCACCGAATGCTCGCCCATCGTATCGGTCAACCGTCCCGGGCGGCCGCAGCGCGAGACCATTGGCCTGCCCCTGCCGTCGGTGGAGCACGCCGTCGTCGATGCCGAGTGTGGCAAGCCCACGCCCTGCGGTCAGCGCGGCATGCTTCTCGTGCGCGGTCCCAGTATTTTCCGCGGGTATCTCAAGTACGACGGTCCGTCACCTTTCGTCTCGTTCGCGGGCAAGGAATGGTACCGGACTGGCGATTTGGTGTGCGAAGACACGGACGGCGTTCTGACCTTCTGCGGTCGGCTCAAGCGTTTCGTGAAGATTGGCGGCGAGATGATTCCGTTGGCCGCGGTCGAGACCGCGCTGGAGGCCGGGTGGAGCACCCCTGGCCAGGGCGAGGGTCCGTGCCTGGCAGTGGAATGCACGCCCGATGAGGAACACCCCGAGTTGGTTCTCTTCACCACCTTGGAGATCGATCGCGAGACGGCCAATCGCTGCCTGCGCGATGCTGGACTGTCCCCCCTGCACAACATCCGGCGCGTGCTGCGGCTGGAGACGCTGCCCCTGCTGGGCACTGGAAAGACCGACTACCGCGCGCTCAAGGCGATGCTGGGATAGCAGGGGGTGCCAGTTGCAGCCCAAAGAACGGCGCCGGCGCGAGGCCGCGCTGGGGTAAACTGCGCCACCTGCCCGATGTTGCCCGTTTCTCCTGCCACCGCCCCACCGCCCACCCCGGCGGATCTCTCGCATGAGCGTGGAACACCCATGACTGTCCCGCCCTCAGCTCGAGGCTCACGTCTGTGATTGTCTTTCGCATCACGCTCCCCTGGCTTCTGCCCCTCCTCGCTTGCGGGGCGGTGGGGGCATACGCGTTACGCTCGCTCCAGCGCCTCCTGGCCTCGCGCACGGCCGTCGAGTCGCCGCCCATCGGCGCCACGGCATTCATCGCGCTCGCCATCCTTTTCGGACTGAGAGTCATCACGCTTCTTCTCCAGATTCTGGGGGCGGCGCGGCTCGGGTTTCGCGTCTCGCTCATACTGGTCGCGGTCTTGTCCATCGCCGCTGCCGTTCAGCTGGTGCGCACATGGCGGAAGAGTCCAAACACCCCGCGCGAGCTGACCGTTAGCCACCGTCGCCGGTTGACCGGACTCGAAGCGGCGGCCGCGGCCTTCGCGCTAGCCGTTTTCTTCTGCGCATTGCACGCCGAACCTGCGGGCTTTGACGTGTTCACCCACTGGCTGGTCGTGCCCCATGAAATCCTCTCCTTCGACCGAATGGCGTACTTCTATGGACCCACCCGTTCCGTGGCGCCCAGCTACCCGGTCCACCAGCTCGTCCTCGGCTCAGTTGCCAGTCTCTTGAGCGGCGGGCGCGACGGCATCCTCAACGTCTTCTCCGGCATTTTCCTGTTTCTCGCGGCGCTCGCCACGATGGAGGCCAGTTGGCTGCTCTCCCGTTCGCGGCTCCTCGCGGGCGGGGCCCTGCTTGCAGTCCTCGCTTTCTCGGGCACACCCGAAATCGTGTTTGGCTACTTCTACGGCGATGCCCTGGTCATCACCGGGATCGCCTTCGCGTTCTTGGGCCTGGCCTACCTCGTCACGCACCACCGGCGCAGCTCTGCTATGGTGGTCTGGGCCTGCCTGTCCATGCCCCTTGTGAGCAAGGGACTGGGAATGGTCCTTGCGCTCCTCGGTGGGGGCTTCTTCACTCTGGCCTACCTTCTCCTTGGCCGTCGGAAAGATCAGCCCCAGCCCCTCACTTGGCGGGCGGTCCTCATCCTGGCCGTGGCGTTGACTGTGGAGATCGTCTTGCCTCGTCTTTTTCTGATGGGCCTCACGTCCAACGACTACCCGCCACCGCCCCTCTCCACGAGCTTTTCGGCGCCGCTGAAGACCATCCTGACCACGCTGGCGGCGAACCTCATTGAGACCCGACCAATCTTCGTCCTGGCCGTGATGCTGGCGCTGACCCCGGTACTGGCCCTGGTGCGGCCGCGATTTCTGTTCAGGACGTCGCAAGGATGGGCGCTGGCCCTCTGTTCGGCCTACGCCCTCGCTGTGCTGGGCCTCTTCCTTGCGGCAACCCTGTATTTGCCGGGTGCCAGGACTATCAGCTGGCCTCGCTACGCGACAATCGCCGCCCCTGCCATCGCCATCCTGGGCGTGGTCGCCCTTGCGCACCTCGGGCCCCTGAAGACCATTCTCAGCATTCCCCTGATGGCAGTCGCTCTCGTGTCCTTGCTCACCGCCGAGTACCACGGCTACTTTGTACGCCATTCCAACTGGCTGAAAGGCGATCTGACGCGGATCCCTCAACGCCTTGATGAATATGTGGCTACCGAGTCCTTCTACAGGGACGTGAAGCGGGACGTGGACGCCATCAAGGGCCGCGTTTTCTATGTCTTCCAGGACAATGACCTGCTGCGCCCCTACATCATGAGCACCTACTTCGCCATGGCGGGGATTCGCGCCCCGCTCCTTTCCCGGTTTCAAACCTGCCCCCCTAAAGACAATGGTTTCGCCGCGGCGGTGGATGACTGGGTTGTCAAGGGCGGGCCCAAAGGGCCACCGCCCGTGGGCGTAAATGCAGCCTCCGATTTTCTCTTCTTCCGAGATGCTTTTCGCGGTTCTACTCGCACTTTCCAGGGACTGGTCAAGTTTGACCAATTCCTGGCGGGACGCTAACAACTCTCGACGGCGCGGCCACGCCATCGAGGTGGCGATCTTGGCCTCGCCCTACTTCACGTAGCTCTCGAGTCCGACACCCAGTCCCTTCATTGCCTGCGCGACGAGGTTGGCGATTTGGGTGGCGCCAGGTTCGTGGAAGTGTGTGCCGTCAACGAACAGCGCGCTCTTGGCACTGCCGGACAGTGTGCCGTAGTCGATCTCAGTTGCTAGCGCACGCACTTCGCATAGGCAACGGTCCAGTAGTTCCAGGCGCCACTGGCCCCGGCGTTGAATCCGGTGAAGCCGTCGTCAAAGTTCAGGCCCCACCAGGCGGTCGTGCTGTTTCTCTCCGCGTGCGACGCCCAGTACCAATTGTTGCTGCGTGCGCCGTATTGGGTGCTGGGGAACATGGTCCGGTTGATTGCCGGCGCCACCTGCGCCTCGTCCACTAGGGTGGCCAGCTCGCGAACCGAGGGCAGCCGCCAGGTGTTCCCTCCGATGGTCAAGCCGCTGCAGTAGGTGACCGCCTGATCCCAGCTAATCAGTCCAGAAGCGTTGCCGGTTCGTTGCCAGATGAGCCCGGTGTAGTTGTCCTGAACCTCGTCGGTGGAGATCACCGTGTACTGGTTGGGTGGGGCGACCGCCGGGTCGGCGAAGGCTTCCCCGGTCCCGTTGCCGCGCACGCAGCGAACGCGCGCGGCGGTGGCGGCAGAATAGGCATTGCTGACGATGCCGTCGCCAAAATTGAAGGCCCAGGCAAAGTCAGTCCCCGAGCCTGCGCCGGCCTGCCGGATGGTGAGGATCCAGTCGGAACCGGTCTTGTGAAAACCGCTGACCGCAGTAAAGGCGGCATCAATGGCTGGGCTGCGTGTCCAGTCCATGATGGACTCGGTCTCGACGCGAGTCGGAACGCGCCAGTCGCTGTTGCCACCGAGCGACAAGCTGGCACAGTAGGTGATGGCGTCGGCGTTGGTGTAGGTGGTGCCCGATTCGACCTGCTGCCAGTCCAGGCAGGTCACGTTGTCGCGGACGATACCGTTGGCGACCGTGTAGCTCGCGGGGTTCGGGAGGCCCGAACCGGTTGGGTTCGGCATCTTCCAGCAGGCCCACTTGTGCGAGCCGCAGGTGGCCGGTTGGCATGTCCCGGGGATCCCTGTGCCGGTGGTTCCGCCGGTCGTCGCGCCGCCAGTTCCGCCGCCGGTGCTGATTGTCCCTGCCATGCTGCTGATCCCTCCGGTGGTGGCAGCGCCGCCGTTGCTTGTGCCCCCAGTCCTGCTGGTCCCGCCGGAGTTGGCAATGCCACCGGTACTGATGGTGCCACCTGTACTGATGGTGCCCCCGGTCCTGTTGGTCCCGCCCGTGGCGGCAATCCCACCGGTGCTGCTGGTCCCGCCGGTGCTGGCGGTCCCCCCGGCCGACCTGCCGCCGGTGCTGCTGGTCCCGCCGGTGCTGACTTTGCCTCCGGTGCTGGCCATGCCGCCCGTTGTCGCAGATGCTCCGGTGCTGGCGGCTAGCGTGCCGGTGCCGCCAGCCGACGTGCTCCCACCAGTCCCAACGGGCGTTGAGCCTGCGCTATTGCAGCCAGCGCCGGCGACCGCCACCAAGCCCAACAGCGCCACACTCAAAGCGGCCAATTCTTTCATGGGACTAGGTGGGCGGGGAGCGTGCACCTGCGTCGCCGGAGCTGTGGGACCCGACGAAGCAACAGTCGGTTGTGCTTGAATGATCCGAGGAACAACCAACAGCGGCCACAGATGGACCGATATCCACAATACACGAGATCTTGGGGCCGTTCACCTGGACTTCTTGGAGGAGATGACGCGACCGGAACTGGCCGCTGGTAGTGGCCGCACTTCGTCCTCGGGAACGGCGTTCTGGGGCGTGACAGAGAGCCTCAACCCGGCAGTATTGCGTCATGATAGGCCCGATGGCTCCTGGGCCGGCGGTCGCTGCCGCCGCGTTCACATTCGGACGGGCAGGTGTGGCGCGAGGGCGAGCGACCGGTAGAATAGCCGAGAATCCGCTCAGGGCAGGCGGCTGGGGTGTCTCTCGGCGGCCCATTCAGCCAAGCTTGCCAGTCGACGTTGTAAGATGCGAGCCTAGCATTGTCGTGATGCGCAAGGTCGGAACCGCGTCAGCCGTTCTCGGCGAGCGGTTTTGCGAGGTTTCTGCTACTGAAGTGATAGATCTTCCCGTCAACCATCGGAGGAGTTTCATGAAAGACCTTTCTCTTCGCCAAGCTACCCTGGGGATCTGGCTCCTCGCGGCTTCTGGCAGTTTCGGATGCACTACAAACAACGAAAAGGCGATCGATGCAGGCGGGGGAAATACCGCCGTGAACCCCGGATCAGGAGGAAAGTCGGGCTCTGGCGGTGTGATCGGAAGTGGTGGCATAGTGGGCAGCGGGGGACGCATCGGGAGCGGGGGCATCACGGGTCAAGGCGGGTCGACTAGCGTCACAAGCTCCGGCGGCATCGCAACCTCGGGCGGGATCACAAACTCAGGTGGCAGCACAAGCTCGGGCGGGGTCACCAGCTCAGGCGGCAGCACAAGTTCGGGTGGAAGTGGGGCTTCGGGAGGCAGCACAAGTTCGGGCGGCACGACGAAATCGGGAGGCAGCACAAGCTCGGGCGGCACGACAAGCTCGGGCGGCACGACAAGCTCGGGTGGCAGCACAAGTTCTGGTGGCGTCACAAGCTCGGGCGGCACGACACGCTCGGGTGGCACGACAAGCTTGGGCGGGTCGGGTGGCACTAGCAGTTCGGGCGGGTCGAGTGGCGGCGCGGGTTCAGGCGGCTCCAGCGGCGTTGCTGGCAGTACCAGCAGCAGTGGAGGGACCAACGGCTTGCCTTGGCTCACGGTCGCGGGGAACAAACTCCAGGATCCCAGCGGCAAGACCGTGATCTTGAGGGGTGTCTCGATTGAGGGCCTCACTCAACAGGCGGCGACCTCGCTCGGCATAAACGGCGTCCTCGACAAGATCACCAACAAGAACGACGTCACGCCAGCCTCGACAGGTGCGCCAGGCTCGCCAGGTTGGTACACAAAGATCGTGCGTCTGCCCGCCGATCCACCTGGGAACTCGGACACATACGTCAACAACACCCTCAAGCCCGCGGTGGACTACGCCACCAAGCTAGGCCTCTACACCATCATTGATCTGCACTACGTCTCCAACCCCTACAACCTCGTTTCCACGGTCAACGCTTTTTGGACCAAGATTGCACCACTGTTCGCGAGCTATCCCAACGTGTTCTATGAGGTGTTCAACGAGTCGAGTGTGATGGATTCCTGGGCCACGTATAAACCCACCATGCAAGCCTGGGTCAATCTCATTCGTGGCTTCGCGCCCAAGAACATCATCATTGCGGGCAGCCCCGCCTGGGACCAGACAATGGGCGATGCGGCCACGAATCCACTCACCGGAGGCAACATCATCTATTCGGTCCACATGTACGAACAACACTACAACAAGGGGAGCGGTGGAAACGTTACGCAGGTGAATAATGCCGCGAAGGGCGTCCCGCTCATCATGACGGAGTGGGGCTTCTGCGGCTTGTCCGCGACACCGACCTGCCCAAACCAGCCGGGGAAGGGCACGAATATCATCGGCACCTACGGAACTCCCATGTTGAACTGGCTCGAAGGCCTGGGCGGGAGCTGGACCGCCTGGTGCGCATCGAACAGCTGGCTTCCGGATATGTTCGCCGGCAACAACTGGACGCTCAGGACGGGCCAAGACGAGATGGGTGCTTTTGTGAAAGACTGGATGTATACGAAGAAGGATCAATAGGTGTTGACGCAAAAGGCTCGGACCTGCCGAGCCGTTATGCCAATTGGAATGATCCGGTCAACATCAACGCGCGCATCGCTGACAGCGTGATCTCGATTAGTCAGTACAGTCCCAGCGCTACCTGGGGTGAGACCATCGCCAGCATCCGAAGTCAACTGAACACGCCGCCCAACTGCACCTGAGTCTGAACGGACTTGACCACCAGACTGCCTGTTCGGCTGCTGCTTGTTCCCGTCGTGCTGAGCCTCCTCGCGGCCTGCAATCGGGGTCCGAGAGGGGGTCACGGATCGACACCGGGCGCTGCCGTGGGCAGGGCGGCTCCGCGACTCAAACTTCCAATGCCGCCCTATGAAATGGGCCCTATTGTGATGGATGAGCCAGCACGCCGTTCCATCATTGTGTCCAACGCTGGAGCGCTTCCGCTCGAAATCGGCACCATTGAGGCAAGTCGGTTCTGTTCCGCAAGCATCGATCCGAAAACCATCGCGCCCGGGGCGAACGGCCAGCTTGAGGTGACTTGTCGCTCGGATCTCTATGGTCCTTTGCGAGAGTTCCTGCTCGTCCACTCCAACGATCCGCTGTCGGAGAGGGTTCCCATCGAGCTGGTCGGGAATGTGACGCCGCTCTTTGCATTCGATGCGCAGGTGGTCAACCTGGAGATGCCCTTCGGCGAAGAACGGTCGCAGGACGTTCATCTGGTGGGTACCTTGGTCGCAAAGGCTGCGGCCAGACTCAAGAACTCGGCGCTTGCGGAGGATTCGAGTGTCACCCTCTTGCCCGACAAGGCAGGTTCAACCCGGGGTTTTCGCATTCGTTGCAAGGGCAAGAAAGCCGGAGTGCATTCCGGCAATCTGGTTGTCTCAACCGGCCTGCCAAGTCCGAAGGACATCGCGATGCCCTATGTTTGCAAGGTGGCTGGCACGTTGGAAATTTCGCCGACGAACCCCTACTTCAACCTGAAGATACCGGGGCCCAAGGTGGTGTCTGTGGAAGTTCGCAGCTCTCAGCCGGGGTTCGAGGTGCGCGGAGCGCTCGTGCTGGAGGGACCCTTCGCAGCTTCCGTCGAAGGGCCCCTATCCGACAACAGCTTCCGCGTCCAGGTCAAGGTACTTGAAGAACGGGTCACAGAGGAAAACCGAGGCATACTGGGGAAGGTGATGGTCTTAAGCAACGATCGAACTGAGCCGGAGAAGGAAATCCCACTCTTCGGATTCGGCAAGCTCAACGCCGCGAAGGGCGAAGGGACGCCACCGGCCCCGTGATCTCGCGTCTTCCCCGTGTTGCGGGAGAACTACCCACGCCTATACCGCCGCCAGCCGTTTCCATCACCGCGCAACTGGGTCCCACCAACACGGGGAAAACCCACCGCGCCGTGGAACGGATGCTGCAGCACCATACAGGGATGATCGGCTTGCCTCTGCGCCTTCTGGCGCGCGAGGTGTACGACCGGGTCAGCGCGCGGGTCGGCGAGGGCGCCGTGGCCCTGGTCACTGGGGAAGAGAAGCGCGTGCCAGCGCGGCCGCGCTACTGGGTCTGCACAGTCGAGGCTATGCCGGTGGAGCGCGAGGTTGATTTCTTCGCGGTCGACGAGATCCAGTTGTGCGGCCACCCCGAGCGCGGACATGTGTTCACCGATAGGCTCTTGCACGGACGTGGTCGGCGGGAGACCTGGTTCTTGGGTTCCGACACCATCCGGCCCATCCTAGAACGCTTGGTGCCCACGGCGGTCCTCGATCGACGGCCGCGCTTGTCACGGCTGTTTGGCGCGGGCGCCCTGCCGTTGCGTGGTCTTCCCCCGCGCACCGCCGTGGTTGCCTTCTCGGCTGGTGCCGTGTACCGACTGGCCGAACGGCTGCGCGTGCGGCGGGGCGGCGCCGCAGTGGTGATGGGTGCTCTGTCGCCGCGCGCGCGCAATGCGCAGGTGGCCCTGTATCAGGCCGGCGAGGTGGACTATCTGGTGGCCACGGACGCGATCGGGATGGGCCTCAACATGGACGTCGATTGCGTGGCGTTTGCCGAGCTGTGCAAGTTCGACGGCCGGCAGATGCGCGAGCTGGAAGACGCCGAGCTGGCGCAGATCGCGGGACGCGCCGGCCGGCACCACAACGACGGACGTTTTGCCACGCTGGCCCCGCTTCCGCCACTGCCGGCCGCGGTCAGCCGCGCCATCGAAGATCATCGTTTTCCAATGCAAAGGCGCATTTTCTGGCGCAGCCGCGACCTCGACACCAGCTCGGTGGACGCGCTCACGGCGTCCTTGCGCCAGCGGCCCTTCGTCGCTTGCCTCGAACTTCAGGACGCGGCCGAGGACGCGCGCGCTCTCTCGCGCCTGGCCGAAGACAGCGAGGTGATGGCCCGTGCGCGCGACGCTGAGAGCGTCGGCCTGCTGTGGGAGGTCTGCCAAATCCCTGACTATCGCCAATTGCAGCTCGACGACCACTTCCAGCTTCTGCGCGCGGTGTTCTTGCAGCTTCAAGGGCCGCGACAGCGATTGGCGGACGACTGGATCCGAAGCCATGTCGACCCCCTTGACGACGCACAAGCGGACATCGACACCCTGCTGGCGCGCATGGCCTTCATTCGAACCTGGACGTACATCACACAGCACACGCGCTGGGTGAACGATGCCCGGGCCTGGCAGGAACGGGCCCGGACCATCGAGGATCGTCTCAGCGATGCCTTGCACGACCGGCTGGTCGCCCGTTTCGTGGATCCGACCTCCCGCCGCACGCGCAGGCGAGGGCGGCGCGAAGGATCGCTGGGCCAGCAACTGCGCGCGGTCGTGCCCGTACTGACCGAGACGCGCGCTGGGGATGCGGACCAGCCCGACGCGATCCCGCGCTGGATCAACGGGTTGGTGGAGGCGGCCCACGAGCGCTTCCGCCTCGACGACGCCGGCCGCATCCTGGACGGCGATCACACTCTGGCGCGGCTGGCAGCGGGTGTGGATCGTTTGCGGCCTGAGATCACGCTGCTGGTGGATGACCTGGGCGCTGGCCAGCGGCTGCGCTTGCACCGGCGGCTTGTGGCGTGGACCCGCGATTGGGTGGCGCAACTGCTGGAGCCCTTGCGGGATGAACGATTGGCCAACCTGGGACCTGCCGGGCGTGGCTTGATCTATCAGCTCGAACAGGGGTTGGGCACGGTTTTGGTCGCGAGTGCGTACGAGCAGGTGCGCGAGCTGGGGCCGCGCGAGCGCAGCGCGCTTGGCCGCGCCGGCGTGCGGGTGGGTCGCCATGTGGTGCTCTCAGCCAGGCTCCTGCAACCCGCGGCGTTGCGCGAGCGCACTTTGCTCTGCCAGACCGAGATTGGCCGGCGGCTCGATCGACCGAGGGCCGACGTGGTGTCGTTCCTGCCCAGCTCCGAGGTGAGCGACGCGACCTACGCGGCCATGGGATTTCCGGTGTTGGGGGGGCGCGCGATCCGGGCGGATGTCGTGGAAGTGGTCGCCAACCGCGTGGCCTCGGGCGCCGGCCCAGCGGAGATCGCGCGCCGCCTGGGGTGCTTTCCCGACGAGGTTGAGTTCATCCGGCAGGCGTTGGCGCCGTCACGCACGCGTTCGCGCCACTGAAGCAATTCTACGGAAGTGGCCCGAGCTACGGAGCGCAGATCTGGAAACCGACTCTCCACCACAGAATCCCGTAAGCGTATCCCGAAACGTACCCTGGCATGGGGTTGGGCACCCCGCACTGCTGCGTAGATGGACAATCGGACTGCTGGTGACAGATCACGCGTGACGGAGCCCCGCACGAGGTCGCGCTTACGCAGGATGCACCCATGAAACCCGCCGTCGCCGACTCAATAGAACAGCACACCTGCCCAGTTCCGCAGTCCTCCGGACCGTCGCAGTGATCGCGGGAGATGGGCAATTTGGCCAGCACATCCCCAGCCTGTCCATCGTCATCAAGGCTGGGCAGTAGGGCCCGGTGGCGCTGGTGCAAGACAGCGGACCATCGCAGAGCACGGTGGCCCCTGCGGCAATGGTGGGCTGCGTGCAGTTTGGACTGTTGGCCCCGTAGACTCCAGGAACACGATAGCGCACAAGGTGAGCGAGAAGACTCGATCTGCTCGATGCTGCACTGTGTGCTCTCGTGCCATGCGTTTTTCCCTGTAGAAGAACCTGCACTCAAGCCGTCAAAAACGCAGTGGCTCTTGCCTCTCCGCACGGCTCATCCGTCTGCCCAGCGGAGAGGAGTTGGGGTCTGCCCGCCAGGTGCCAGTCCCTTGGCGGGCGAACCGAAAGTCCGAGCTACGGGGCGCAGACCTGGTAGTCAACTCCCCAATAGAGAGGCATGGTCGTCGCCGGAGGAGAATCCGGAACGTACGCCGGCATGGGGTTGGGCACTCCACAATGCTGCGGGGACGGACAGTCGGCGTTCTGGTGACAGATCACACGTTGCGATGGCTGAATGCAGTTGAACTGATCCACGCAGGATGCGCCAGAAAAATCCGCCCCCGGGTACTCCAAAGAACAGCACACCTGCCCTGTTCCGCAATCCTCTGGACCATCGCAGGTAACCGCCGGTGAGCAATCCGGCATGCACATCGAGAGCCGGTTCATCATTGTCTCCGCTGGGCAGCATGGCCCGGTGGCGCTGGTGCAAGACGTAGCACCGCAGAGCACCGTGGCACCCGCGGCAATCGTAGGCTGTGTGCAGTTTGGACTTGTGGCCGAATACACTCCTGGATTGCCCGCACCTGAGCTCTTGTAAACGCATTTCACCGCGCCGTTGCTCATCAAGACCCAGACGTTCGCGGGGTACCCGTCGCACCGTTGCGTCGTAGCTTGCCCCACTATACAGGCCGACTTGCCGGCCAATGGTGTGATGTCATAGCCTCCATCTTGGCAGAGGGGCGCCTTGAGGCCCCACTCGTCGTCCGTAGTCAGTACTGCCGGCAATGTGAAATTGAGCGTCTGTGGATTTCCCACGACTGTGAGGCCAAGAGCGGCGATGGCTTTCGACGCCACATCGAGATTGCAATCGAAGGGGATCTTCGCCGTCTTCAACACCGCGCCATGGCCATCGGCCGTGCCTTCGATCGTCCAGTAGACGCTGGCGGCGTCAATCGCCAGGCCGCCAGCGGTGTCCTGCATGGCAGCGACGGTAATCGGTGTGCCCCCTGTTAGCGGTACCGCCATCACCGAGCCGTCGGTGTAGCCGTTGGCCTGTTGGCCGCTGTTCACCCAATAGACAGCTGTTGCGTCGACAGCGATCTGGCCCGAGGGACAAAGCTCGCCCGAGGCGAGAGTGATCGGTGTACCGCCATCGATAGAAACCTTCGTCACCGTGCCCACCGTGCAGGTCTCGGTCCCGCTGTTGGCGGAAAAGAGGTTGATCGTCCAGTAGACGCTCGTCGGGTCGACCGCGATGCTACTCCCGGAAGCGATCAGCCCAGCGGAGGCGAGCGTGGTCGGTGCGCCACCTCCGATCGGTATCTTCATCAGCGTGGTGTAGCCATACGGCTTGCCCGTCGTGCCCCCGTTCACCCAGTACACGCTGGTGGCGTCGACCGCGATACTTCCGGGAAAGTCCAGTCCCGAGGCGAGCGTGACCGGCGTGCCGCCACCGACAGGCATCTTCATCACTGTGCCGGAGGCATTCGTCCAGTAGACGTAGGTGGAGTCAACCGCGATACCCTGAGGCCCATTCTGTCCCGAAGCGAGCGTCACAGGCGTTCCGCCCACGAGCGGAACCGTCATCACCGTGTTCAACGTGTAATCGCTCGATGAGGAAACGAAGGTACCCCAGTTCGTCCAATNNGTCCAATAGAGATTCGTGCCGGCGACCGCAATAGCTGTCGTGCTCCTCTGGCCAGAGGCGATGGTGGTCGTTTTCCCGCCTGCGATCGGAACCTTCATCAACGTACCGTCAGCGTAGTTGTTGGCGGCCGTGCCCCCGTTTATGAAGTACACGTTCGTCGCATCGACCACCAGGCTGGAGGGTGAGTTCAAGCCGCTTGCGAGCGTTGTGAAGGTCGAGCCTCCGGTGATGGTCGTACCTCCAGTGGCTCTGGTCGAGCCTCCGGTGATGGTCGTACCTCCGGTCAAGCTGGTCGTACCTCCAGTGGAACTCGCCGTGCCCCCGGTGATAGTCGTACCTCCGGCGGAGCTAGTCGCGCCTTCGGTGCCAGTTGTCCCCGCGGCGGAGCTGGTGGCGCCACCAGTGCCGGTCGTGCCCGCGGTGGAGCTGGTCGTGCCACCTGCGCCGGCTGCGCCGCCACCGCCGCCCCTGCCCGCGCCGCCCGCATCCACGCCGTCAACCCCAAGGCGGACGTCCTTGCACGATCCCAAGGCGAAACAAGACAGGGAAGCTATCAACAAGAAAGAAAGTCTCTGCATGACTGAACCTCCATCGAGAGATGATCGGCTACCTGTCCTGTTAGAGCCGGAAGGATCCCGAATGTTCACGGGCCGAGGCGGTCGAGGCGCTTTTTCGCCTCTTGGACGTGCGTGGCTCCCGTCTGGAGCAGATAGGCTTCATAGGCTTTCCGTGCTTCATCCACCCGCCCCAGGGCCTCCAGGCACACGGCGTGCAGGAACCGGCTGTCGTCGCCGACTCGTCCGCCCGATTCGGCTCCCAGGGCATACTCGCGCTCAGCGTGATCGAGATTACGCAAGACCTCACGGAAGATGTTCCCACGCAGCAGGTGGATCTCGCCTCTTCGTTCGGCCGTGGGATGAACAGCCAAGAACTGCTCACTTTCAGCCAGGGCGTCGGCGTGGCGTCCGAGGCGAGGCAGAAGCTCGATTATGGAGAGATCCGCCTCGGTTCGAAGCACGCCCTTGGGGAAACGGGACCGCTGTGTTTGGAAGGCTGCAAGGGCGCGATCATTTTGGCCGAACGAGTCACGCCACAATCGGGCGACCTCATACTGTGCGGTTTCCCCAGGCAGTCCGCCCTGCGCCGCCTGATCTTGATAGCAGGTCAGTGCTTCCTGCGCGCCCTTGCTCGCCGCGAGCTGCCCACAATCCCGGGGCACCGCAACCGGCGCCGCGGGTGCCGCTGTGGCTGCGCGAGTGGGGGGTGCGGCTGCGACGGCTGGAGGCGTTGCCAGCGAAGGGGCCACGATGGGCGTTGCTGCGCGAGCGGACGCGCTTGCGACGGCCGCAAGTGGCGGCGTTGCCGGCGGCAGGGTCAGAGTTGGTGTTGCCGCGCGCTCGGGGGGCGCGCCTGAGACCGTCGCGGGCGTTGTCGGCGAAGGGGCAAGCGCGGGCGTTCTACGTGGGAGCGGCTCCACTCCCACCACAGCCGAAGATTGCTCGGCGCGAGCGGTTTGCGGTCGCGCGGAAGCGGCCGGGTTCATCTCCACCGCCCACTGGCCCCCAGCCCCGACGGTCGCCAGACGCCTTGTCCCGCGCCACACCGCGACTGTCCCCTCGCTGACCACCAGTTCCAGGCGCGATCGGGTTTGCCACACCGTGAATGCAGTCCCCACGACCGTGAATCGGTAGCGGCCGGCGCTGACCGCAAAGTCATGTCCGGGAGCACGCGGAAGCACGTGAAGCTCGATGCTGCCCTTGCCGAGCACGATCTCCGTGTTTCCTGTCTGCGCGCGACCGCTGGCCACGGCATCAGGGGACAGAACCGCCGTGGCTTGGCCGACGAGGTCGACTCTGCCCGAGGGCAACGAAGCCGGCAACGTCCCGAGGCGAATCGCTGCAGGGGAGGGTGCGGGTGACGGCAGGGTCCCGGATGGCTCGGCTGCGGGCAGCGATGCCTCGGCGGATGTCGCCTGCCGCTGGCGCAGCTGCGCAGGGGCCGACACCGTGGACCCCGACGCGACAGTCCCGTGGGACGGAGACACAGCAGCGCCTTCATGCCGCACGACCAGCACCGCAACAGCCAACACCCCCGTCATGGCCACGCCCGCGACAATCATCGGAACACGTCGGGACCGTCGACCCACGCGGGCGAGCATGCGAGCGTAGGCAGCCGCCTCTGCACGCGTCTCTTCCGTGCTTTGCGCGTATTCCCGCACGGCTTCCCCGAAACTGTCGTCCCGTGCCCTGAGAGGAACCGGCCAGTTGATGGCTTCCCGCTCTTTCGACGTCATGACTTCCCGTCCTCCGCGGCTTCCGCGCGCAGCAAGGTCTCGAATTCCTGCCGCGCATAGTACAGTCGTCGACGGATTGTGGCGGGAGGGCAACGCAGGATGCGTGCGATCTCCTCGCCTTCGATGCCCTCGAATTCAAACAGCACGAAGACCTCTTTGTGCGTGGGTTTCATTTGATCCAGGGCTTGCTTCACCCGCTGGGCCGCCATGGACGCACTCCATTCGGGCTCAACCGCGGCTGCCTGGATCGAGGACTCGCGTCCGAAGAGCCAATCCAGCGCCTCGTGCACCCGCCGGCTCCGGCGGATACGGTTGGCTTGGCTCAGGCACAGCTTGTAGAGCCAAGTCCGGAAATCCGCCCGCTGTTCGAAGCGTGGCAGATAGCGGAAGACCTGCACGAACACCTCCTGGCAGGCGTCGTCCAGATCGCTGGCAGAGATACCCATTCGCCTCAAGAATCGAGACGCCACAGGGTAGTAGTTCCGATGCAAATCGCGCCATGCCTGGTTCTCGCCAAGGACACAGCGAGCAATGAGCGGCTCTTGGGTGTGGGCGGTCTGCAGAGTCACTTCTTCTGAATTGGAGCCAGCGCCGAGCCGAATGTTCACGGCCATGCGACGAATTCCAGGTTCGCGGAAGCGATTCCCTCCCAGGGGGAGGGCGGAAGAACCACGGTCTTCACCCCGTTGAGATCTACAAAGTAGTTTGCGCCTAGCGCCGCGCGCAATCCTTCGAGGCCCAAGCTGATCCGCCAGCGAGGTGACAGCCGGACGGCGATGCCAATCCCGAAACCTGCCGCCAATACCTCGCGATCACCACTGCTGCCCTGCGTGAGACCTACGGTGCTTCCGTGATCGAAACTGAGCAGCAAAATGGGTCCGCCTGCGAGCTCTAGCGAATCGAGCGCAAGGGCCGCTAACGGCGCCGCTGTGAAATAGCGGCTGCTGACGCTGGCCTTCCCGGAACCCACATTCTGGCTCTCGCTGCCGGCGAAGAGCCCGCCACCCAGGCGCAGGCAGAGCGGGCCTGTCACTCGCACCCGTGCTTCGAACTGCAGATTCGTTCCTGTGCGCGGCGAGGTGCCGATCGACGGCCCCACGCCCACGACCAGCCGTGGCAGCCGCTTTGGCGCGGTTGGCGTGCTGGACTCCGCGGCGTTAGTCCGCCGCCCCGCCTCCGGCAAGGGCTCACCTCGCGTCCATCCGAGGGTGCGCAATGAGCGTTCGGCCACGGCTGCCATGGCAGTTGCGACCGCGCCGCAATAACCTGGCGACACAGGAATCCGCCGCACCGCCAAGCGTCGGCCGGCAGGATCGACAAGCTCCATCAACACGCTGGCATCGCGCTCTGCCGCTGGCGCAGAAGGATCGCGGCCATAGGAGAGCACCCACCCGCTGGCCGACCGTTCGCCGTCTCCCAGAGCCTGCCGGAGCGCGGACTGTACCTTGACTGAGGATGGGCAATCGGCAACGTCCGATGTGATTCGTACGGCGAGCGGCGTCGAAGCGAGGACGGCCTGGGCGAGCACGAAGGTCGAGACGAGCGCAGCGGAGATGGGCATGAGAACAATGCTCAAAGCCATAGTACAGCAAGAGCCCTCACGCTCGCGCTGTTGGCTAAGGAGGCTGCGCAACAGATTCGAACGGGACTACGTTGCCGGACACTTCGCATCAGCCGCGCCCGCGTGGGTTCGCACGGGTCGGCAGTCTAGCCAGGAGCCGATACGCTTCCCGGCACCGGCGCCGCAACTTCCGTGTCGACGGGTAAATGAACGCGAAAGACGCTGCCTTTGCCGAGCTCGCTTTCGACCTCTATCCGGCCGCCATGGGCGCGCACCAAAAGGGCGGCGATGTAGAGCCCCAGCCCCAGGCCTTCATGCCGGCCATTGGCCTCGGTTCGGTAGAAACGCTCGAACAGGTGGGGCAGCTCCTGGCGGGGAATGCCAACGCCATGGTCGGTGACGGTGATGCCAACACACCCAGCGGCGCAGCTTGAGTGCATGAAGACCTCAGCGGGCGCGTCCGAGTATTTGAGCGCGTTGCTGAGCAAATTCGCCAGGACACTCTCCAGCCGGTCTGGATCAGCCAACAGGGACGGCAGGCGCGACTCGAACGACAGTCGAAGGCGCTCCGTGGGCAGGGTTCCCGCCAGCCGCTCAACCAGTTCGGTGATGAAGGTCTGGACGTCGATCGGTTTGCGGGCAAGCTGGAACTGGCCGCTCTCGAGACGAACCATTTCAACGAGGTCCCGGATCATGGCCGCCAGGCGCTGGCCGTTGGCGACAATCGTGTTCACGCGTTTGGCGTTGCGATCCCCTGGTGGGAGCGATCGTTGCAGCATCTGTGCCTGCAAGAGCAAGGCGGACAGAGGCGTGCGCAGATCGTGCGACACGACGCGGAGCAAATCATCGCGCTGCACCTGCATTTGCTGCAGACGCGTGACGTCGACGAAGGTGGCGACCACCCGATCCACATTGCCGTCTGCTCCTCGGATGGGGATTGCACTGACCGACACCGAACGGCGTGGGTGCGGAGGTGGCCCGTCCAGGATCAGCACCTCATGGGAAATCGCCTCACCACCCAAGGCGCGCGCCACCGGCTGTTGCTCGGGCGGGATGGGCTTGGCGTTGGCGTTGAACACGCTCACGTTGCGCAGGCCTTCCTCGGCCGGGGCGTCGGCACTGGTCAGGGCGAACAATCTCTCGGCCGCGGGGTTGATGTACAGGATCTTTCCGTCGGCTGCGTAGAGCACAAGGCCGTCGGCCATCGCGGCCATCACTGTGTCCGTCCGGCGCAACTCCGTATCGAGCTTCTCGTCCACCGGATCCCTTTCCGCGCCCGGGTCCTGCCGCGCGGGCGCTGAAACATTTACTATAGCCGCGAGCAGCGGCCACGCAACTGCCACCCCGTCGCGGCCACCCTTTTCGGGTGCTTTTCGGGACGGACAGCCACCTCGGCTCGCCGGGCATGCTTCGCGCGCGCACCCGTCACGACCTCATGCAGCTAGCGCAGGATCGTGGAACAGCTTGGCGATTGCGCCAATGTAGGGCATGACAGGGGCATGGGGGCTGATACCACCTTTGCAACCAAGTCGTACTCCGAGCGCGAGGCGCGCCGCATTCTGCTCGAAGCCCTGAAGGGTCAGGGTGGTCAGCTCACCAAGGCTGACGCGGTCGCGAAGTCCGGCCTCCCGGTGCCGGTCGCCGAGGATGCGTTGAGCGGACTGCTCAAGGAATTCCGAAGTCATCTCGCAGCGACCGAGAGCGGCGAGCTGATCTATCAATTTGATCCGTCGTTTACGCGCCGGGATGCGGTGCCGCTGAGCGAGAAACTGGCCAAGGTGGGGGATACGCTGTGGAGGGGGTTCACCTTCCTTTTCAAGATTTCCATCGTGACGACACTTGTCGCGTACTTCGTGGTGTTCGTCGCCATGCTGATCGCAGTGCTGTTTGCGCGGCGCAGTTCGGACGACCGCGACAGCGGCGGCGATATCGACTTCACCTGGCCCCTGTTCTGGATGTGGGGCTGGGGTCCAAGCACCGATGGCGGCATCTACCGACGGCGCCGCCGCCGGCTTCCTGACAAGCCGCTGTACAAGAAGGTCTTCGAATTCGTGTTCGGGCCGCCCAAGCCGCCTGTGGATCCCTTGGCCGACGAAAAAGAGGTGCTGGCCCACATCCGGCAGAAGAACGGCCGTATCGCCGCGGTGGACCTGGTGATGTTGATGGGATGGGATTTCGCACGCGCCGAGGAGGAGGCCACCCGCCTGCTGGTCAACTACGGAGGCGAGCCTGAGGTCACGGACGATGGCGTGGTGGTCTACGTGTTCAAAGACATTCGCAAGACGGCCGAGGTGGGCCAGCAGCCCGACCCCGTCGTGCACCGGGCCTGGGAGCGCCTGGAGTCGCGGCCACCACTGACTGGAAACCGCACCGGTACCAACGTGGCCATCAGCCTGTTCAACGGGTTCAATCTGCTGGCGCCGCTGTGGATCGTACCAGCTTTCGAGGCCAGCCTGCCCACGCCAATCCCGGGGCAAGAGTTCCTGCTGCACGACTACCCCCTGGCTTTCTCGTCGTTGCTGTTCGCCGTTCCCTTGGGCCGCTGGCTGGTCGAGTTGGCGCGCGAGCCTGGCCGGCGCAGGCGCAACGCCCGCCGGCGCCTGCTGCAAGAGGTACTGGCCAAGCAGGGCAGGGCCACGTCGGTCGAGGAGCTGGCGCCCGAGCGTGCCACGGCCGAGGCGCTGTCCAAGTCTTTGGTAGCCTTGGGTGGGGATGTGGTGACGGACGACAGCGGCCAGATCCGCTACGCCTTTCCGCGCATCGCCGAGGAGCTTGAGGGAATCGAGAAGGCCCGCGCCCAAGCCTCGGTACGCGAACGGGATCCCGGGGCCACGGTGTTTTCGTCGAAAGACTGATCGGTTCGCTCTGACAGGGCCGAGACATGAGTGTCCACGACACGATCATTCGTTGTCTTCTCGAAAACGGCCGCGCCCGTGTCGTCGCTGCCACCACGACCCAGACGGTGCGCGAGATCGCGCGCCGGCACGACGCGCGTGGGGTGGCCGCGGTTGCGTTGGGTCGGGCGGTCACCGCCGGGCTGACGCTGGCCACGCTGACCAAAGACGAGGAACAGGTCACCCTGCAAGTGCTCGGCGACGGGCCACTGGGCGGCGTGACGGTGGATGCGCGCTCCTCCGGTCGGGTGCGTGCCTACCTGAAGCATCCCGGCGCCGTTCCTCAGAGCGGCGAATTTGGCTCGGTCCGCGTATCACTGGCTGAGGCTGTCGGAACCAAGGGCGTGGTGAGCGTGATCCGCGATCTGGGTCTTGCGCAGAACTATGCGGGCCAGACGGCACTGAAGACCGGAGAGATCGACAGTGACGTGGAGAACTACTTGGTGAAAAGCGAGCAGATCGACAGCGTGCTCCGCTGCGACACCCTGGTCGATCGCGAGGGCGAGGTCGTCGCTTCGGCGGGTCTGCTGGTGCAGACGCTACCCCAGGCGGGAGGCGCGGCCTTGGTCGAATTCATTCGCCAGACATTGGACGAGCAACGATTGGGTCAGATGCTGAGCGAAGTCGCAGGCGTGTCGGACGCCGAGACTCTCGCGCGCCGGTTGCTTGCGCCGATGTGCGAGAGCCTACAGACACTTGAGAGTCGGCCGGTGACGTTCTTTTGCCCGTGCAGCCGTGCGCGCGTTGCCGCCACCTTGGAGATGCTTCACGAAGAGGACCTGCGGGCGATGATTCTCGAAGACAACCAGGCTCTTGTCACCTGCAACTTCTGCGGCGAGGACTACGTGTTCTCCGAAAGCGAACTGGAACTCATCCGCCGCAAGTGCCGGCCCGCAGGGCCGGCGAGTTGAGGCCGGAAAGCCAGAAGCTAGCCAGCATGTCGTGGACCGTGGATCAGATTCTCGACAGCGCCACGATGGCTGCAGGAAGCCGTGGTCGTGGTCGTGGCCGTGGCCGTGGCCGGAGTGATCCCCTTGGTTGCGGCCGTCAGGCTGCGATGTGCTCTCTGTGGTGAAATAGCTTGCTAGCCGCCGGTGGCCCGCACGAACTCCGACGTCTGATTGTTGAGCGTGCCCCAGGTGGCTGTGTGCCAGCGGCTCCGATGGGCCAGGTAAAGGCCGGCGCAGTCGCGCAGGTAGCGCAGGGCCATGGGGCGCTGATCCTTGACGTCGGTTTTCTCGATGGGGTCGGCAACCGTGTCGAAGAGGGTTTCTTTGCCGCCGTAGTCGACGATGTAGCGCAGATTGGCGGCCCGCAGCGAGTAGCTGCGGCCATATTCCGACGGAACCACACGCGGCGTCCACGGACCCTGTCGCAGGACCAGCGGCAGCAGGCTCTGCCCTTGCATGCGCGGCTCGGGCGGCAGACCCAGAAGGTCGAGGATGGTGGGCGCCACGTCCACGTGGCTGACCACCGTGTCGACGGTAACCTCCTTGTCAGTCAGGCCCGGAACCCAGAGCACGAGCGGCACCTGCGTCACCTCGAACCAGTGGCCAAAGGCGTGGCCTAAACTGCCGTGCTCGAAAAATCCCTCGCCGTGGTCTGCAAGCAAAATGACTGCGGTGTCGTCACGCAGACCACGCGTCGCCAGGCCATCGACCAGCGTGCCGAAGCACCCATCGAGGTATTCGACCTCGCCGTCGTAGAGCCCGCGCAGTTGCTGCCAGCGCGCCGGGGTCATCGAGAGTTTCCCTTTCACGATGGCGGTGAGGATGACGCCGTCGGGGCTCTTGCCGATGGCTGGGTCAAACTCGCCCTTCACATAGTGTTCGGTGATGCCCTGGTGATAGATGTACGGGGTGTGTGGCTCGAAGGCGATGGACGAAAGGAAGAAGCGCCGTCCGGCCTTGACCTGCTCGTCGGCAAAGCCCAGCATCATTTTGATGAGGGTAGGGCAGCCGCCGCCCTTACCCTCCTGCGAGGGCTGGTGATACGCGGTCCACTTGGACGCGGTCTTGAGGCGCCCCATGGCGAATGAATTGTCCCCGTAGTAGCCGGTGGCGATCTGGTCCGCGCCCAGCACGGCGCTGATCATGGGCGTGCCCGGGTTCAGCTTGGCCTTGTCGCCCAAGATGCCGTTCACGCGTGGCAGGGTGCCGCTCTGGATGCTGGCATGCGAGGGCGGTGATGAAGGGGAGGCAGCCTCGGTGTTGAGAAAGACCACGCCGTTCTTGCGACCGGCTTCGGTGATGCGCGGGGTGAGGACCTTGGTCTGGTTGTAGAGCGCCAGGCTGTCGGCGCGCAGGGCATCGCCGATAAGCAGAACCAGATTGCGCACCGGTTTGGGGCGCGGCAGGGATGGCGCCGCGGCGAGCAGGATACGCGGCGTGGCCCACAGCGCCTCTCCGCCGTCGAGCACGGCGAATTCAAGCGACACCAGCTTGCCGGCCAGGGCGGCCAGCGACAGCGTGCGGGGTTGCCAACGCCCCGGCGGCTGGGTCTCGTCGAGCAGGATCTGGATTGGCTGACCCTCGGGCCGCGCTGACACGCGCAGGTGCGCGGCGGCCTGCGACGCTGCGGTTTCGAGCACCAGGAACGACTGGCGTGGGACCTCCAGCAGCATGGCATAGCGGCGAGACCCGGCGAGAGCTGCCCTTTCTTGCCCAGCCACGCTGACCGCGATCACCGGGGACGAGGCCGGCCACGCGTCGGCTGGCTCGGGTGCCGGGCCGCCGATCACCTCCAGCGAGTGAAAGAGAGCGCCCTTTCTGGCCACGGCGATGACCAGGTCGTTCTCGCCCAGCCGAAGCACGCCGGCTGGCACATTGATGGGAACCGCCTGCCAGCCGCTGGCCAGCGCGGCGGTCTTGAGCGACTTGCCGTTCAGGCGCAGCGAGAGCCGCTGCCCGCTGTCCCCACTCATGCGCACGACGATGGTGGCTGCACCGGTTTCGCCGTCCCAGGGGAAGTGCAGGTTGCTCGCCGTGGTACCCAGAACGCGACCGGCGCGATCCTGCAGCTTGCCTACCCCTCGCCACGGGCTGGTGTATTCCTGGCTGTATTTTCTGAATCCTTCGCTGCCAAAAGGAATGGTCAGGCCGCGCCGAAAAACGTGCCACAAGGCTCGGTTGGCCAGAAGATCCACGCTCGGCCCGGACTCATCCAGTCGCGGCGAGACTGACAGAGCCGCTTTGGCCGACGCTGCCGACGAAGGCGGCGCAGCATGAGCGGCGCTGGGCAAGGGTGCACGCTGACAGCCGACGCCGAGGCTGGCGGCGAGGAGTAGGGCAAGATCGAAAGGGACGCGAGACATAGACCCCTTCTAGCGCACTTGCCAGCCGCGCGTAGGGGGCCTTCCGCGGTTGCGGCCGCTACGCCGCCCTCTGTACTACTAACGTCATGTTTCTTCGCAGGCCGCGAAGATTCTCGACAGCACCGCGACAGCTGCAAGAAGCCGTGGTCGTGGTNNCTCTGTGTGCTCCCCGCTCCCCTCTGTGTTTTCAGCCGCGCGGGGTAGGACGAGCTGACTCCCACCGCCGAGGCCGCTCGTCTGCGCTCCCCTACTTGGGCGGCACCGTCATCGGGTTGGGG
>PMIX01000271.1:0-157 GCA_003158395.1 Myxococcales bacterium | reverse complement strand
GTACGAGCACATGGCCGAGTTGACGGTATAGGAGTTGTGGCCCAAGGCCGGATCGCAATTGCTGACGACACCACTCGGTGACAGGGCATCACAGATGGTTGAGAACCGATTGGCGTTGGGTTCGGGTGGATTATTCTTGTAGAAATTGTTGAAGTAT
>PMIX01000232.1 GCA_003158395.1 Myxococcales bacterium | reverse complement strand
TTGGGCCGTACAGCGCACTCCATCCGACGTAGATTGGCTGAGCCGGGGATTCCTTGTCGCTGATGTGAGCGTCGCTCACGGAAAAGAACGACAGAAGGCGCGCGGCATTCGGCGCGCCCGCGTAACCGGGCGCAAGCTCGGTCCGCTTTTCATGAGGCAGCGCAACCCCGACCTGCCAGGCGCTGTAGCCATCCTGTTCGTACAGCGTCACCTCGTTCGGGTTGATCGGGGGTGTGTCGGCCGAGAGCGCGACGGGGAGGATCTGCTGCTGGGCTGTGGTGTAGACATCCGCAGCAATCGGCCAGTCAACCACCTTCGTTCCACCATCCGTTCCACCATCACAGGCGGTCGACAGCAGGGGGAATGTCAGGACAGAAAGCAACCTCAAGAATCGTCCATCGTGCATGCTCATGATCTCGCCCCCTCCCGGGTGCCGGCCGTCCATTTTGCCTATCGGCTTTGTCGGCTTCTTTCTTGAGACTCTCGGCGCTTCTGCAACGGCCCCCACGGCCCGCCAGGCCGTGCCAGGGAACACACCTTCGTGGGCGCGCTTGATCTCGTGGCGGCGTACCCGGACACGTGCAAGTGTGCGTCCGGCGCTGGCAGTGGGGATCCCCAAGGCGGAGGTGGCGCGGGTGGCGGCCCATCGACCGGAGGCTCTGGCGGCGCTACCGGAAGGACGGGCCGCGAACGGAACGGGTGGCGACTCGCCGTCTTCTGCTGGCTGCTCGTGCACGATGGGTGGCCCCTCTCGCTTTGGACTTGGTGCAATCGCCATTGGGCCTCGCCCTCGCAAGGAGATTGCTCAGACGCAGACTCTCCTGAACCGGCGAAGACTCGGCGGCGTGGCACTGCGATGAACCCCTGGCGCTTGTGCGCCGTTGGGAAGAGGCGCGAGAGCCCCCCTTAGTGGCTACCCACCGAGCCGTGAGGCTGGAGACGATCTGATACGAGATCTTCCGTCAAATTGACTAGAAATTGAGTCACCTCAAGGACGGTACGGATCGAAACCGGGCCGCCTTCGGCGCGGAAGGCGTCGAGTTCCTCTTTGGCGAAGGCGTCGGGACTGCCTGCGGGTAGCTGGCGACGGATGAAGGCCATGATCGTCGCGGAGGCGGGCGCATTGTCGGGCATTTCGGCGACTTCCTTCCACAGTTCGTGGAGGGTCTTCCGACGGTCGTGGGCGGATATGCTCCGACTATGCTCCGAAGGGATGCCCGCGCCGGCGCTGAAACGCCTCTAGATAGAGCCGCTCATAGGCTTCCGCCGCCCGATCCCACGAGAAGTCCTGCTGCATGGCCAGCCTCCGCATGGCTGTGATATGGGCCGGTCGATTGAAGTAGGTTGAGAGCGCCCAGCCCATGGTGTTGGCGATCGCGGAGGGGTAGAGGTCGTGGAACATGAAACCGGTCCCCGCGCCGGTGCGCTCATCGTAGTTCTGGACCGTGTCCACCAAGCCGCCGGTGGCGCGCACGATGGGCAGGGTGCCGTAGCGCTGGCTGTACATCTGGCTCAGCCCACACGGCTCGTAGCGCGAGGGCATGAGCAAGAAGTCACAGCCCGCCTCGATGCGGTGGGCCAGGCCGTCCTGAAAACCGATGTACGCGCGGAACTTGTCGCCCCGTCGCGCACACACCGACGAGAAAAAGCTCTCCGCCTCCCCATCGCCTGAACCCAACAGGACTATCTGAAGATTCCAGTCCAAGATGTGGTCAAGGGCGTGCGCCAGCACATCAAAGCCCTTCTGTGGGGTGAGACGCCCGACCACGCCGAAGAGGGGGACATCCGGGCGCTCAGGCAATCCCATCTCCCGCTGCAGGGCCGCTTTGCACACCGCC
Organism: Myxococcales bacterium; assembly: GCA_003158395.1. Taxonomy (GTDB): domain Bacteria; phylum Myxococcota_A; class Polyangia; order Fen-1088; family Fen-1088; genus Fen-1137. The sequence goes on along the minus strand of PMIX01000232.1, from coordinate 6,519 downwards.
TTGCCGGCCAGATCGTTCCCATCGAAGCGCGCGGGCAGGTACGGATCCGTAGCTGAATTCCACGTCTCGATGTCGATGCCGTTGAGCACCCCGCGCAGGTCGCCCCCACGCGCGGCCAACTCGCCGTCGAGGCCGAAGCCGTACTCCGAAGTCTGGATCTCGCGCGCGTAGGTCGGGCTGACGGTGGAGAGAAGGGTGGAACGCCGGATGGCAGCCTTCATCAAATTCATGTCGCCGAAGTGTTCGAACTCACCCGGGTTGAAATGGTTCCAGCCCAAGCCGGTAATGAACAATGCGCCGCTCTCCCAATTCCCCTGGTAGGCCAGATTGTGGATGGTGTACAGGGTGGCACAGCGGTGCAGCGGCTTGGCCCACTCGACCGTGTCCACGTAGACCGGCACCAGCGCGGTCTGCCAGTCGTTGGCATGGACGACATCAGGAATCCAACCCAGGACCTTGCACAGCTCGAGTGCTCCTCGCGAGAACAGCGAAAAGCGCTCCAGGTTGTCCGGGTACGCTTGCCCGGGGGGCCCGTAGAGATCGGGCCGATCGAAGAACCGGTTGTATTCTAGGAAATACACCGGCACGTCAGTGCCGGGCAGCCGGCCCATGCGAACGCCCGCCCAGGTCAAGCCGGTGTACATTGGAATGGGCACGGCGCCTTCCAAGCGTTCCAGCTCGTTCCAGCGAATGCCCCGGTACAGTGGCATGACCACGCGCACATCGATGCCCCGGCGCGCAAGCGCTCGCGGCAGAGCGCCTGCCACATCGGCCAGACCCCCGGTTTTGCGAAACGGGGCGACCTCTGAGGCGACGAAGAGAACCCTGAGCGGTGCCTTGGCGGGCGGCGGAGGCACAATCGAAAAGTCGCCCGCCGACCGGCGCCGAGCGCGGTTGTCGGCAGCGCCGGTCGCCGGCGTCCCCGCCGCATCATCCGGAGCCCAGGCCTTGCTGGGCTCTTGGGCAGACGAGGATGGCGCCTCGCTTGCCGCGGTTCGATCCGCAGGCTCCACCCCAGCGTACCGCGGGTTCCTTTCGATTCCGGGCTGCGAACGGTGGACGCTCGACGGTCGGCTTCCGCCACGCCTAGGTGGCGTAGATGCGGTAGTCGACGTCCGGGAAGATGTTGTCTTGTGCTTCAATGCTGGCCAAGTAGGGCTCGTCCACCGCGCCCTTAATCAAGTCTTCGTAAAGCCGGGTGAACCGGACGATGTGCTCGTTGAATCTTCGTGTGGCGTACGGCACGGTGGTGCCGGTGGCCATGATGAAAGTCCAGTCGCTGGCCTGGGCCAGCATCAGCTCGCGCGCGGCCTGCTTAAGCGCCCGCACAGTGAGCGGGTTGGTCGCGCCCCAGTTCCGGCGCGCCAGTTCCACCATTCGCTCGCCTGCGGCGTGGATGTGGCGCCAGGTCCACGCGTTGCTTTCATTCACCCACTGCTCGCCGTAGCCCTTGAGGCCCCACGACGAGGCACCCGGAGTGGCAAGCTGGTTGGTCGGATGCCGGTCCAGGTACTCGCTGGGCGTGATGGGCTGGATGACACTTTGGTCGAAGTGAAGCTGGCGATAAACATCGGACAGGAAGATCGGACCCTCGTACCACCAATGCCCGTACAGCTCGGCGTCGTAGGGGCTGACGATGATGGGCGGCCGGTCCATGCCCGCGGCCAGACGCTGCGCCTGTTTCTCCATATTGCCGCGGAAATGGGAGGCGTGCAGCCCCGCCTTGCCCCGGGCGGCGTCCGGGTCGTACACCCATTTGTCGTGCAGCTTGTCGTGCGTGATGGCGTGGTACTTGAAGCCGGTGTACATCCGGTGCCCTTCCGGGTGGATGTGCGGGCCGATGTAGTCGAGTGGTAGGTCGAAGCCAATGTCGCGGTAGAAATCGCGGTAGTGCGGGTCACCGGGGTAGCCGTGCTTCGCGCTCCAAACCTGTTCGGATGATTCCGTGTCGCGGCCGAAGGCCGCCACGCCGGTGGCGCAGTAGATGGGCGCGTACACGCCGTAGACCGGTCGCCGGTCCGCGTACAAGATGGCATGGCTGTCGACGAAGAAGTAGCGAATGGCCACCTCGCGCAGAAGCTCGTCGACGCCCGGCACGTAGCCGCATTCGCCCAGCCACATGCCGGCGGTGCGTCGGCCGAAGTGTCTTTCGTATAGATCGGCCGCTGTGTGCACCTGCGCGCGCAGCGCGGCCCAGTTGCGGTCCATGAGCGGGAAAAAGGCATGCGTGGCCGTCGAGGTGATGACCTCGAGTCCGCCCGCATCCTGCAGGCGACGGAAGGCGGTCACCAAGTTTCCTTCATGGCAGCGCCAGGTGTGGCGCAGGCTGAGAAACCGATTGTGGTACATCTCGGCCAGGCGGTGGTACTGCGGCTCGGGCTTGGTTCGCTCCAACTCTTTTTCGGCCAGCAGAATCAGATCGTCCAAGTGGTCGGCGTACCTGGTCTTGAGCAGGTCGTCGGTCAGCATGCTGATGAGCGGCGCGGACAGTGAAACTGTGCAGCGGTAGGGCACGCCGTCGGCCTGCAGACCCTCGAAGATCTGGATGAGGGGAAGATAGGTCCCGCTGATCGCTTCGTACAGCCACTGTTCTTCCATCACCGTGGGGTCTTCGGGGTGACGGACGAAGGGCAGATGGGCGTGCAGGACCAGCGCAAAGTATCCGGTTGGCATGAGGCCTACTCCTTGACCGGGGGCTTGGAACCAATCGAGTCGGGCGACGGATAGGACCCGTCACCCGTGAGCTTGGCATCCGCCAGCCGCGCTTCGCTGGCCCCCAGGAAATGGGCCTCGCTGGCCCCGCCCAGGCGCGCCTCGCTCGCCCCCCCCAGACGTCTTTCACTTCCTCCGGCCAGACGGACCTCACTGGCCCCGGCTAGCCGCACCTCACTGGCCCCGGCTAGCCGCACCTCACTGGCGCCGCCCAGCCGGCGTTCGCTTGCCCCGCGCATTATGTATTGGCTAGCACCTACGTACATTCGCTCGCTGGCCCCGCGCGCCTTCACCTCGCTGGCGCCTAGGTAGAATATCTCCGACGCGCCGCCGAGCCGCGCCTCACTGGCGTAGCGCCAGCGCCGTTCGCTGGCGCCGGGCCTGAGCTGCTCTGAAGCACCGGGCGGAAGCACGGGATGGATGTCCCGCACATGGGTTTCTCTCACTTCATCGGCGATCCACGACTTGTAGATCTCCCAGCGCGCCACCACCGCGTGGCCATGGTGGGCGCTCAGTCCGCGGATGACCACCTGCCAAGGACCGTGCACGACATGAGTGCGGCCGCCCACACGATACACCCGCGTCGGGCCCACAAAGGCCTGGTGGATCGCTTCGGGTGCTTCCACCGGATGGGTGAACGGGCCCGCCTCCCAGGACGAGATCGTCACCGGGCTTTCCCACGACGTCTGGCGATGGAACTCGCTGTGACCGTCGCTGAAGTGCTCCTCCCAGTTGAACACCTCGGCGCGGCCTCCCTCGCCGAGGATGATGGATTCTTCCCAGGGCAGAAGCGCCACGTGGCGGCGTGGGGCCGGCGGCGGTCCCCCTGGCGCGCTGCCCGGGCCAGATGCTGGCGTCGCGCCACGACTATGAAGCCCACGGCCTGCGTGCTCTACCGGGCCCCACGTGGAGCGCACACTCAGCCACTCGGGCTCGGAGAAAGGCGCGCTCTCGCGCCGAGGGAAGTCGATGCGGCCCGAACGCACGATCTTGATGAAGTAGCCTTCGCGGGATTTCAGACCCACGTCGACAAACGCTGACGAGCCGGGGTTGCCAATGTGGAAGAACCACTGGCGATCGGCGCGATCGAGCCCGTGGTCAAAATACGAGTGGGCATTGGTTCCGTCGAAAATGCGTCCCGTGCTGTCGTAGACGCGCAGGTTCAACCAAGAGTCCTTCCCGCCTGTGCCCAGGCCGGCTCGCGCCCGTTCCAAGGACTGGTCGGTAACCTCCCAGTACACAAACAGGAGATCCGGATCCACCGCCATACCGGTTACCCGATCGTAGTCATAGGCCCACGGAATGTTGCGCGGTTCCTCGGCCTTGCCGTGCGACCCCAGCTCAAACTTGTGAGAAATGGGAGCCGGTTCGGGTAGCTCGAGCAAAGGATCGGTGGTTTTCCCGGCCGTGCCTGCGCTGGGTCTGCCGTTTCTCTCCGCGGACTTGTCGGCCGGACTGCTGGCGCCTCTCTCGGCCCGGGCGGGCTCAAGCAGGCTCGTCAGCTCTTCCCAGACGCGTTCCGCCAACGCGCTCTTGCTGAGCTTGGAGGTTCCCTTTTGTCCCAGCCGCTTGCTGCACTCGAAGAGCTGGTGCTGGGTGAATCTGGCCAGCCCGTCGCGACCAATCTTGAGGAAGGCCGCGGCGTCAGAGAGCCCCAGGGCCCCCAAGGCACGGATTGCCGCTTTTTCATTTGATGACTGACCTAACCCCATGACGCCCCACGTATATTGGGTTTTCTTGACGACGAGCGCTGGTCCCCGAGGGGTAACGCTGCGCGGGCGAGAGCGTAAAGCCGAATCTGTGAGAATTCCAGATAAAGATCGGACGCCGGCATCACGTATGATGCGGGAGGAACGCAAATCCTGTCGCGGTCATGAAGATATTGCTAGCCGTGAGAAGCGCGATGGTCCGCATGGTGCTGTTGACGCCCCTCTTACCATAGGAGCGCCAGCGTCGCCCCGTGCTATGGTTTCGGGTCCCCCATGCGTATCGGCCCCGTCGAAATCGGCCCGGGCGCCCTGCTCGCGCCCATGGAGGCGGTGACTGACCTGCCTTTCCGCACCATCTGCGAGGAGCATGGTGCGGTCTTGACCTTTACAGAATTCCTGTCGGCCGAGGGCCTCACACGCGGAGCAGAACGGGTGGTACGGCGCATGTGGCCCAGCTTGGGTGGCCGGCGTTTCGGCGTGCAGGTTTTTGGTCGTGAGCCCGACGTGCTGGCGCGCGCGGCAGCGGTGGCGGCCGATGCCGGCGCTTGCGTGGTGGACATCAACATGGGCTGTCCAGCACGCAAGGTTACCGCGGGCACGTGCGGCGCGGCGCTCATGCGCGAGCCGGCGCTGGCGGCCGCGATCGTGGGCGCCGTGCGCGCCGCCTTGCCCGCGTCCATCCCCGTCACGGTCAAGCACCGGTTGGGCTGGTCGGACCTCTGCATCAACGCGCCCGAATTCGCTTTGCGCATGGTCGAAGCAGGAGCGGCCATGGTGAGCGTGCATGGACGCACGCGCGAGCAGGGGTTCTCCGGTCAGGTGCGCCTGGGCCCGATCGCAGCGGTGCGCGCGGCGTTGCCCAAGGAGATTCCGGTCGTGGGCAACGGCGACGTGAAGACCGTGGACGACTACCGCCGCATGAAAAGCGAGACAGGCTGCGACGCCGTGATGGTCGGCCGCGCTGCCCGCGGCAATCCCTGGCTGTTCCGGGCCATCCATGCGATCGAGACCGGCGCTGCGCTGCCGAGCCTGCCCGCGATCGCCGAGCAGCGGGCCGTGTGGCGTCGCCACGCCGATCTGGTCGTGGAATACGCCAGCGACCAGATGTGTCTGCACGAGTTGCGCAAAACCCTGGCCTGGTATTCGCGTGGCCTGTACGGCGGGGCTACCTTGCGCGGTCGGGTCTTCTCCGAGGCCCAACCTCAGAACGTCATCGATCTTGGCGAGGGCTTTTTTGCCACCCTGGAGGCGCGTGAGCGCGCCCGCGCCGACACCAGCGAGGTGCCGGTCGCGGACGTGGGGGCCCGTTGCCTGGCCCGACACCTGCGCCGGCGGGGCGAGACGGGAGATAAGATTTGCGCAGGCTGATCATCGCGGCTGCCACCTGGCTCGTCTGCCTGCTGGTGCTCCTGTCGCCTGCAGGCTGCGAAGATCGCTCGTATCGCGAGATCGGTGCGCAGATCAACGCCCTCACCAAGCCCGGCGGGGGTCCCGTGGCGGACGCCATCGCCCAGTTGGCCCGCATGGGCCGCCGCACCCTGCCCCAGATTGAGATTGCCCTGCACACGGCCTCGCCGCGAGGCAAGAGCAACCTGATCAGGGCTCTCGATGCCGTCGGTGATCCCGAAGCTGTGGCCATCGTGCAACACTTCGCGGTCTACGACGCCAGCGCGGAGGTGCGCACCGCCTGTGAAGAACTGCTCCAGCGCTGGGCTGCGGCCGGTGATCGCCGCGCGGGCCCTGCACGCCAGGCGCTCGCGCGGGTGAGTGAGAAGCGGGCCAAGGGCGAAGGGCCGGAGTAGCGGCGACCAAGTACGCCTTTGGGGAAATCCGTAGCTGGTTCAGGTTGCCGGTTCCGGAGCCGGGACCGGTAGCCGGATCCGGTTCCGAATCCGGGACCGCCGCCGGCCGTCGGCTGCGGCCTCCGGCTCCCGCGAGAGGCGGTACTACGGCCGCCCTATGGGACGGGAATGATTGGTGGCGGTGGCGCCGGTGGTGGAGGCGGTGGCGGGGGCGGCGGCGCTGCCGCAGGTGGTGGCGCTGCCGCCGGAGGCACCGCTGGCGGTGCGGATGCTGGCGGTGGCGGCGGTGGGGGCGG
>PMIX01000105.1 GCA_003158395.1 Myxococcales bacterium | reverse complement strand
TCGAAGAGAGAGTGGGAGTGGGCGATGTCGCGTGCACGCTCCGCCAGCTTGAGTTCCCACGGGTCCCAGAACCCGAACGAACCCAGGCGGGGCAGGATCAGCGCAATCGCGAGCAGCGCCACCCACCAGCCGGGTGGAACCCGGCGCAGTCTTTCCACAAAGCTCATGGCTCTATTCTTTGGGGCTTCCCGTTGCAGCGCGCGCACTCTAGCAGCGGGGCGAAGCAAAGGCTATTCCCCCATGTCAATGACCAAGCTTGACCGGGTCTCGAGTCCTTGGCATGCGGCCTGACATCAGTGCCGCAGCCCGTGTTCCAAGCGAGCCTCGTGCTACCGGCCGTACACCGCCGCCCCGGCGTACTTCGCCTTCGCGCCCAGCTCCTCCTCGATGCGCAGGAGCTGGTTGTACTTCGCTACGCGCTCGCCGCGACAAGGGGCGCCGGTCTTGAGCTGCCCGGCCCGTGTCGCGACTGTCAGGTCGGCGATGAAGTCGTCGGGCGTCTCACCCGAACGATGGCTGACTACGATGCCGTAGTGGGCCTCGCGGGAGATCGCGATGGCCTCCAGTGTCTCGGTCAAGGTTCCGATCTGGTTGAGCTTGATGAGAGCCGCATTGCCCACCTTCTCCGCCACCGCGCGCCGAATGATCGCGGGGTTGGTGACGAAGATGTCGTCGCCCACGAGCTGGATCTTCTTGCCCATCCGTTCGGTCATGAGCTGCCAGCCCTTCCAATCATCCTCGGCCAGGCCGTCCTCGATGCCCCAGATCGGGAACTGGCGGACCCAGTCTTCCCAAAAGGCCACCATCTCGGCTGCGCTGTGGCGGCTGCCGTCGGACTTGCGAAATACGTAGGCGCCGTCCTCGTAGAACTCACTCGCCGCTGGATCGAGCGCGATGGCCACGTCCTTGCCCGGCTTGAGCCCGGCCTTCTCGATGCCCAGGAGGATGACCTCGACTGCCTCCACGTTGGCCTTCAGGTCGGGTGCAAATCCACCCTCGTCACCGATGGCGGTCGAGTAGCCCTTGCCCTTCAGGATGGTCTTGAGCGCGTGATATGTTTCCGCTCCCATGCGTAGCGCCTCGGCGAAAGAAGGTGCGCCCACTGGCGCAATCATGAACTCCTGGAAATCGACGCTGTTGTCGGCGTGCGCGCCCCCGTTCATGATGTTGAACATGGGCACGGGCAAAAGATTGGCTGCGCTGCCGCCCAGGTGCTGATACAGCGGCTTGCCAGCCGAGATCGCGGCGGCGCGAGCCACTGCCATGGAAACGCCAAGGATGGCATTGGCGCCCAGCTTGTCCTTGTTGGCCGTGCCGTCGAGGCTGCACATCCGCTTGTCGAGACCCGCCTGGTCCGAGGCCTCGGCGCCCTGAAGCGCGGGGTAAAGTGTGTCGTTGACGTTGGCCACCGCGCGCCGCACGCCCTTGCCGCCGTAGCGTTTCTTGTCGCCGTCGCGCAGTTCAAGGGCTTCACGGCTGCCAGTGGACGCGCCCGAGGGAACCGCTGCGCGGCCGAAGCTGCCGTCCCTGAGCCGGACGTCGACCTCGACGGTGGGGTTGCCGCGTGAATCGAGTATCTCTCTGGCATGGATGGATGCGATGGTGGTCATGGGATGAGTTCCTTTCGTTGGAGAGGCACGAGCTCCTCAGTTTCCCGGTGCAAACCTTCGATGCGTGAGAGTTCCGCCTGGACCGCTTGGCCCCCGGCGGCCCTGCGCTCGCGTGCGCGCATGAGCGCCCGCTCGGCCGAGGCAGAGATGTTCTTCAGCAGGGACTTGATTTCCGCCTGCATGCGCCAGCGACTCTCGCGCACCCGCTCGCTGAAGTCACCCTGGATACGAGAGGCATTGGCCTTGACGATACGGTCGAGATATTCGCCCACGTCGCGCTCCACCGAACGGCGAAGGTTGGTGCGGCTGCGCAGCAGGTCGGCCAGCCAACCAAGCAGCCCGCGACCGGTCAGCCCCCACAACTCGGTGTAGAAGAGCCGGCTGCGCACCCTCAACCCGGTTTCGGGCCCGACACCACGGGGCAAGTCGGCCAGCGCGGCGTCGCCAGAGGAGGCGAGTCGATCAAGGAAGTCGTTGGTGAGCTTGACAAAGCGCTGGCTGGCCTCGACGTAGAGTGATTCGGCCGCCCGCTGCGCGTCCGGCAGCCAGGGCGAAAGCACCCGCAGGTAGATCTCCTGGGCCGCCGCAAAGGCGTCCGGACGCAACGTCAACTTCCCGCGCGGCTCTCGCGCATCCAGGGCGCGCAAGAACTGGTCGCGGGCATCGGGCAGGGCCCGTCGCAAGAACTCGGCCGCCCAGCGTGCAAACTCTCCTGCCAGCCGGGCCTCCTCGGCGTCGAAGAGAAAGGCCAGATCGGCAAGCGAGCGCTCGGCCTCGGCCACGCACCCGCGCAGGTCATCCAGCCGCCGCTGGGACTCCTCAAGCGGTCGCACCAGCGCATCGCGCTGCTCGGTCAGTTCGCGGATGATCCGCTTGGCAAAGAACCGGGCACCCCGCTCCTCGGCTGCCTGGACCAGGCCGGCTCCCGATTGCTTGGCCAGGGTGGCCAGTGATTCGCACAGCGCCTCCCAGTCACGCGCCGGCCCGGCCCCAGCCAGCCGCTCGCTGGCACTCACCTCCAGCACCGTCGCAGGCCGGCCCAGCTTCTGCGCCAACACGCGCTCGGCAAAGGCGCGCGCCTCTCGCCGTTCTGCATCCGGCAGCCGATCGGATTTGTTGAGCACGAAGATCAATTCCGACGAGTGCCGGGCGATCTCCTGCACCAAGGTCAGCTCATCCGCCGAGACGGGCGGATCTGCGCCCAGCACGACCAGCCCGGCATCGATATGCGGGACGAAACCGCGGGTCACGGCGGTGTTGCCCTCGAAGACCGAGCCCAGACCCGGGGTATCGACCAGGCACATGCCCGATTCCAGCAACGATGACGGCACGAAAAGCTCGACCACTGCGACGGCCTTGCGGTTGCTTGGATTGCCCTCCTCGGAGACAAACGCGGCAAGGTCGGTCGCGCTGATCTCCTGGTCATGTCCGTCGGAAAAACGCACCCGGGCGGCGTTGCACGCGCCGAAGCGCACGACCGTGACTACGGACGTGACCGGCACAACGCCCACCGGGAGCAGCGACACACCCACCAGAGCATTGAGCAGGCTGGACTTGCCGCGCTTGAACTGACCGAGACAGGCTACGTAGAAGCGTCCCTCGACCACTCGCTCGGCCAGGGACCTCGCCTCCGCAGCGACCCCCTCCGCCCCCGCCTCACCCGCCAGGCGCGCCAACACCAGCAGACGACGCTCATTGGGGGCTGTTGGCGCGTCGACAACGCCTCCCTCGCGCAGACCCGCTGCCTTGCTCTGCCTGATAACCGTGTGTCTTTGCACCCAGGTAATCTCCTTTCGCTTCGTGGCGCCGCGGGGTCGGCTCTGACCGGCGGAACGGATCTCCTACGGCCAGAAAGCCCCGTAGGAGTCATTGGCCACGGCGAAAGGTGGCAGTTACGGCGGACTCCACCGCCATCTCTATTTTCCGCTTAGTGATACCGCGCCAGTCCACGTCAGGCAAGGCGCCAAGGGGCGGCACGGTGGCCGGTCGATGTGCGAGAAAGCGCTGAGCGAAGCCCAACTGTGGTCGCGTTGAGGCCCTCCAGCCGCTATCGCCTCGACCAGCGTTCGTTCAGTCGTGCCCCGTAGTGGTGCGCGACAGCCATTGAGACGTCTGTAGCCAGGAGATCAATGAGCAGGCGGTTTCCACGCCAGCAGCGTGCCTGCGAAGCCGCTGCCGCAAGACGCACGATCCAGCCAGGCCGCCCCCGCGCCACGTCGATGAGCGCATCGCGCTCCGACTCTGAGATTGGGTGTGGCAGCGTCTGTGACTCGATCTCGCGATCGAGCAGTCGCCGCAGGTAACGGCCGTGCAACGGCGGCAGCTCCAGCTCGCGATAGGCAAGCGCTCGGGCGCGAATGCGCGCGTGATCGCGCGGCTGCTCGACGTCCACGGCGATGACCACCCCGAGGCCGGTTCCACGCAGTGAACGGAGATAACCCTTGACCGCGTTTCCCACATCCAGCAGGTGATCGAGCAGCAGGATGCCCGGCTTGCGCTCGATCGCGACGCGCACGCAGCTGCGCCGCTGTCGTTGCGTGAGTGTGCCGGTGCCCGTCGCGTAGCAACGCACGAGCGCCTCGGTCACGTCCGACAGCCGCTCGGTGCGCGGGCAGATGGCGCAAGGGCGTCCGGCTTGCTCTGCCCGACGAGCCAGCTCGCCGAGGATTGCAGTCTTTCCGATGCCAAGCGGCCCGTACACCAGCACGGTCTCACCGCGGACTGCAAGCGTCCCGACGGCGTCGAGGATCTGGCTGCGACCGATCACGGCGCCGTCCACCAGCGCCTCAACTCACGGAACCCGTGGGAGTGCTGCTCTGGTTTCTTTTCCGCGTCCCCGCGAAAAAAAATGCGCGCATGTCGACGACCGATCTTGATCAGGTGTTGAGTCTGTGCTACAAAAATAGTGTTTGACACTACTGAAGGCGGTGGAGTCCGCCGACAAGCGCCACGATCCTGCCGCGGCCGATGACTCCTACGGGGCTGATTCTCCGCTAGGAGGCATCAAAGCCGGATCTTGAGGTCAGCCCCGAGAGCAACTGCTCTGCGCCCTCCGGCGCAAGGAGACTGACCGATGGAACAAGCATTCTCGATCGCGACACTCTGGTTCGGCCTGGCTCTCGTCGCCACGTTCCTCGCTGCCAGGCTGAAGATCTCCATGGCGCTCATGGAGATCATAGTAGGAGTCGCGGCGGCGGCGGCCATAGGGCACTTTTTCGGCAAGGATGCCATGGGCACCGACCTGCCCGGGCTCAAGTTCCTCGCCAGTACCGGGGCCGTGCTGCTCACGTTCTTGGCGGGCGCGGAGCTCGATCCTGCTGTCATGAGACGGAAGTGGAAGGAGGTTTCGGTTGTNNCTGGGCTGGTCTGCCCAATCGAGCTGGCTGGGAGGCATCGCGCTCTCGACCACGTCGATGGCGGTGGTCTACGCCGTGATGCTGGAGACAGGGTTCAACCGCACCGATTTCGGAAAGGGCATACTGGGAGCCTGCTTCGTGAATGACCTGGGGACCGTGCTTGTCCTTGGGTTGATGTTCGCCCCATTTACCTGGCGAACCGCACTGCTCGCCGTCGCGTGCGTCGCGGCCTTCCTGCTCCTCCCGGTAGTGACGCCGCACTTGGTGAACCACTACGCCAACCGCACCGCAGCCTTTCGCACCAAGTGGGTGCTGTTCATCCTGTTCGGCCTTGGTGCGCTCGCGCTCTGGTCGGGCAGCGAGGCGGTTCTGCCGGCGTACATCGCCGGGATGGTGCTGGCGTCCACCCTTGGCACCGATTCCGTTTTCGTGCGCCGACTCAGGACGCTCACCATCGGATTCCTGACGCCCATCTACTTTCTGCGGGCCGGATCGTTGGTGTCGGTGCCCGCGTTGTTGTCGGCTCCCTTGGCCTTCCTGGCGTTGTTCGCCGGGAAGGTCGGCACCAAGATCTTCGGTCTGTACCCGGTGATCGGGGCCTTTCGAAAAGAGCGGAACGAGCGGTGCTACTACACCCTGATGATGTCGACCGGCCTTACCTTCGGGACTATCTCGGCGCTCTACGGGCTCAATCACGGGCTCGTCACCCAGCAGCAGTATTCGCACCTGGTCGCGGTCGTCATCGGCTCAGCCGTGGTGCCCACGCTGATCGCCAATGCTGCGTTCCTCCCGCGACATCTTCTACCGCGGCAGGTTGCGGTGGGGCCGGCTGCGGACGCCGAAGCCGTCGGTGCGCGAAGACAGGTGGAAACTCAGGAATCGCTTGAGGAGGGCTGATTCCATTCTGGCACAGGCCGCTCCCCGGGCCCACCACCTCTGTCTCAGCCGCCGCCTCTGTCGCCGTCACCGCCCCTCTCACCGAAACGCACCCGCTACTCCGAACTCGGCGATGCTTCTCCCGAATTCGGTCCCGCCTTCTCTTCGCCGGCAGATGCTCCCGCCCGCACCAGGAAGGTTTCGCCATGTCCAAGTACGGCGAGCTGGTCGAGCAGGCCACGGTCGGCGCAGATCTGCCTGAGCCAGCGCAGGGGCTCGTCGAGCGGCTCGTAGCCGAGCGGGAAAGACCCATGCGCCACCGGAACGAGCAGTTTGGCCCCGAGATCCGTAAAGGCCTGCACGGCATCGAGTGGCGACATGTTGTCCTCGCGCAAGGCCGGCGGCTCATACCCGGCCACAGGCAGAAGCGCCACGTCCGGGGGCAGACGCCGACCGATCTCTTCGAAGCCCGAGAAATAGGCGGTGCCGCCCGCAAAGTACACGTTGGCTCCGGCCGAGCGCACGATGTATCCGCAGGCTCCACGCCAGGCTCGGTCGAAAAGCCCGCGTGCCCCTTCGTGACGCGCCGCTACGGCGGTCACTTCAACGTCCGCAAACTCGAAACTCTGGCCTGGTGCCAACTCGACCACGCGGCCAAAGCCGAGGCCGCCCACCAGAGACGCGCAGCGGGGCGGTACCAGCACCGCCGCTCGGCCGCGCAGGCGCCGTAGGCTGGCCAGGTCCAAACGATCCCCGTGCGCGTGCGAGACGAGAATCAGGTTCACGTCGGCCGCATCGGTCGGATGCAGGCAGGCCCCCTCAGCACGGCGCAGGCCAAAGAAGAAATCACCCAGATAGGGGTCCGTCAGCACCCGCGCGAGTGGCGTGGTGAGCATGACCGTGGCGTGACCGACGAAAGTGACAGCGATCTGGCCCGGCCCCGGATGCCCCACCCGTCGCGGCTCGGACCTGTGCGGGGCGGTCACGAGTTGTCGGGCAGCGGTGCGCAGGAAACGCAGAGACAGGGCCAGGCCGGCCGCCGATTGCCAAAAGCTGCGCGGCCTGCGGCGGTGCTCATGGTCCAGCTCTTTGGCCCGCTCGATCACGCGGCGTTGCCAATCCGGGTCCGCTGAAAGGGGCATGGGCATGGATTAGGACCCGCAAGAGAGCAGCCCGTCAACGGCTGGTTCACAAATCCCTGCCCTGCGGTATGCTCGGCCGCATGACCAAACGATTTGTCATTTGCACGTTCATTGTTGCTGCGTTGGCCAGCCAGGCCTGCAAGAAGCCAGCCGGAGAGCCACCCACACGGATCGCGCAGCCGGTGGCTGCGCCGCCTGCGCCCAGCGCGCCGGCAGAGAAGCCATCACTGCTCAAGGTGGATGCGTTCAAAGAGCAAGCACCAGCGGTGTATCGCGCCAAGTTTGCCACCTCGAAGGGCAGTTTCGTGATCGAGGTGCAGAGGGATTGGGCACCACGGGGTGCAGACCGTTTCTTCAACCTGGTCAAGAACGGCTACTTCAATGAAGCTCGCTTCTTTCGCGTCATCAAGGGCTTCATGGTGCAGTGGGGCATCCACGGTCAGGGCGAAGTGAACGCAGTCTGGCGCAACGCCAACATCCCTGACGATCCGGTCAAGCAGTCCAACAAACGTGGTTCCATCAGCTTCGCCACCGCGGGGCCCAACACCCGGACCACGCAAGTTTTCATCAACTACGCGGACAATGGACAGCTGGACGGGATGGGCTTCGCACCCTTCGGCAAAGTGGCAAGCGGCATGGAAGTCGTCGACGGCCTGTTCGGCGGCTACGGGGAGGGCGCGCCCCAGGGGATGGGCCCCAACCAGGGCAGGATGCAGACCGAGGGCAACGCCTATTTGGGGCGTGACTTTCCCAAGTTGGACTACATAGTCGAGGCAAGCATCGTACGCTGATTGCCTGGAGCGAACCCTTTGAGCGTTCCCATTTGAACACCCGACCGACCCTTGCGGTGGCGCAAGCCGCTTGCTAGCGTCCAACCATGCCGCCCCGCCTGCTGGTCGTGTTCGGGCTTGCGTTTCTGGCTATGCTTCCCGTACTCTGCGGCTGCTCGTCTTCGCACAAGCGCGATCAGTACTTCGGCACGGACGCGGGGGCCAATTACCAGATCCCAGATGCCGCCAATTTCTCCAGCCAAGAAGGGGCCGACGCCAGCGCGGCCGACATCGCAGATGACACTGAGCTGGAGGCTGTGCCCGCTGATGCGTCGGCGCAGGAGTCAGGCCCTGGCATCGAATCCTAGCGTGGGGACAGAAGGATGAACGGGCCGTCAGGGGAGCGCGTCACGGAGTGGGCAGGCGGCTCGCTTAGTGAACTCATGAGCGCGCTCTTGGAGGCGGCTCTCCCGGCTCGCATCCGCGTGTTCGCACCCGGCGCTCGTGGTGAGCCGGCAGGCGAGGTGCACCTCCTGGCCGGTGGCCTCGCCGACGCCTTTGCTGGTGCAGACCGTGGTCAGGAGGCTGTGGCAGTGCTGCAGCGGGTGACCGGCGCCCGCTTCGTGATCGATACCCGCTTGCCTGACCCCGAGACCGGGTCTTTGGCGAAGCCTGGCCCTGCCGAGGGGAATCTGGCCCAGCGTCCGTTGGCCGAGCTCATGCGCTACTGCGAGCAGTACGTGCTGACCTGCAGGCTCGAGGTGGGGCGTGGCGAGGAGCAAGCCCAGATCAGCTACCGGCGCGGGGAGCTGGTCGGAACCACGGTAGGTGGCAGCGATGCTCCCGAGCGACTTCCCGAGGTGATGGGCTGGAAGGAGGGGTTCTTCAAGATCGACCTGCCTTTGCCTGTGACACCACGTGTGCCCGCGCCCTCCAGGCGCTACACACCTTCCGCCCCGGTGGTGGGTCCCGGCGTCGGGATGGGATCCGCACGACCGCTTTCTGGAGAACGAGCACGCCGCGCAACCGATCCCTTCATTCCCATTGACACCACCAAGGGGAATCTGCCTGCGTGGCCCGCGGGCGCGCTGCGGCCGAAGGGAGAAGGCAGCCCGAAATTGCCACTGCGCTCGCCCCTGCCCGGGCTCCAGGCTCAGGTTGCCACGCCAGCGCGGGGGGTCCCCGCGCAAGACGCAGGACCACGACCAGCCCCATCTGGGCCGGCCCCGGTCCCTCGTTTTTTTGCCCCGCCGATCAGAAGAGCCACCCCCTCATCGGCCTCAGCGGCTGCCGCGGCGGCGCCGGCCCGCACCGCGCAGGCACCTGTCGCGGCAGGGACCAGCCCGGGAATGCCGGCGCCCCGTCCCCTGTCGACACCGGCGGTTGCTGCTAGGGGGACCACGCCGCCTCGCGCTCCCGCAGCACCGGCACCGAATGCGCGCGAGGTCGCGCCCACCTCGTCTGCCGCGGCCACGAGCCTGCCCGCGCTACGCGTCCCCGGCACGGTCCGCGCCGCACAAGCACCTCTCTCTGCGCCTTCCGTCACCACCCCCTCCGCCCGCGATGCTCAAGCACCTCTCTCTGCACCTTCC
>PMIX01000317.1 GCA_003158395.1 Myxococcales bacterium | reverse complement strand
TCCAGGCTCACTTTCAGATCGACCTCGGTTCCGAACCGGATGGCTTCAAACGCGACCAGCGCCTCGTTGACGATGTCTTCCACGGCGACAGGACGACGATCGAAGGCCGCGCGGCGGGACTCGATACGGGAAAGGGTCAGCAGCTTACCCACCAGGCCATCGAGACGCGCCAGCTCCTGATGAATCACGTTCAGGCAGCGCTGCTTCTCAGCCGGATCGTGGACCCGATCCTCGCGCAGGGTATCGATGAAGAGACGAATCGAGGTCAAGGGCGTGCGCAACTCGTGCGAGACAGACGAGAGAAACTCGTTCTGCACGGCCGCCAGACTGGCCCCCCTGCTGACCAGGATCGTCCCCAGCACATAACCGGCCAGCGCTGTCCCGCAGAAAGCGAGAACCAGAATCCCGCCCACCACAGCCGCCGACTTCGATCCGCCGGTGGCCAGCAGCACGATCCCGATCACGGTCATGAACACCGTCGGGATCAAGGCGGTCAGCATGAAGACCATGCGAGCGCGTTGCAGGAAGATGATGGTCGGTGACCGAATCTTCACACCCAGCATTTTGGCAGACCTCAGAAGCTTGTCACCAAACAACAATGGCTGGGTCACATTTGTGTCAGCAACGGACGCCAGCATGCTCGCCTACGGCGACTCTGTCGCGTCAAGATGTGACCGTGTCATGACAACAGCCTGACGGCAAAACGAGTAATAGAAAGTGATGAGGATCCTCTGCCTTTATCCTGCCTTTCCCCGCACCTATTGGGGACATGAGGACTCCCTGCGGCTGATGGGCAAGCGGTCTCTGCTGCCGCCGCTGGGGCTGCTCACGGTGGCCGCGCTTCTGCCCAAGGACTGGGAGGTCCGGCTCTGCGACCTGAACGTGCGGCCGCTTGCGCCCGGTGAACTGCAGTGGGCGGACGCCGTGTTTTTGTCCGGGATGCTGATCCAGCGCGAGTCGCTGCTGGAGCTGGCAGGACGGGCGCGGGCTGCAGGCAAACTGGTCGTGGTTGGAGGGCCGGTTGCCACGACCAGCCCCGAATTGCTCATGCCCTACGCCGATTGTGTCGTATCCGGCGAGGCCGAGGAGTTGATGGCGCCCCTGTGCGAAGCGCTGGCCAAGGGAGCCGGCCTGCCCGCGCGCCTGGCCGCGCCCCGCCGTCCTGAACTCCGCAGCTTGCCCCCTCCGCGCTACGATCTGCTGGACGTGAAGGCCTACCACTCGCTCTCCGTGCAGTGGAGTCGAGGCTGTCCCTTCAACTGTGAATTCTGCGACATCATCGAGGTCTTCGGCCGCCACCCGCGTACCAAGTCGCCGGCACAATTGTGCGGCGAGCTCGATGCCCTTTTGGCCACCGGGTTTCGCGGAACCGTGTTTCTGTCGGACGACAACCTGGTAGGCAACAAGGTGGAAACCTTGCGCCTGCTGACCGTCTTGCAAACGTGGATGGAAAAGCACCGCTATCCCTTCCAGTTCTATTCCGAGGCCAGCATCAATCTGGCTGCCTCAGACGAGCTGATGGATGCGATGGTGCGCGCGGGATTCGACTCTGTCTTCGTGGGCATCGAGACCCCGTCGACCGAGGCCCTGCGCGAGACCCACAAGGCGCAGAATCTCGCCGTCAACTTGCACGAAGCCGTCGAGAAGCTGGTTCGTCGCGGGCTCGACGTATCCGCCGGCTTCATCGTGGGCTTCGATTCTGACGACAAGGCCGCCCTCGAACGCCAGCGCGAGTGGATCGCACAGTCGTGCATCCCACAGGCCATGGTGGGTATCCTGGGCGCGCTGCCCGGAACCCAGCTGGAGCGGCGCCTGGTTCGGGAAGGCCGCATGCTGGAACGTTCGAGCGGCGAAACCTTCGGGCGCGCCAACTTCCGCACCAAGATGGACGAGGTGGAACTGCTGGATTCGTATCGCCGCCTGCTCGCCAGCCTCTACGCCCCGGCCGCCTACTTCGAACGGGTGAGCCGCGTGCTCGAACTCCGCCCCCGCAGCGACTCCCATTTCAGCCTGCCCTGGCTCTATGCCTTGCGCTGCGTACTTTCGTCGCTGCTGCACCAGGGTGTGCTGGGTCGCTACCGCCGCGCCTACTGGCGGTTTTTGGGACGTGCGATTTGGCGAACGCCCAAGCGGCTGGCCCGTGCCTTCTCGCTGGCCATTTCCGGGGAGCACATGATTCGCTACACGGCCGAGGACGTGTTGCCGCGACTCGGCCTGGCCATCGAGCAGGTGCGCGCCGAGCGCGAGAGCAAACGCCAAGCGGCGGCGTAGCCACGGCTTGTCCGGAAATCCGCGACCGCTGAGTAGGCCGGGTTGCGGCTAGCGGGTCGCGTGGACGAGTGCGTGAGGGTGAGCGAGTTCGTGGGCGTTTTGCGGGGAGGCGAAGAGCGTTCCGCGCGCCGCACACGCTCACCCCAGGGGGCTTCGGAACGGACAGCCCACCCCTCGCGCTTCGCGCTCACCCGTCGCGCTCGCGCAAATCGCTCACGCAAGCCGCACCATGCTGGCCGCTACCGCTCACGCGGTTCCCTCACACTACGCTGGCCGACCTGCGCCGGACGCGTGGGTGCTTCTCGAAAAGTCTGCTGACGCGATACCGTGCGAGTCGCTTACCAGCGCCCGCCCGCACGTCCGCCTCGTGCGCCACCACCGCCACCGCCGCCGCCGGTGCGCTCACGCGCCTCGCTTACGGTGATGGTCCGCCCTTGCAGGTCGCGGCCGTTGAGGCTGCCGATGGCATGGGTGGCCCCCGCCTCGGTGGCCATCTCCACGAAAGCGAACCCACGCGGCCGCCCCGTTTCGCGGTCCATGACCAGCTTCACCTCGGCCACATCATGGCCTTCCGCCTTGAAAGCCTCGTTTAGATCAGCCTCGGTGATCGAGAAAGACAGATTCCCAACGTACAGCCTCTTGCCCATTTCACGGCTCCTTGTTCTTGTTTGCGCGGGTCAAATCCCAACGCACAGCCCGGTGTTCAAGCGAGCCGACCCTCTTTGCATAGCCGACGACTGCGCCAAACGCTACGAATATCGTCGTGACCAGCGACAATTGTTCCGTGGCGGGCTCCCCACGCGGCTATCT
>PMIX01000175.1:2801-4687 GCA_003158395.1 Myxococcales bacterium | reverse complement strand
CACGAGCACGCGACGCGCGGTGGGCGCGCGGCTGGCGCTCTGCGCAACTGCGCGGTCCGTGGCGACCTCCCATATTGGCAGTCGAACGGTGAACTCAGCCCCCTGGCCGGGCCCTGCGCTCTCGACCGCGACGGACCCGCCGTGCAGTTCGACCAAGCCCTTGACCAGCGCCAGGCCCAGCCCCAGACCGCCGCGCGCACGGTCCAGCGTGGTTTCAGCCTGGGTGAAGGGCTCGAAGAGGCGCGGGAGCAGCTCCTGGCTCAGACCGATCCCGGTGTCCCGCACGCGAACCACAGCCATGCCCTGCTCTCTCACCACGGTCACCGAAGCGTGGTCGCGGCGATCGCTAAACTTGGCGGCGTTGTGCAGCAAGTTGCCCAGCACCTGGGTCAGGCGCGTGGCATCCCCATTCACCCAAAGCGCGGCATCGGGCAGCGCAACTTCCAGCCCAACTCCGTCGTCGGCAAAAAGGGAACGGTGGTCCTCAACCGTTCGCCTGACCAGATCGCCCNNAGGTGCGCGGTCTGCCGGTCGATGGTGGCCTGTGCGCGCTGGGCCTGTTCGCTCCCTCGTTCAGCGCGGTCGAGCACGTAGAGGCTGTTGCGAATCGGTGCCAGTGGATTGCGCAGTTCGTGGGAAAGCATGGCCAGAAACTCGTTCTTGCGTTGGTCGGCCTCGCGCAGCCGCTCGTTGGCGACCCGCAGCTCTTGTTCCGTGCGCTTGCGTTGGGTGGTCTCCCAAACCGTGCTCAGAATGCCCCAGCCCTGATCACCAGGCAGGCGCACCCGGTGCAGGGCCCAACTGAAATACGCGGGCTCCAGGTGGGCCCCGGTGGTTCGGCTCACGGAAAAGGCCTGGTCGACGGCCGTGCACGGCTCGCCCGTGGACAAGACCTGCCGGCAGAGATCGGCAACCATCGGCTGGGTCTCGGGCCAAACCTCGAACAGGGGCCGGCCCACTATCTTCCTGCCGGAAGCAATGACCTGGTAGGCTGGGTTCGCCAGCAAGATGGTGAGATCACTTCCACGAACAAGTGCCGCGCCACCCAACAGGTGGTTGACGACGGTTTCAAGCAGCTCGCCTTGTTCCTTCACCTGGCGCTCAGCCTGCCGCCGGGCGGTGATATCCCGGCCGTAGACCCGCACTCGCCCGGCCTCAGGGTCAAGGTACAGCGACTGCGACAAAGTCGCCTGGCCCACGGTCACGCTTCGCTCGACGGTCGTTTCTCTGCCGTCTTGCAGAGGCCGTATCGCCGCGGCCCAATCGCCAAACCAAGGATGCCCAAGCCCCTCCTTCTCCAGATCGGGAAACAGCCTGCGCGCGGCCGGATTGGCGTAGTGGATCTGCCCGGTCAGGCTGGTCTCGGTGATGGGATAGGGGTTGCGTTCTGGGAACGACGCCAGCCAGGCAGCCCGCGTCTCCATCTGCCGCCGCTCGGTGATATCGATGACCGACGAAACCGCGCCCAAAAGCTCGCCGCTCGGCCCGCGAATGGGAGCCGCGTTCACCGACACCCAGGTGTCTCGGCTGGGCCGGTGAAGCACCATGATGACGTTCTGGCTGACCTCGCCTCGCAGGGCCCGTGCCACCGGGGTTTCCTCAGGCGCAAAAGGTGAACCGTCTTCCTTGCTGTACGGTATCACGCGGGTGCGTTCCCTAAGATCCGTCAGGGCTTGCTCGTTGGGCGTGTATTCCAGGATGTCTTGCGCCGCTTGGTTGCTAAAGCGCTTCTGCCCATCCGGCCCGTAGATCACCACACCGTTCGCCATGGACGACAAGGTGGCGTCTAGCTCGGCCGTGCGCCCCTGCATCTCTTCGTTGGCCGATTGCAGCTCCTCGTTCGTGGAGATGAGCTCTTCGTTGGTGGAGATGATCTCCTCGTTGGC
>PMIX01000175.1:0-2735 GCA_003158395.1 Myxococcales bacterium | reverse complement strand
ATCTTGCGGTGCTCCTTGGCGGCCCCGCGCAAGGCTGTGCGCAGTTCCTGGCGCAGGTTGGTCGGGGCCGCATCAAGGATGTTCACCGATGGGGGGCCGGCAGGGGGCTGCAGGTAACGAAAAGGCCGGCCGGCCAGGAACAGAACTTCGCCCGACTCGTTGACCACCGCTGCGGGCGGGGCGTACTCGTCGAGCACGGCCCGCTCGAATGCGGCACCCACCTTTTCGCGCAAGGCCTCCTTGCCCGACTCCTTGGCCCACGTCGTGGGCAGCGCCTGCGAAGCAAGCAAGGCCGCCCGGGTCGGGACCCCCAACTCCACCGGACCAGGGGTTACCGTATCGATGCGGCGAAAGATCCGGCACCGCTGATCCACGGTCTCGAAGAGATCGGGCAGCGCCGCAAGGCCCTCGGACGGCCCGAGGAAAAGATAACCGCCCGACCTGAGGGCGCGGTGAAGGAGCGGGATCAGCTTCTTCTGTAGATCTGCCGCCAAGTAAATGAAGACGTTGCGACAGGAGATGAGATCGAGCTGCACGAAAGGGGGATCGCGAATCAGGCTGTGCTGCGAGAAAACGCACATCTCGCGCAACTCGCTGGCGACCTGGTACTCGGATCCTTCCCGGGTGAAGAAGCGAGCCAGCCGCTCGGGCGAGACATGCTCGGCGATGTCCGCGGGGTAGCGACCGCGGCGTGCTTCGGCCAGCAGTTCAGCATCCAGGTCAGTGGCGAAAAGCTGGACCGAGCGCTGCACCTTGGCGCGTTCCAGATGTTCGCGCAGCAGGATGGCGAGCGAGTACGCCTCCTCGCCGGACGCGCATCCTGGCACCCAAACACGGATGGACATTTCGGCAGGCCTGCCCGCGACGACGCCGGGCAAGACCTTTTGCTCCAGCACGTCGAAGGCCTCACTGTCGCGAAAGAACTGCGTGACGCCGATCAGCAGTTCCTTGAGCAGCGCCTGAGCCTCGGGCGGCTCCCGTTCCAGGAGCGTGACGTAGTCGGCGACCGAGGCCGCGCGCAGGGTCTGGATGCGGCGGCGAATCCGCCGCAGCACCGTGCCTTGTTTGTAGCGGCTGAAATCGTGCCCGGCGTGCTTGTGCAGCAGCGAAAGGATGGTGCCAATATGGGCAGCCAGTTCCGGGTCCAGGGTATTTGGACCGCCTTGCGTATTCCCGTTGGCATTCTCCATTCGCGACTTGCCACCTGTGAAGGCTGCCGGCCCTGGATTGTGGCGGCCGGGGCAGCGAAATGCAACCGTCTGTGCCTGGTTACAGAAAGCCGGCAGGGGTGTACAATCAGCGCGTGCCGATGCTTATGCGCAAGAAGGTACGGTCCAGGGTGGCAGAGACTGTGTCTTGTTTCCTGGCCACTCTGGTCTTGGCCCTTGCCAGCCCCGCGCGTGGCGACGACAGCGCCACCGAGCAAGCCCGGCAACACTACGAAATTGGCACCCAGCAGTACGACCTTGGCCATTGGGACGACGCGATTCGAGAATTCGAGAAGGCCTACGAGCTGCGGCCTGACCCCAGCTTCCTCTATAATCTGGCGCAGGCCTATCGGCGCAAAGGTGACACCAAGCGGGCTCTGGACCTCTACCGAAACTATCTGGCCAAGATCCCAAAGAGCCCACAGCGCGCTGAGATCGAGGAGAGAATCAAAAGCCTGCAGAGGCAGATGGAGGAGGCAGCCTCGGCCAGGCCAGCCCCACCTGCCCCGGAGCCGACCGCACCCCCAATTGCCCTGGCTTCGAGCCCAGGGGGCGTTCCTGGTTCCGCCGAGAAGCCAGCGACTTCTTCGCCGCAAGCCAGCCCTGGGCTGGCACCTGCGGCTCTGCCTGCTACCACCCCGGCGCCTCCGCCAATCGACCAGCCCGCGCAGGCTGCTTCGGCTGCCACCGAAACGACGAGCGGACCAGCCCCGATCGGGACCGACACCACCGCCACTCAGGCCGCTCCGCGAGGGCGCGGCCTTCGCATCGCGGGCATTGTCTGTGGCGCGGTCGGGGTCGCCGACATCGGCATGGGCGTCGTGTTTGGGCTGCAGGCCCGATCTCTCTCGAACAAGGTCGCTGGCGCCACCGCCTTCAACCCGTCGGATGATTCTGCCGGTTTGCGGGCCGAGAAACTGCAGTGGCTCTTCTATGGCGTGGGTGCAGGCGTCACTGCGGTCGGTGCCGCCCTCTACTACTTTGGCCTGCGAGCGGCACGGACACCCCCCGCGAGTCTGAGCCTGGGCCCTGTCTTGGGCCTCGGGACCGCTGGTGTCTCAGCCATGGGGGTTTTCTGATGGCAATCGCGAAGCGATACTCTGGCCTCCTGCTGGCGTTTGGCCTCGTGGTTGCCCAGTCGTGCAAATACGATCCTCATCCGCCGAGCGGGACCCAGGCCTGCGCCAGCGGCCCAAAGCCCTGTCCCAACGGATACCTGTGCTCTGGCGGGCTGTGCAGAATTCCGGCTGACATCCCTGCAACCAACAAAGACGCCAGCGGACCGGCGCCGGACGCGCCCCAGGCCAGTGACGGGCCTGGCGTCAGCGGAAGCGACACCACGACGGCGACCAGCACGGGAACCAACACTGGTGCGGCTTGTGGCGGGCTGAATCAGACCTGTTGCGCCGGCGGCGTGTGCACGAGTGCAGGAACCATCTGCAGCGGCCAGACCTATTGCATTCCCTGCGGGGCCTTGGACCAGCCGTGCTGCTCCGGCAACCAATGTGGCGATCCTCTGGCGTGTAC
>PMIX01000288.1 GCA_003158395.1 Myxococcales bacterium | reverse complement strand
GCGTACGATCCCGGCCGCGGCTTGATTGTGCTGGCCGGCGGTTTCGACATCGCAACTGGCATTGGCCTGGCCGACGTTTGGGACTGGGATCCGACCACGGCGGCCTGGACGCAACGACTTACCGGTAGCGAGCCCAACCTGCCTGCCATGCGCATCTATGCATCACTGGTCACCGACTCAGCACGGAACCTGCTCGACTTGGTGGCGGGACTGGCTTTTTTCGACCAGTCCGCAAGCATGGGTCCCGGAAACCCACAGTACGGCTCTGCTCCCTCGGCCGAGATCTGGGACTTGGATCCTGCCGCGGCCGTCTTCACCAACCGCACGCCGGCGCAAAAGCCCTGGCCGAGTGGGCGCAACAGTCAAGCCATGGCCTTCTGCCCGGCCACTGGCAAGATGTACATGTTCGGCGGCATCAACGGGGGCAACGTTCAGGTGGCGCTGGATGACCTGTGGGAGTGGGACGGGACATCCTGGGTCGAGGTGGAAAGTGATGTGCGCCCGCCTGCGCGCTGGTCGGCGGCAATGGCCTACGACCCATACCGCAAGTCCCTTATCCTGTTCGGCGGCGCGAACGTCATTGGGGGTTCCTCGGTTTCGAGCTCATACGGCTTGGTCAATGACACCTGGGAATGGAACAGCAGCACCCGCCAGTGGAGCCAGCTTCACCCCGCGCAAAGCCCAGATTTTCGCTGCCTTCACGGAATGGCCACCGATTTTGCGCGCGCCAGGGTGCTGCTCTTCGGCGGCTACACCAACCCCGGCAACAACACCTATCCGATCCCCGGAGCCCCGAGATACTACGATCCCCTGGCCAGCGCGGTTTGGGAGTGGGATGGCAGCAAGGGTACGTGGACCAACCGCACGCCCGTTCCGGTAGCCAACGCGCCGACGGCGCAGTACACCGGAATCGTGACTTTCGACGAAGGCCGCCAGAAGCTGTTTGTCTTCGATGTGTCGGCCCCGCAGTCAGACCTTGGCAATAGCAGTAGCCGTGTTTTCTGGGAGTGGGATCCCATGTCGGCCGGGTGGGAGCGTCGAGATCTTGGCGGCGTCGTCGGCTATGACGTTGGCTGGGGCATCTACCCCCTGGTGGCCTACGACAGCCTGCGCCGCCGGCAGGTTCTGGCAACTTGGCCGCTCGCAGACTCGGACGTTGAGACCTTTGAGCTGGATAGCAAAGGCCCAACTCTGTACCAACGTGCCCTGTCCCCGGGCATAAGCTCGCGCCCCTCGGCATCCATAGCCTACGACAGCCAGCGCGGCGTGGTGGTGCTTTTCGGTGGCAGGGTTGTCGCTCCCGACGTGGATCCGGACAGGAACGAGATTTGGGAGTACAAGGTGACGAGTCTCGGCAACGGCGAGGGATGTACCGCGGCCACGGCGTCTGTCTGCGCCTCGGGTTTCTGCGTGGAGGGTGTTTGTTGCTCAACCGCGGCTTGTTCTGGTGTCTGCGAATCCTGCAACGTGGCCGGTCACGAAGGCACCTGCGCCGCCGCGGCCGCGGGTACGGAAGTCCCCGGAAGCTGCGCTGACCAACAGGCGTGCGACGACAGCGGGAGTTGCAAGAGCAAGAACGGCGTCGCTTGTTCCAGCGCGAGCGTCTGCGCCTCGGGCTTCTGCGTGGATGGCGTGTGCTGCGAGAGCGCGTGCAATGGCAAGTGCACGTCGTGTAACCAGGCCAGTCGCGCGGGGAAGTGCTCTCCCTACCCCGTGGGCGGCGATCCAGAGAACGAATGCGGTTCGGGCAGCGGGATCTGCCGCGCCACCTGCAACGGCGCGGGCGCGTGCGATTCGCCGCCACAGGGAACCATCTGTGGGCCCTGCGAGGTCTGTGATGGCGCGGGCGCGTGCATTGTCCCTGATCCTTTTGCCTGCGGTCCCAGTGAGATTGGCGATTCTGGCGCGGGTGGCACGGGTGGCACTGGCGCTGGCGGTTCCGGCAGCACGGGCGCAGGTGGTGCAAGCGGCTTCGGTGGCAGCGGCGCTGGTGGATCGGGCGGACTTGGCGGCAGTGGCAGTGGAGGTGCAGGCGGCTCCAGCGGCACGATCATCGGCGGACGTGGCGGTGCTAGCGGCACCGGCGGCGCCATCAATGGCGGTGCTGGTGGTGCAGGAGGTGCGAGCGGACGGGGTGGTGCAGACGACGCCGGTCCAGGTGGTGCAGGTGGCACCGCTTCGGGCGGCGCAGGCGGCAGCATCAGCGGGGGCGCAGGCGGAGGCGGTGGATTGGGCGGCAACAGCGGCAGTCCCGACGGCGGAAGAGATGCACTCCCGTCCGACGCGGGCAGCACCGGTGGCGGAAGAGACGCGCTTCCACCCGATGTGGGCAGCTCCGTCGGCGCAAGGGATTCAAGCGCGCCCGATGCGGGCAGCGCTGCGCGATTGGGTCACTCGGGCTGTGACTGTGATCTGGGCCAGGCTCCTGCAAACAGGTCAGGGCTGCCCTTCGCCTTGCTCGGCATCGCCCTCTTGTGGCCCTGCCTGCGCCGGCGACGGCCCAGCGTGAGCGGTAGCGGTAGCGTGAGCGACCAGCGTGTAGCGGGTTGCGTGGGCGGCTCGCGTGAGCGGAGAGCGCCACTTCGGCCGCTTTCCGCTTTCCGCGTCCCGCCCACGAACTCGCTCACGCTCACGCCCTCGCGACCCGCGGCCCGCGATCCGCGGCCCGGCCTGCCCGGGCGGCCCGGAGTTTTCCGACAGGCTATAGTGACTCTGCTCCTGCTCGCCTCTTGCTCCGAAGCCCCTCCCGGCAACGACCCCCGGCTTGAGTCCTCGCACGCGGCCCTGGGCACCGTGCCTGCAACCGAATCCGCCACCTGGACCCGCATCGACGTTCCCCCCGCGCCCGGTCCGACCCCGCGCTACCTGCAGTCGGCCGCCTTCGACGATACCCGCAAGCTGTTGGTCATGTTCGGTGGACTCACCGGCGTGTTCCTCAACCCCTATATGGAGGCGCTCCAGGATCTATGGGAGTGGAATCCCGCGACCAGCACCTGGACCCAACGAACCGTTTCAGGAAGCAAGCCGATCGCGCGCTCAGGCGCGGGCATGGTTTTCGATTCGGTCCGCAACAAGTTTGTCATTTTCGGTGGTCGTTCGACCACCAACTACGACCTCGCTGACACCTGGGAATGGGATCCCGCCACCGGCGCCTTCACCGATCGCACCGGCTCCGGCGTGGCGCCGGTCGGTCGCAGCCAGCACAGCATGGTGTTCGAGAAATCCACCGGCAAGGTGTTGCTCTTTGGCGGTGGCCTGGTTGGCACGGACTACGACGGAACCGGCGTGTCGCTCGCGTTTGCAGATACCTGGGAGTGGGATCCAGCCGCGGGTGCGTGGTCTCAACTTGCGCCCCCGACCGCGCCCAGTGCCCGATACGACCTCGTGATGGTTTGGGACAGCAAGCGCAGCCGCGCTGTCTTGTTTGGTGGAATGCAGAAAGACCAGGCTGACGTGGACGGCACGCCCATGCAGGACATCTGGGAGTGGAATCCGGCCAAGCCAGGCTGGACTGAACGCAAGACCACGGGGGCGGAGCCGAGCGCGCGCCACGGCCACGCCATGGCGTACGATCCAGTACGCGGCCTGATCGTGCTGGTGGGCGGCGGGGACAGCGACACCGGCGACGCCCTGGCCGACGTCTGGGACTGGGATCCGATCGCGGGCACGTGGACGCAGCTCCTGGACGGCAGCGAGCCCAACCTGCCCGCCGGGCGCATGTACGCCTCGCTGGTCGCCGACTCTTCGCAAGGTCTTCTCGATCTCGTGGCGGGCCGAGTCTGGCAGCAGTCAGCCGACTCCGGGGTCGCATCGGGGGAGATCTGGGAGTTGGACCCTGCCACGGCAGAATTCACGAACCCTATGCCGCCGCGAAACGCGCCCAGCGGGCGCTGCCGTCACGCCATGGCCTTCTGTCCCACTACTGGCAAGACCTACGTGTTCGGCGGTCAGGATACCAAGGCCAAGATGCTGGACGACACGTGGGAGTGGGACGGTAGCGCATGGTCAGAAGTGAGCTCTGACGTACGACCTAGTGCTCGCGGGAACACTGCGCTGGCCTACGACCCGTTCCGCAAATCTCTCATCTTGTTCGGCGGCACGAGCGACATAGGCGTGTACAGCACCACGCCGGGCCTCGGTGACACCTGGGAGTGGCAGTGCAGTAACCGCCAGTGGACCCAGCTCTTCCCTGCGTCGAGCCCGAACACGCTTTTCTCGCATGGCATGGCTACCGACATGGGACGCGCAAAGGTGCTGCTCTTCGGCGGACAAACCAATGTCTACCCGCTTTCAGGATTGCCGAGTCGTGGCCCAGTAACGAGCCCATTTGTGTGGGAGTGGGATGGCGCGAAGATGACGTGGACCAACCGTACGCCTGCTCCCGCCTCGGTGGTGCCGGATTCCGGTTACGGGGGCGAGGGCTGGGATGTCAGTACAGCGATGACCTTTGACGAGGGTCTGCAGAAGATTTTCTTCTTTGGGAGCGAAGCGAGCTGGAGCGGCGCACACAGCAACAGCGTTTTCTGGCTGTGGGATCCCATCACGGCCGGCTGGGCGCTTCGCGATAGCGGCGACATGGTTGATTTCGGCACCCAGCCTAGTGGCTGGGGCCTTCCGCCC